>JBAZIR010000038.1:0-23379 GCA_041651735.1 Verrucomicrobiia bacterium | reverse complement strand
TGAGAACTGAAGACATATGAGAGGATTTGCCAGGCTGGGAAGTGAATGTATAGTTCAAGCAGTAGTGGAGGTTTTATGATGAAGAAAACGTTATTGCAGTGGTTGTGCCCGGCGCTGTTGGCGGCCGGGTTGGTGTTGGGAACGGGGACGACGCCAGTAGCGGCCCAAGACCGGGAACGTGCCGCGCTGGATGAGCGCTTGAACCGACTGGAACGGCGCATCAATGAGATGACCGAACAGCAACAGAGGGTGCTGCAGCGTCTGGTGCCGGGATTGAATCGCCCGGATGCAAAGCCTGCGCCGGGACCCTGCGCGGTATGCCCATTGGCACCTCAAAAGGCAGCGCCGGCGGCGATGGGCCCGAAGTGTCCGGTCAGGTGCTGCGGCTTCGTTTGCGCGGGGTTGTTGGCATTGGTGATAACGATCAACATCCTCCTCGCGGTCTGGATATTCACGGACATCCGCAAACGCGGCGAAGGGCATGGCATCTTTGTCGCACTGGCGCTGGTGGCAGGAATCCCGACGGCGATCATTTACGCACTGGTGCGAATAGGCGACAAGAAGTCCTGAACGAACCGGCCATTGCGGCGCAGAGTGAGGTCCGTGTCGGGCGGGCGGAGGCGACGGCGGCGCACGCCTTCCCCCACGCGCTACGGCACCGGCACGAACTGAATGGCGTCGGCGATGACGTGGCCGTTGGT
The DNA here is from genome assembly GCA_041651735.1 of Verrucomicrobiia bacterium. GTDB lineage: Bacteria > Verrucomicrobiota > Verrucomicrobiia > CAIQCK01 > CAIQCK01 > CAIQCK01. The sequence continues at coordinate 22,678 of JBAZIR010000038.1, read as the reverse complement.
GCCGTCGTTGAGAATTTCCACCCAGCCGGCCGCACCGGCGTCGAACTGGAAGACGCCGAGCTTCAGCGACTGGCCGTTCTTGAGCGGTTGGCGCTGGTTGACGACGACGGTCTTCTCGCCATCGGCGGCATGAATGACGACGGGGACGTTGGTGGCGCGATTGTTGAGCGGCGAGTGGATGATGCGCACCTCGTAGCGACCAGCCTTGGGCAGCTTCGGCGTGAAACGAACGCGCATCCGGCCTTTGTCGGTATTGCCATCGTGGATGTAGCCGTCGCCGACGAACGGACCGGCACTTGCGCCGCCAGCCCACTCACCCGTAATCACTGCCTGCGTGTCGTCCACAACAATGCCGGCGAGCTTGCCGGCGTCGAGCACCACGACCTTGCGCGGCTGATGGGCGGGGAAACCTTCGTTGGAGATAATCTGGCCCTGCGCCTTGAGTTTCGCGGCGAGTTTCTCGTAGGAGACCTTCTGTGCCGTCACGCCGTCATCCATTGCCATCGCCGCCGCGACCGCGCTGGACTGGCCGAGGATCATGAACACCGGCTCCATGCGGATGGAGCCGTAGGCGATGTGCGTCGCGGAGAGGCAGACCGGCACGAAGAGGTTGTCGCACTCGCTGGCCTTCGGCACGATGGAGCGATAAGAGATCGGATACGGCCCGCGGCAACCAACCTCCACGTCGCCCTCGTTCTCGACGTGGCCGTTCTTGACGAGGCGCTGGCAGTTATGGCTGTCCATGCCGTAGGCACCGAGACCGACGCCATCCGTGGCCTTCCGCTCCCAACGGCAATCGTGCTCGGTCATGACGTAGTCGGAAATCATCCGCCGCGCCTCGCGAACATACATCTGCGACGGCCAGCCGCCCGTCGCGGCAAACTCATCCTTCGCCAGACCCCACGAGTTCATCTCGTCGCGCAGCACCTGCGGCACGCGTTTGTTGGTCGCGAGGAAATAGAGGAAGCCGCGCGTGTAGTTCTCGTGTTCCTTCCAGATGCGTTCGCGCGTGGCGTAATCGCCATCGGGATAATCGTAATTGCAGCCGATGAAGTCGGTGGAGAATGGCCCGTTGTTGTTGGTGTCGGTCTTGCCGTTGGGCATTCGCACGGGGTTCATCAGCTTGCCAACGGGCGGCAGCTTGTTGGCAGCGACGCTCGCTTCGAGGTAACGCGCGAGCAGCTCGTATTTCTTTTCGTTGTAGCCCGGCGGCGCGATCCACGGGAGCTTGTTCCCCTCCACCTGTGTCATGCAGAGGCGAAAGTTGTAAGCCTGCACGCAGCGGTCGCCATCGCCCGGCTTGCCGCCGTCACCCGGCTGGATGAATGGCAGCAATCCGCTCGACGGGTCGCCCGGCTTCACGTAGGGGTCCACCACCACCTTGAACTGGTGATACGGCGTCTCGGCGCGGACGCCGTTGAGGGTCTCTCCATATTTTACGTTCGCCTCGCGACCGACATGGTAGGCGACGCCGGCCTTGACCATCAAGTCGCCCTCGTAGCTGGCGTCAATGAACATCTTGCCGGCAAACACGCGGCCGTTCTTCATCGCAATCTCGACGATGCGCGCACCGTCCTTCTTCACGGACGCGAGACGCTGCCCGAACTGAACGTCCACCTTCGCCTCACGCATCATCTGCTTGTAAATGTCCATCGCCACGTGCGGCTCGAACGTCCACTTCGTGGGCCGGCCGGTCTTCTCAACGAGCGGGTCTTTGCCGCGCTCCTGGCCTGCGGCGTTCTTCGCGACCTCCTGCGGCTTCTCCCACGTCCACGACTCCGGCTTCGCATAATGCTGGTGGATGCGTTCATAGAATTCCCGCGCGATGCCGCCGATGGCCGCCTTGTTGCCGATGTCGGTCGCTCCGAGGCCGCCGGTGGTCAGACCGCCCAGATGCCGCTCCGGCTCCAGCAAAAACACGCTCTTGCCTTCGCGCGCCGCGGCGATGGCCGCCGCCACGCCGCCGGAAGTGCCGCCATAAATCACAATATCGGCGCGAGCCGGCTCGGCAGCGTTTGCCGGGAACCACGCCGTTTGTGCCAACACCACGATCGCTGCCATCAACCATTTTTTCATCGCAAGCTCCATGAGTTAGAAATGAGTTCCACGCCGGAACAATTCAATTACCGTTCGCAACCATCAACGTAAGAGGCGGCCACGTCTTCGCGAAATACTGCAAGCATCAGCCGAGGACTCTACTTCGCCAGAATCTCTTCGCGCACCTTGCCGTCAGTGCCGGTCATGTCAATGCCGAGCAGGCGTGCAACCGTCGGCGCCAGATCAGTGGCATCCATGTCGGTCAGCTTCGCACCGGGCCGGATGCCCGCGCCCCACGCGACGAACGTCGCGTGCATTTTCGGCTGCTCCGAGTTATAGCCATGAGTGCCCCTCACGCCGCCGCTCACCGGCACAACCACCGCGGAGCCAGCCGCGCTGTCGGAGAACGTGTAGTCTTCCTTCGCGCAGAGCACCAGATCACCCATGCGCGGATCCTTGTCGGGCGTGACCAGTCCGAATCTCGCGTAGTCCTTCTGTTCGACGACCATCTCAATGCCTTCGACGCTGCGAAACTCCCCGGCGAGTTTGGCGAGGATTTCTGCGCGGCGTTCCTTGTCGAGCACGTAGACGAAGGTGCTGCCGCCCTGCCCCAACGCGTTCGCCTGGCGCGAGACGACTTTGTTGCCTTCCATCTTGATCAAGCCGTCCTGCTTCAGTTTCACGTTCGGCCGGATCTCTTTCGTGAAGGGGTTGAAGCCGTGGTCGGAGGCGACAATGAACGTGACGCGGCCGGGGAAGGCCGCCACCGCCGCCTCGTAGATGTCGCGCACGCGGTCATCCTCGTGGTTGCAGATCCAATACGCCTCTTCAGACTGCGGCCCATGGGCGTGCTGCACATGATCGGTATCCATCAGATGCACCATCAGCAGGTTTGGGTGGTGCGTGCGTATCACATGGCCCGCCATGCGCGCATACATCCAGTCGCGCGCCGGACCGCCGGCTGGAGCCTTGCACCACGCCTCCTGCATCCAGAATGGGATGTTCGCCGCGCGCAGTTCGACGAGCCATGACGGGGTCGAGTATTTCTGGAACAAGTCGTTGGGGAAGATGTCCGGCACAGTCCAGTCGAGTGTCTTGGCGTTGCGGCTCGCGGGCCAGCAAACCGCCGCTGTCTTCAGCCCGGCGCGATGCGCCACGTCGTAAATCGTCGGCACCTTCACAATCTCGTCCTTGTCGAACAACGGGTCAGGAATGAACGGCACGCTCTTGCCGGCCTCGCGGTCCCAATAGGAGTTGCCAATCACGCCGTGACGGCCGGCCCAGCAACCGGTGGCCAGCGTTGTGTGCGTCGGCCACGTCACTGACGGCATCGCGCATTTCATGCCAGTGGCGTGCGCGCCTTCGCGGGCCAACCGCCGGATGGTGGGCATGTCGGCCTTCGGATCGTCGAGGTAATAGGCCGCCAATCCATCCACGCTGATGACCACCACGAGACGCTCAGCGGCAGGCGCGAGCGTGCCGGAAGAAGAGCTCCCGGTCGGAGCGGTCGCGCAGCCGGCCAGCAGAGCGATGCAGAGCGTGGTGAACAGGGATTTCAGAAGCCGGGACCGAGTCATGTTAGGTTTTCCTTTTGATGAGAATTCGTGACACACATCCTTGCTGTTACGCGTGGCAGATTAACGAAGACCGGCGTGATTACAAGAGTTCAGTTGAGCGATGAAAAATGACGTTGACAGCGGCGGCTGTTCGCGGCGTTATTCATTTATGGCTGCCATCGTTCCCCATCATTCAAGCCGGCGGTCGTTTCTGAGATCGCTTGCGTCCCTTCCGCTGGCCGGCTTCGCATTGGCCCGCGCCGCGGAAGAAAAACTGCCGCCCTGCCGCGCCATCACCCGAGGCCCGAAGTTCCACTGGCGCGCCTACTACGACAAGCTGCTGTTCGACCCCGCCAACCGGCTCGTGGTCTGCAACGAAGTGGACTTCGAGGGCCGTTCACCGACGGCGGACGACGTGATCCGCGTCGGCATGGTGGATACGAAGGACGGCGACAAGTGGACCGAACTCGGCAGTTCTCGCGCCTGGAACTGGCAGCAAGGCTGCATGCTTCAGTGGGTGCCGGGCAGCAAGAGCGAGGTGGCTTGGAACGATCGCGAGGGCGACCGTTTTGTCTGCCACGTCCTCGATGTGAAAAGCGGCAAGAAGCGCTCGCTGCCAAACCCGTTCTATTGCCTCAGTCCCGACGGCCGCTGGGCGGTCGCACCGGACTTCCGCCGGCTCAACGACACCCGGCCTGGCTACGGCTACACGGGCATTCCCGACCCGAATTTCAATGTGCTCGCGCCCGACAACGCCGGCATCTGGCGCATGGACATGCGCACCGGCAAACAGACGTTGATCCTCCCGTTCTCCGAGGTGGTGAAAATCCCGTTCGCCGGCCCGCCGGAGTTGGCGTTCAAGCCGGAGTCGAAGCACTGGTTCAACCACCTGCTCATCAACACCAATGGCACGCGGTTCTTCTTCCTGCATCGCTGGACCCTGCCGGGAAGGAGAGGTTTCTTCACGCGCGCCTTCACAGCCAAGCCGGATGGCACTGACTTGTATCAACTCATCCCGAACGGCAAGGTCTCGCACTTCGTCTGGCGCGACGCGAAACACATCACCGCCTTCGCCGGTCATCCGCCAACCAACGAGTGGAAGTTCTGCATCTTCGAGGACAAGACGCACAACGTCGAGGTCATCGGTGAGGGTGTGCTCAACCGCGGCGACGGCCACATCACCCACGTGCCCTGCACGCACAACCAGTGGGTGCTCAACGATACTTATCCCGACAAGCAGCGGAACCAGAATGTCCACATGTTCCACATCCCGACCCGGCGCCGCGTCGAACTCGGCCACTTCCTCTCGCCGAAGGAATACAGCGGCGAGTGGCGCTGCGACACACATCCATGTTGCAGCCGTGACGGGAAGAAGGTCATCCTCGACTCGCCGCACAATGGCGGCCGCCAGGTTTACATGATCGATATCGCCGAAATCGTTGGTTGAAGACTGCGGAGAAACAATTCCATGAATCCTAGAAACTTCGTCAAACTCATGGTGGTGGTTTGCACAGCCATCGCCGTCACGTTCAGCCCGGCCAGCGCCCAACAGAAAGCGCCCGCGCCGAAGTCGCCCGTCTTCAAGGCCGGCTTCGCCGAGCGCGACATCACGCCCGACATCGGCATGGAAGCGCCCGGCGGTTACGGCAAGAGCTATCACCGGATTTTCCACGACCCGTGCAAGGTCCGCGCCGTCGTGTTCGACGACGGCAAGAAGCGTGTCGCGCTCGTCGCGATGGATATGCTGTTCGTGACGCGCCACTTCGTGAAGGAAGTGCGCGCCGAAATCGAGAAACGCTGCGGCATCAAGCCGGAGTGTGTGCTCATCGGCGCGTCGCACTCGCATTCATCGGGGCCCATGGGCATGAGCGAGCCGGGCGATTTCGACAACGCCTCTCCACTGGTCAAGGAATTGGTCAACGACAAGTCCATCGTGTCCAATCCCGGTTACACGCAACTGCTCAAGCGGCAGGCCGTCGAGGCCGTTGTGTACGCCAACGAACTGCGCACTGACGCGAAGGTCGCCGTCGGCTTCGGCCACGAGGACAAGGTCGCTTTCAACCGCCGCATGCGCATGAAGAACGGCTTGAGCTACACGCATCCCGGCGCGGGCTATCCCGACATCGTCGGCTACGCGGGGCCGACCGACCCGCAGGTCGGCGTCGTGGGTGTGTGGGACTTGAAGGGCAACCTGCTCGGCGTGGTGGTGAACTTCTCCTGCCATGCAACGACCGCGCCCGGCGGCATCTCGGCGAACTGGATTTGGGCGATGGAGCAGACGCTGCGCGGCGCGACCGGCAACGCCTCGCTGCCCGTGGTCTTCATGCAAGGCGCGTGCGGCGACGTCACACAAGTGGATAACCTCACCAAGACACAAAACCCCGCGGCTGAGGAATGGTGCCAGCTCGTCGGCGGTCGCGTCGGCGCGGAGGCGTTCAAGACGCTGCTGCTGATCCGGCGCGGCGCGGGCAGCGACATCCCGCTCGATGTGCGACAGAAGGTCTGGAACATCAAGCGGCGTCCACCCTCTCCCGAGAAAGTGAAGAAGGCGCTGGAGCTGGTCCAGAAAACCCCGAAGGAAGTCGGCGCGACTGAATGGACCTTCGCAAAGGAGACGGTGGTGCTCGACGCGCTCATGAAGTCGCGACCGCAGGTAGAGGTGGAGGTGCAGGCTGTGCAGGTCGGCCCGGCGGTGTTCGTGACGAACATGGCGGAGTATTTCGTGCAGTTCGGCCTCGACATCAAGAAGGGCAGCAAGTTCCCGTTTACGTTTCCCGTCGAGTTAGCCAATGGCATCTGCGGTTACGTGCCAACCGAGGAGGCGTTCGGCCCGCACGGCGGCGGCTATGAAACGCGCCTGAGCGGTTACAGCAACCTCGAGATCACCGCCGGCCGTCAAATGGCGAACACCGGCATCGCGCTGGCTAATGAGATGACGCCCGGCCCCGTACCGCAACCGCCCCCGCCCCCGGTGTCCAAGGCGCCTTGGGGTTACGGTGCTGTGCCACCCGAACTGGAATAGATCCCATGCCCATTTACATCCCGCCGATCACACGCCGGCAATTTCTAAGAGGCTCGCTTGCCGCAAGCGCGAGTCTGTTGTTTCCCCGCCATCTGTGGGCTGAGGAAAAGACCGCCGACCTGAACACGTGGGCGCTGCTCTCCGACACGCACATCGCCGCCGATCGTGCGAAGGTTGCGCGGGAGGTGAACCTGGCCGAGCATTTCGAAACCGCAGTTCGCGAGATCATCGAGTTGCCGCAACGGCCCGGCGCAGCGCTCATCACTGGTGATTGCGCATTCGACAGAGGTGAGGTGGGCGACTACGCAACGTTTGCCAGATTGGCACAGCCAATTCGCGCGGCGCAGATCCCGCTCCACCTCGCTCCCGGCAATCACGATGTTCGCAACCGTCTGCGCGCAGCGTTCGCCGAGGCGAAAGCCACGCGCCGGCCGAGTGCCGACCGCTGCATCTCCCTGGTCCGCTCGCCGCTGGCAAACTGGTTCCTGCTCGACTCGCTCGACCGAACCAACAGCACGCCCGGTGTGCTTGGCGAAACCCAGTTGGCGTGGCTCGCGCAGACACTGGATGCCAACACCGACAAGCCGGCCATCCTCGCCGCACACCACTATCCCGACGATTGCAAGAGTGAGAAGCCGAGCGGCCTGCTCGACACCGCGCAGTTGCTGGAAGTGATCGTGCCGCGCAAGCAGGTGAAAGCCTATGTCTTCGGCCACTCTCACGTCTGGAAGGTCACGCGCCACGAGAGCGGCATCCACTTCATCAACCTGCCGGCAGTCGCCTACGTGTTCAGCAAGAGCGTGCCGTCCGGCTGGGTGCTCGCGACGTTGAAACCCGACGGCGCGCGGCTCCGGCTCAATTGCACGGACCGCGCCCACGCTCAACACGGGCAGACTCTGGAACTGAAGTGGCGGGCGTCGTAAGCCGCAAGAACTTGTAGCTGAATCGATCAGCGCTGGCTCATATCAACGTCCAACCCTTCCGGTATGGCCGGCGGATGAGGGCATCGGCTTCGGGGCAGTTCTTCGCCTTGAGCGCAACGGTATCCCACTCAAGCTTCTTGCCGAGGCGGTAGGCGACGTTGCCGAGGTGGTTGGCTTCGGTGAGCGCACCGGAGTATTCGAAGTTGCACGTGGTCGGCTTGCCCGTCTTGCACGCGTCAATCCACTCAGCGTGGTGGCCGAGCGACTTCGTGATAAAGGGGTCGGGTCGCTTGAAGTCCTTGAACTTGTCTTCCGGCAGCAACACGTGCTTCCCGTAGTCGGAGAGCAGCATGCCTTTATCGCCGACGAACAGCGCCGCACTCTTCCACGGCGGGATTTTGCCTTCGGTGTACTGCGGCGGCTTCATCTGACCCTGATACCACGTGAGTTTCACCGGCGGCAGTTCTCCGCGCGCGCCATACGTGTAGGTCGCGCTCATGGTCGCGGGCGCAATCTCCGGGTGCGACGGCGGGCCGGCGCCCTCGATGGTGAGTGGTGCATCGAGCTTGAGCGCCCAGAACGGCAGGTCGTTCCAGTGGCTGCCGAGGTCGGACATGGTGCCGTTGCCAAAGTCCCACCAGCGATACCACTTCGAGCCGGGCCAGTAGATTGAATTGAACGACCGGAATGGCGCAGGACCGATCCAAAGGTCCCAGTTCAGACCCGCTGGCACTGGTTCCTCTTCCTTCGGCCGCTCCTGGCTGCTCACGCGGTCGCCGTGGGTTTTCGCATCCTCCGGACTCTGCCGGCCCCACGTGCGGTCCACCCAGACATGCGCCTCGCGCACCGGGCCGATCGCGCCGCTCTGAATCAACTCGACCACGCGGCGGTAGTTGTCGCCGGCATGGATTTGTGTGCCCATCTGCGTAGCGACCTTGAGGCCGCGCAGCGTCTCGCGAATCTGGCGGCACTCATAGACGTCGTGCGTGAGCGGCTTCTCGCAATAGACATGCTTCTTGTGCTTCAGCGCCCGCATGACAACCAGCGCGTGCGTGTGCTCGGTGGTGCTGACCACGACAGCGTCGAAACTCTTCGCGTCGTCGAACAGCTTGCGAAAGTCGGTGAATTTCTTCGCCTGCGAGAACTTCTGCGCCGCCTTCTCGATGTTCGTCTCAAACACATCGCAGAGTGCAACGATGTTCTCGGTCTTGCCGACCTCGCCCATGTTGCTGCCGCCGCGTCCACCAGCGCCGACGACGGCGACGTTGAGTTTGTTATTGAGATTCTGGCCGCGCAGAAACGCCGGCGCGCCAAGCACGGTTGCTCCCGCAGCGAGTGCAGAAGACTGCAGGAAGCGACGTCGGTTCATACGGTGGGGGACAAGGGCGGAAGCGAGAGGCATTTTCATAACGCCTCTCTACGCCGGCCAAGCCGCGGTGACAAGCAGATTCCGTCCAACGCCAAACGCCAGCATGCCGCCGGGTTTCTACGCGCTACACTTTCGGTTCCCAACCCTTGCGATACTGCGGGCGGCGCCAGAGGGCCATGGCCTTCAGGTCACCGATGATCTTGCCGGTCTTCTGGTCCACGTTGATGGTGCGGCCAGTGCGGTAGGCGATGTTGGCGTAGTGGCAAAGCATCGTGCTCTTCTGGCATTCGCCGATTTCGGAATTCGGGCGCTTGTCCTGCCGGACGCATTCCACAAAGTTGGCGAAGTGCTCATTCTCGCCACCGGGACCGCGCACGGTGTCGCCTTCGCCGCTGGTCTTGTAGCCGCCAATCTCCTTGCCCTTTACGTCGTAGAGTTTGTAGCCGGTGCCGACCATGGCCAGCATGCCGTCCTCGCCGTAGAAGTTCACCGTGCTCTGCTGATCGGCCTTGCGGTTGTGGCTGCTGCTCTGCTCCCACGTGATGAGCTTGTCGCCATAGTCGAAAGTCGCGACGCCGGTGTCGGGCGTTTCCTGGTCATCCTGGAAACGATAGCGGCCACCGCCGAAGGTGACGCGGCGTGGCGCGTCGACGCCCAGGCCCCAGCGCGCCAAGTCCACGGAATGGATGGCGTTGTTGCCGAGTTCACCGTTGCCCCAGTGCCAGAACCAGTGCCAGTTATAGTGGACGACGTTGTCCACGAAAGGCCGGTCGGGCGCGGCACCCTGCCACAGTGTCCAATCGAGCCACGGCGGCACGGGCGCGGGCTTGCCGTGGCCGATGGTGTCGCGGTTGCGCGTGTAGTAGCAGCGCACCGTCAACACCTTGCCGATGACACCGCTGCGGACCTTCTCGATCGCTTCGATGACGCCAGCCATGCTGCGGCGCTGGTTGCCCATCTGGACGACGCGCTTGTTCTCGCGCGCCGCAGCGACCATCAACTCGGACTCATTCGGATCGTGGCTGCCGGGTTTCTCAACGTAGACGTGTTTGCCTGCGCTGCACGCCATGATGGTGGCAATCGCGTGCCAGTGGTTCGGCGTGGCAACGGAAAGCGCGTCCACGGATTTGTCTTCGAGGATGCGGCGGAAATCCTTGACGCCCTTGGGCTCCTTGCCCTGCTTCTTGGCGACGGCCTTGATGCCTTTCTCAAGGGCGCGTTCGTCCACGTCGCAGATGTAGGCGATCTCGACGTTCGGCGCGGCGAGCAGGCCGGCGATATGGACCATGCCGCGGCCATTGCAGCCCATGACGGCGACAACGAGCTTGTCGTTCGGCGATGCAGCCGTGGCGGGTGAAGCGAAGCGCCACGCGGCCAGGCTGGCTCCAAGGGTGGCGGACTGTTGGAGGAAAACTCTACGGTTGATTGATTGGTTCATAACGGTATGATTCTACCCAAGACTTCAGATTATGAAAACCATAACTTCACTGCTCGTCGCAACCCTCGTCCTCGCCACCGCAACTTGTTTCAGCGCCGATCTCCGCATCGGCCTGATCGGACTGGATACTTCGCACGTCATCGCGTTCACCAAAACGTTGAATGACCCGAAAGACAAGAATCATGTCGCCGGCGCCAAAGTGGTCGCCGCGTTCAAAGGCGGCAGCAAGGACATCGACTCGAGCTGGTCTCGGGTGGACAAGTACACCGAACAGTTGCAGAAAGATTTCGGCGTCAAGATCGTGGATTCCATCGAGGAACTCTGCAGCCAGGTGGATGCAGTAATGCTGGAGAGTGTGGATGGACGACCGCACCTGGCGCAGGCGCGACCGGTCATCAAGGCCGGCAAGCCGCTGTTCATAGACAAGCCGATGGCCGGGTCGCTAAGCGATGCGCTGGAGATTTTCCGGCTCGCAAAAGAGAATAATGTACCGGTGTTCAGTGCGTCGTCGCTGAGATTCGGCAAGAACACGCAAGCCGTCCGCAACGGTTCTGTCGGCAAAGTGCTCAGCGCATGGACATCCAGTCCTGTCAGTCTGGAGCCGCATCATCCGGATTTGTTCTGGTATGGCATCCATGGCGTCGAGTCGCTGTTCACCGTAATGGGCGCGGGCTGCGAAACGGTCAAGCGCGGCACGACCAGCGACGGCCGGATCGAGGTGACCGGCACCTGGAGCGGCGGGCGGACGGGCATCTTCCGTGAAGGCGCCAAAACCAAGGGAAGCAAGCCCTACGGTGGCACCGCCAAGGGCGAAAAAGGCGAAGCCGACATCGGCACTTACGACGGCTATGCGCCGCTGCTGGTCGAGGTGATCAAGTTTTTCCAAACCCGCGTCTCTCCCGTCCCAGAGCGCGAGACGATCGAGATCCTCGCGTTCATGACCGCCTACGACGAAAGCAAGAAGCTCGGCGGCCAACCCGTAAACATCTGCGACGTGTTGAAGAAATGCGGAGCCAAGTGAGGATGATATGATCCGGCGATGTCTGGTGGCTCAAGTGTGGCTCGCGCTGTTGCTCGGCGCGACTGCGGCGACGGCGGCGGCGGCGAATGATAATGACTACACCAAGACAGTCAGGAGACTGATTGTCCACATCAACACCGACAACCAGGACAAGATTCACCAGATGCTCGCCTCAACGCTGCGTGGAGCGTTACCGGAAGCGAAAGCGCGGTCGTATTTTCACAACATCATCGCTCAACGCGGCAAACTGCTCGGGATCAAAGACTCGGCGGTCAACAACTTCGGCGCCGGCGTGTTGGTGGAAGCCGAACAGGGTCTCTGGAACTTCGCGTTGACCCTCGACCGCAAAGGCTTGATCGCCACCCTCAACATAACGCCGGTCGGGCCGCTCATTGCGTTGCTCGAACGCAACAAGACTTCCCTGCGGCTGCCGTTCAACGGCGAGTGGTATGTGAGATGGGGCGGTATCACACCGGAACTGAATCGCCACATCAACGCGCGCAGTCAGCGGCGCGCGCTGGATATGGTGATCCGTGACCCGCAGAACAAAAGCTACAAGAACGAGGGCAAAGCCAACGAGGATTACTATGCCTACGGCGTCGAGATCTTCGCCCCTGCCGACGGCATCATCAGTATGGTGATTGACGGGGTGCCTGACAACGAACCTGGCTCGCCAAACGGCTTCTGCGCCGTCGGCAACTGCATTATGATCAAGCACTCCGACAGCGAATTCAGCGTGCTTGCGCACTTGATGCCCGGCTCGTTACGCGTGAAAGTCGGCGATACCGTGAAAGCCGGCCAACCGATCGGCAAGTGCGGCAACAGCGGCGACTCCAACGAACCGCATCTGCACTTCCATCTGCAAAACCTCCCCGTGATGCAGGACGCTTCCGGTTTTGAGCCTTACTTTCAGGACGTCCGAGTCACGCGCAACCAGAAGACGCGTGTCGAGAAAGATTACTCACCCATCCGCGGCGACACCATCGCGCCACAACCGGTTGGAGTTGCGCCCCAAGCGACGAAGTAAAAGCCGCGCCGGCAGCTCACGCGCGCAGACGCAGAATCGCCGCCGCGGCGTCCGGGCCGATGTCGCCATGTTCGCCGAAGGCCGCCTTGCGCTCTGCGAATCTCGCCTTGACCTTTTCCGCCGCTTCGTCGGCGGAGATCTTGTAAGCGCTCAAGCGCGTCGGCATGCCGATGAAGTTGAAAAACGCTTCTGTGCTCTCGATGGCCGCCTCGGCAGACGTCACGTTCCAAACACGCTGGCCATACTGCTCCAGCTTCGCCTTCTTCTGTGCGAGTTTGTGTTGCCAGACACCGGGCATGACGATGGCCAGCGTCTCGGCGTGGTCCAGACCGTAGAAGGCCGTCAGTTCGTGGCCGATCATGTGCGTGGCCCAGTCCTGCGGCACGCCGCAACTGATGAGCGTGTTTAACGCCAGCGTCGCGCTCCACATGAAAGACGCACGAGCCTCGTAGTTTCGCGGCTCGGCCAATGTCACTGGCCCGACCTCGGTGAGCGTCTGGAGCACGGATTCCGCCAGCCGATCCTGCAACGGCGCGGCAGCCGGATAGGTCATATACTGCTCCATCACGTGTGCAAACGCGTCCACAACACCGTTGCGCACTTGCTTCTGTGGCAGTGTAAAGGTTGTCTCCGGGTCCAGCACCGAGAAGACCGGGAACGAGCGGCTGGAGGTGAAAGGCAGTTTCTCCTGCGTCGCGCGACGCGAGATGACGGAATTGCCATTGGCTTCGGACCCGGTGGCAGACAGCGTCAACACCGCGCCAACAGGCAGCGCGGCTTTGACGGCGCCGCCGCCGGTGCGCAGGATATCCCACGGGTCCGCGCCGGTGAAGCAGGTTGCTGCTGCGATGAACTTGCCCGCGTCCAATACCGAGCCGCCACCGACCGCAAGGACGAAACCGATCCGCTCGCGTTTGACCACATCCACTGCCGTGAGACAGGTTTCATAGAGGGGATTGGCCTCGACGCCGCCAAACTCCACGACACGATGAGGCTTCAAGGCAGCCTTCACCTGATCATAAACGCCATTGCGCTTGATGGAGCCGCCGCCGTAAAGGAAAAGCACCGGCGCACTCGCCGGCACACGTGTGGTGATCTCTGCAATCATGCCGCGGCCAAAGAGGATCTCAGTCGGGTTCCTGTAAACGAAGTTGTTCATCGTTGCTTTCTCCGTGGATATCGTCAGGTAAACTCTACCGCCAGACACGCTGGATTTCCACTACCATCAAGCGTGCGGCCAGAACACCAGAATCGAAGCGCCGATGGCCAGCACGACGGCAAAGAGGATGGCGATTCTTGCCAACAGCCGGCGCGTGCCTAGCGCCGCCACGGTCAAACCCTTGAAGACCAGGTTCGCCAGCGAAGCGATGAGGATCAACCGCCAGCCGGTGTCGGCATCCAAACGGTTGTCCTGAATCATTTGCGCGGTGGACAATGAAATCGCATCCACATCAACGAAACCCGACAACACCGCCACGCCGTAGAGACCTTCTTCTCCAAAACGCGCCTTGCCGGCAGCGGTGGCGAACAGCACGCCCGCGAAGAGCAGTCCAAACACGATCGCCGGCTTCAACTCGGTCGGGTTGGTTTGCGGCGGCATTTGCACCGGGTCGTGGCGTTCCTTGAGCCACAGGCCAACGCAGAGCACGGCCAGTGCGCCCAGCATTGCGCCAATCGGCGGCGCCACCACGCTCCAAGACGGCGAGGCGATGGCAGCAAGAATCACCAGCACACGGCAGTACAAAACCGTCGAGGCGACCAAAATAACGAACGCAGCGAGATTCTCACTGTTCACAACCGCCCGCGTCCGCCGCGCGTAGCTGACCGTCGTCGCCGTGCTGGAGATCAGTCCCCCCAACACACCGCCGATCACCGCTCCGGCACTCTGGCTGAGGAACTTGTAGGCAACATAGCCAGCGAGGCTGATGCCGACGATGAACACGACAAACAACCAGATGCGATGAGGATTGAGCACCTGATAGGGACCGAAAGACTGATTGGGCAGCACCGGCAGAATCACCAGCGTGATCAGCACAAACTGCATGATGGCCTTGAAGTCTCCCTCGCCCATCTTCGCCGCCAACGCATGCAACTGCGGCTTCAAATAGAGCAGCACGGCCACACCGCCGCCGATGGCCACCGCCACCGCCGTTTGGCCATTCACCAGGTAGGCGCCAACGCCAAACATCAACAGAATGGACATCTGCGTGGTCAGGCCCGGATCGTTCTCGCCCATTTTCATCCGGGCCATGTTGCCCGAATACACCATCATCGCGAGCGCGAGAAACCCCGCCGCGACCACCCAGCCGCCATACTCCCCTGCGAGCATCGCACAGACCGTCCCGAAGACGGTGATGATCGGAAACGTGCGGAACCCTGCCAGCCGTGTCTCGGATCGTTCCCGCTGCAAGCCGACCAGCAGTCCCAACCCCAGCGCGATGGCGAGCAGATAGAAAATTCTGTGCAGTTCCATGGCTGACTCCGTCCGTTGTTCACTTCACGCCCAACACGACAAGGACGATCAGGTCTATGATGAACAACGCAACAATAGATATTTCCAGCACCAACATCACGCGATTTGTGCTGTCCTGCTGCAACATCGTATAAAGGCCGTCGAGCGCGCGCAGTTTCTGGTTGACGTTGTCCTCCCACTCCGACAGATGGAATCGCGCCGCGCAGCCCATGTAAATCCGCGCCAGATGCCAGTCGCCGAAGAACTTCGTGATGTTCGACAACTCGTCCGCCACCTTCGCAAGGTCCATCTTGATCTCGCGCAATTCATCGAGCACGCGCTGGCGGGCGCGGAATGCGTGTGGCCGTGCCACCACCTCCACGTCGTCATACGCCTTGTCGAGCACCTGATCGAGCTTCGCGTCGTAAACCTTCAGCTCTTCCAGTTGCAGGTTGGCCACCTCCAGCACATAGAGCGTGTCGTGGCAGCCTTCCGGTGTGTCCACCAGCAACGCCGTGTCCCAATCCACCACGGCCAGATCGTTCTGGTAGTAGGAATACCGATACTTCAGCGTCTCCTGGACCTCCTGCTCGCTGAGGCGCAAAGGGTCGGACTCGCCAGTCAACAACGCAGCCATCTCACGCTCGTTGCGGTGCAGCCACCGCTCCATCGGTTCGCCGGCATCGGCATCCGTCACCGGTGTGTTGAGGCAAAAAATCGTGTAGACCTCCGCCTCTTCCAGTGCGGTCACCGGCGTGTCGAGCAGCGGTTTCCAGTTGTCAAACAGACGTTGCGCGATCTCCTGCACGCGGCCTTCGAGCGTGGTGCCATCCTTGAAACGCAGGTTACGGAATGCAAGGAGGTCCACAACGCGCTCGCAGGCAAACGGCACGCGCACCTTCACCGAGATGGCGCCGAGCGAGAATAGTTTGACGGAGGTGGTAAACGTCACCGGGCCGTTGGCCGTTTCGAGCCGCTCCTCCTCCATCTGAATCGAAAGCGGCCTGTAAACCGGAAAATCGCGAGGCGCGTCCCTGAGCCGCCCAAGCTGAAAACGTTCCGCCGCGCCGAGCATCTTCTTTTCGATCTCGGCCAGATTCGCCTCGTAGGCGATATCGTAGGCATAGAAGTAAATGACCTCGCCTTTCATGCTCGTCTTCTTGTCTCAGGTAACATGGGATGCCGCGCCTACCGGCTGCTGCTCAAGTCGCGCAGGAGGTTCTGTAGAAACCAGCCTTCGTTATCCTCAACCCAGTGGCCCTCCAACAACCCGACCTGTTTCCGGTCGGTGGCCGTGAGAATGAGCTTCACCTCGCCGTGATGCTTGCTGATGTAAATGATCGTTCCCGGCAACGGACGAATCCAACTCCCGATGCCGAACAACCCCTTTTCCCGGACCGCAACCGGCACCTGCCGTCCGCCATCGCCTCGCACTGAGAAGACCTTCGTCGCCGGATCAAACGTGACCTCTGGAAACTTGAAGAGGAAGGTCTCGTGTTTGGGCGGGTCTGTACTGTTGGCGTAATAGAAGTTGTCGAAAGTGATCTCCGCGCAGAACACGCCCTCCTTTTCCATCCACCAAAGCTTTTTCTTCGCGGCGTGACCGTAGGAAAACGTCTGCGCCGCGTCCGGGCTGACTATCTCCACCGGAGTCGCGTTCAATGGAGCCACCGCTCCCAACAGCAGCACCATCAACAAGATTCCCGGCACTCGTTTCATCAAAACCCTTCTTCCTTGCTGTCCGCAGTTCAACACACGCTATCACATCTCTCCCGGCGTCGCCACCTGCCGGAATGGCTCACGATTCTATCTTGAGTTTACGGCGGATGGATCGTTGGAAAGCAGGCCGGTTGAAGCGACGCCATGTTTTGTCGAGTTTGACCTGATGTTCGCGGCGGCGTTGCTTGAGCAGCGACACCAGCGAGTGCGGCGGTTCCAACCGGCCCGACGCCAGACGCAGCAGGCCCACGTCGATGTCGTGAATGCGCGCCAGCGACCGTTCGACGGCATGAACCCGCTCCTTAAGCGTTGCGACGGTCCCGCCCAGCACGGGCGGAAAAAACTCACCGAGGTAACGCACGCGGCGCAGGGCGATGCGAAAACGGTGCAAGTCGTCGGAGGACTTGGATCGACGCAGTCGCGCGAGGGCGTAGGTGCGGCAGAATTCCTTCCGAAGCCGCCGGCGCGCGAGTTTCTCCAGCGAAACCGACGACGCGTTCTTGATTAGCTGCGGCATTTCGATCCGCAACAGCCGGCCCATCTCGACCTTGAGCGCGACCAGTTTCCGATCAGCGAGGTGTCGCCGTACGACCCGAAGCAGTTGGCGGCGACAATATATCTGGTGGCGGATGAACGCCGGCCAGCCCGCTTTTTGCGCAAACTGCTGTCGTACATCGTCGCTGGTGAGAAACGTCACTGCCACATCCGCGTCGCGAGGGGGTCCCAAAGCCCGGTTCAGGCGCTGGAGGACACGGGAGATCTTTTCGGCGGAGGTTCCCACCAACGGCTTGCGGAACGCGCGCAGCACGGCGCATGCCCGGCGGATGGCCACGCGAATATCGTGCAGCGGCTTGGAGCTCTCGCCTTTCCGTGCGCCGTCCACGTTGATCAGAACGATCTTGAACTGCAACGAAAGCAGTCGTCTCGCTGCTTCGATGACATGCAGGTTTCGCCGCAGCAAAGTCGGGTCCGCGTCCCTGCCACCGACGGCGGGAACGATCTCGATGCCCAGCGGAAACACCGACCACCAGAGATCGGATTTCTGGTCGGCGCGTTCGATGTTGTAAGGAAACCGGCTGGAGCGAACGGTCACTCGAACCGCATCGGTGTTGAACTCCACACTCTTGATGGCTGCATCCTGTTGGTGACCGTAGTCAAGACCGTCGGCGATGCGCAGCAGAGCGCCGAGTCGAAGCGCGCGGCGCGGATCAGACAGTCGCCGGATCTGCCGATGCCGCCTCAGCGCGGGGACAGCACCCGAATGCAGCAGCATGACGGCGGCAATCAGGTCGCGGTCGGCATCCGAGTATCCGTCGAGCCCCTCGCTCAGAACGAGGTCGGCGCCGGTTTCGCGGTGGGCCAGTGTATTCACGCTGTAGCCGACGTCGTGCAGGCGACCGGCAGCTTTCAATAGGGCGCGGTCAGCGGCGGGAATCCTCAGTCGTTTATGCGTCGCATCGAACAACCGCAGCGCCAGCGCGGTGACGTGTTCCGTGTGGGCGTCCTCGTTCTGATATTTGCTGCAGAGCCTCCCGATCGTCAGTTTCATCATCCTCTGCGCGCCGCTCATGGATTACTTCCTCGTCGTCTTTGCCGGAAGCTGCGGTTCGAACATCATGTAGCGATTCTTCTGCGCCTGCTGGGCCAGCTCGCACGCTTGCCGGTAAAAGAGCTCCTGTGATCGCAGCGGTTTGCCCCGACGCGCCGGCTTCACGCGCTCATAGCTGCCGTCAGGGAGCAGCCGGCGCGCCTTGACCGTATCTTTCATGCAGGTCTTCAGGATCGAAATCAATGAGCTCCTGCACTCCGAATCCTCGACGGGCACCAACAGTTCCACGCGCCGATCGAGGTTGCGCGGCATCCAATCGGCGCTGGAGATAAACACCCGTTCCTCCCCGCCGTGGTGGAAGTAAACGATGCGGCTGTGCTCCAAAAACCGGTCGAGGATGCTGATGACGGTGATGTTCTCGCTCAGTCCGGCCACGCCAGGCCGCAGACAGCAGACACCGCGGATGTTCAGATCAATCTTCACGCCAGCCTGCGACGCACGGCAGAGAGCCTCGATCACGTCGCGGTGCACAAGCGCGTTGAGCTTGGCTATGATGTGCGCTTTCTGGCCTTGCTTGCTGCGCTCCGTCTCGCTCTCAATCATCTCGATGAGCTTCGCTCGCAGGCCGTGCGGCGCCGCCTCGATTTTGCGATACTGGATCGGCTGTGAGTAGCCGGTGATGGCGTTGAAGAATGCCGTGGCATCAGCGGCGAGGTCTTCGTCGCACGTCATCAGGCCAACGTCGCTGTAAATGCGCGCGGTGACTTCGTTGTAGTTGCCGGTGCCGAAGTGGACGTATCGCCGTATGCCGGTCGATTCACGGCGGACGACAATGCAGACTTTCGCGTGGACTTTCAGTCGCTTCAAACCGTAAATGACCTGCACGCCGGCGTGTTCGAGCGCCTCGGCCCATTCGATGTTGCGCGCCTCGTCGAATCGCGCTTTCAACTCCACCAGCGCCGTCACCAGCTTGCCGCGCCCGGCCGCGCGGGCCAGCGCCGCAACAATACGGCTGTTCTCATTGGTGCGGTAGAGGATTTGCTTGATGGCCAGCACATCAGGATCGTCCGCCGCCTGCTCGATGAAGCGTACCACCGGCTCGAAGCTCTGGAACGGATGGAACAACAACACGTCCTTGCGCGCGATGACGTCGAACATCGTCGCGTCGGGCGGCACTCCTGGCGAAGCTTGCGGCGGCCATGCCTTATCCTTGAACTTCTCGAAGCCCGGCAGTTTTACCACCGCCCAAAAGGCCGAAAGATCAATCGGGCCAGGCACCTTGTAGATTTGCTCGAAGGTGATCCTGAGCGCCTGCCTCAAGAACGCAAGCGCCACATCGGAAATCCGCTCATCCGTTTCCAGCCGCACACAATTGCTGCGTTTGCGCGCATCGAGCACTTCCCGCATGTGACCGAGCAGGTCACCGGCCTGATCCTCGCGAACACTGAGATCAGCATTGCGAGTGATGCGGAATGGCATGCACTCCACCACCGTTTCACCGGGGAAGAACCGCGCGACGAACGCCGCAACCATTTCCTCAACGGGGATGCAGGTGTATTTCGCCGGGTCGGGCACAGCAATGAACCGCGCCAGCGTCCGCGGCAAGTGCAGCACCGCGAACCGCGGAGTTTGCGGCGACTCCTTGTCCGGCTCCAGCCGCACCAGCAGGTTCAGCCTCAGCCCCGGCAACAACGGAAAAGCCGCCAGCATCTTGACCGCAATCGGCGAGATGAGCGGATACAAATCATGAGTGAAAATGCGCTCGACGTGCGCGAGTTGCTCCGGATTCAGCGATTCGATGCGAAGCCGTTGAATGCCCGCAACTGCCAGTTCCGGGTCCAGTTCCTTCAACAAGCATTGGTATTGGTCCGCAACCAACCGTTCCGTGCGCCGCCGTATCTCGGCCAGTTGCTGCTCCGTTGTCAGGCCGTCGGGATCGAACGCGCTTCGCCCCTCTTCCAGCAGTTGCTGCAAGCCGCCGACGCGCACCATGAAGAACTCGTCGAGGTTGGAACTGCTGATGGCGAGAAACTTCAGACGCTCCAGCAAAGGCACTGTCGCATCGCGAGCTTCCTCCAGCACGCGCGAGTTGAACTCCAGCCAGCTCAACTCGCGGTTCAACATTTGTGAATCGTTTCTAGCCATGCGTAATCGCCTCGTCCGCACTGAGGGCGGTGCGCAACTCCACCTTCGTTCCAAACACCTGCTCGAACATGCTGGCCTTGTCCCTCATCGCCAGTTGTTCCAGCGTCAGGTCGGCCACATCGTTCACGGTGACGATAAACCGGTCCTTCTCCCGCAAGAACGTGATGTTCTTCAAGTCCTGCAGGTGCTTGCGATCCAGACAATCGGCCAGCCGCAACATCGCGGCCAACTTGGCCACCACGAGCCGGTCGTCGCGATCCAGCGAAGTGTATTCGGTGTGATACGACCGCGGCGCCGCGCGGCGGTGGTAGCGCGCCACCAGCGCGATCAACGTGATCTCCTTCCGGCTCAGGCCAAAGAGGTCGCTGTTCAGGATGATATACATCGAATGCTTATGATGGCTGCGGTCGCTGATGAAGACACCCACTTCGTGCAGCAAGCCCGCGATGCGCAGCAGCAACTCGTAGCGTTCATCCAAGCCATGCTCCGACTGCAATTCGCGAAACAGTTTCACGCACTGCTCGCTCACGTATTGCGAGTGTCCGTCGTTGACACCGTATTTCTCGGCCAGCAACGTCGCCGAATGCACCGCCTGCTCCGCAAATTCCGCCGTCCACGCACCGCGCACCGCCATCTCTTTCAGCAGCCCGTCGCGCTGCGACGCGCCCGTCACGAGGATGTGCTTCACTTGGAACGCCCGCGCCAGGTGCTCGTACGCCAGCAGCGCCGGCCCGATGGTTTCCGCCTCCTGGTAGGGAATGTGATACTTGCGCACCAGTTCGTCCACAGAAACCGGCACGAGTTGGTCCGCCAGTTCGGAGAACGTCTTGCAGTCAATGCGCACCACGCCCTGCTTGTCCCACGACGGATGCACCAGCGAGGCCGCAAACCGCGCGTCGCCAGAGACGGCGATCAGATACGGCACCTTCCGCAACGACACGTTCCAGTGAAGCTGGTCCACCGTCCGCTGGATATGCTGTCCCAGCAACGCCCGGCTGCGCTCGGCCGGTGCGCGATAGGTTTCCAGCGTCTCGCGCATCCGCAGTGCGCCCAAGCGGTAGGTGTTGGAGAAGGTGACGCGCCCGTCGCGAACAAAAATCAGCTCCGTGCTGCCGCCTCCCACTTCGACGATGGCCACGTCTTTATTGCGCAGCTTGGCGTCCTTTTGAAACAGATCGTGCACAGCGATGTAGGTCAGCCGGTTTTCCTCCGCGCCCTCAATGGCCTCGACGTTGATCTGCGTCGTCATGTAGATGCGGTCGAGAAACGCTTCGCGGTTCTCCGCCTCGCGCACCGCGCTGGTGGCCACCGCGCGAATTTGCTCCGGCTGGGTGACGCCGTATTCCTTCATCGTCCGGCGAAACGATTGCAGGATGGCCACACACTCATCGGTCGTGGACGGCTGGATGACGCCGGAGGTGAATGTATCCTTGCCCAGATGCACCGCCCGCTGCAATGAATCCAGCGGACGCACCGTGCCGTCCGCGCCGATCTCCGCAACCTGCATCCGCACCGCTGTCGCGCCGATGTCAATGACCGCGACCGTCCGCGCGCTTGCCTTCGCCGGCTCTTTCGCTGTTGTTGAAATCTTCTTCTCCATTGCTTCCTTCCAATCACAACACTGCAAAGACCACATGTTCACCGAGAGCCAGCCGCCTCACCAGACAAAACCTGAAGACGCCCGCAGGTCGCTCCGCAATTTCACACCGCCGTAACTGTAGTGTAACCCATCTGTCACCGGCGACGGGCCTCGACCATCGCCCTCGCCACCAGCGCCGCGCCGATGATGTTCGCGTCGTCGCCGAGGCCTGAATCAACAATCTTCACCCGCTCCGGGCTGGCCCCGATGACGTGAGCCATCGCCGACTTGCGGATGCGAGGCAACATCTGTTTACCCAGTGCCTCAATCAACCCGCCGCCGAGAATAACAGCTTGCGGGTTGATGACGTTGATCAGATTGGCCGCGCCAATACCGATGTATTTGCACGCGTCGTCAATAATCCTGCGAACCAGCTTGTCACCCTCGCGATAAGCTTCCGCCAGTATCCGGCTGCGCACCCGTGACGTGTCACCGTCGCACAAGTCCCAAACCAGGCTCTTGCGCCCTTTCTCGATCGCCGTCACCACGCGGCGCACGATGGCACCACGGCTGGCGACGGATTCCAGACAACCGCGGTTGCCGCAGCCGCACTTCGGACCGCCCTCCGGCACGACGACCATGTGGCCGATCTCGCCGCTCATGCCGCCCGCCCCGCGATAGAGCTCGCCGTTCAAGACAATCCCGCCACCGATGCCGGTGCCGATGAACATGCACACAAAATTCTGCAACTTTCGGCCCGATCCCAGGTGCTTTACCCCCAGCGTGCCGGCCTGCACATCGTTGATCAACGCCGCCGGCAAATGTAACTGCCGTTCCAACA
>JBAZIR010000037.1:0-24261 GCA_041651735.1 Verrucomicrobiia bacterium | reverse complement strand
AGGGCGATGGTTCGCCGACTGCACCGGAGATGCGACGGTCGGCGCGCTGGCGAGAGCGGATTTCGAGATCGAGCCGAAAGGCCGCATGGGACCGTGCAATCTCTGGAACGTCTGCGAGTGCAAGGATACCAACGCCATCAACACCACCACCGCGGTCGCCGCAGAGCCCGTGCCGTTCCCACGCTGCCCGTGGGCGCTCGACCTGACGGATAAGCCATTCCCCGGCCGCAGCAAGACCAAACCGGACACGCTCAAACTCGGCGGCTGGTATTGGGAGAGCGGCTTCGACCGCGACCCGATCGAGGAGATGGAGTACATTCGCGATTGGAACTTCCGTGCGATGTATGGCGCTTGGGACGTGATGAAGAACGTGGACAAGGTTCTGCCCAATCACCGCCTCAATTGGTCGGCGCACATTCTCGGCAAGCGCGAGTCAAGGCGGCTGTTGGGCGACGTGGTGTTGTGCTTCGACGATCTGAAGAAGGATGTGAAATTCCACGACGGTTGCGCGCCAACGGGCTGGAGCAACGACCTGCACCTGCCCGATCCGAAATACGAAAAGGGTTTCGAGGGCGACGCGTTCATCTCGAAGGCCGACTTCGGCCACTTCCCTGCCATTCAGGAGCGCCGGCCGTTCTGGATTCCGTATCGCTGCCTCTACTCGCGTAACATCGCAAACCTCTTCATGGCCGGCCGCGACATCAGCACCAAACACGACGCGCTGGGCGCGGTCCGAGTCATGCGCACCGGCGGTTGCATGGGCGAGGTCGTCGGCATGGCCGCGAGCCTCTGCAAGAAACACAACACGATACCGCGCCACATCTACGAAAGTTACCTCGACGAACTCCAGGACCTGATGCGCCGCGGCGTCGGCAGGAAACCCGGCGCGAATCCCGACTATGACAATGGTGCTGAACCGAAGCGCCAGCCGGCCCCGAGAAATCCGCCGGTCGTTTCCGTGCCCGCTTGGCTCGCCAAAGCCGGCCCCAATCTCGCGCTTGCTGCGAAGGTGTCTGTGCCTGGTGGCGAGATGCTCAACGACGGCAAAACAGAGGTGAGCGACAACGGCGGTCGCTGGCTGGGCCGGGGCAAACTGCCGCACGAGATCGAGTTCACGTGGGAAAGGTCCGTGACCATCGGCGCAGCGCGAATTATTTCGGGGTTCTTCGACGGCGCGATCACTGCTCCGATCACCGACTTTGTCCTTCAATGGCACGACGGCGCAGAGTGGAAGGAAATTTCAGGCTCGGCGGCGAAAGACAACCGTGATCCCTATTGGAACTGCAAGTTCCAGCCGGTGACGGCGGCAAAGATCCGTCTGCTCGTCACAAAGACGAGGACCGACACCTCCCGTATCTGGGAGGTGGAACTCTACGGGCCGGCAGCGGCCAAGTGACGACAATCTTGCTCTGGACGGGCGACAACAATTTGGAGAAGCTATACGACTGGAAT
The DNA here is from genome assembly GCA_041651735.1 of Verrucomicrobiia bacterium. Taxonomy (GTDB): domain Bacteria; phylum Verrucomicrobiota; class Verrucomicrobiia; order CAIQCK01; family CAIQCK01; genus CAIQCK01. Next base: position 22,809 of record JBAZIR010000037.1, on the reverse strand, counting down.
TTTTCGAGACAATAATACAAAGGAGAAAAACATGATTCGAACCGTCCTCGCCAACGTCGTTGCGTGCGCCTTGCTCGCCCAAGCCGCCGCCGCCGCCCCATGCCCCGGCTGCAACTGCCCGGCTGCCCAGGCGTGCCTCAACGCCGAACTGCTCGTCGTTTTCCCTGACTGCGTCAACACGCCCGATGGCATGGCGCTCTTGAAGGACGGCAGCATCGTGGTCTCTGCTCCGAACTTCAACGACGAGACCAAGCCGCCGCTCCTCATGCGCGTCACCGGCAGCGCGGGCAAGGCCAAGGCCGAGAAGTTCTACGAGTTCCCGAACCCGTATCCGGGCCTGCCGCAGGGTCTCGACCGCATCTCGCCGATGGGCATCATGCAAGCGCCGGGCGGCGATATCTTTTTCGCCGACCTGCAAATCCGGAAGGACATCAGCCAGAAATCGCGTCTGTGGCGGTTGGTGATGAAAGGCGGCAAACCGCAGAAGATGGTGCTTGTGGCGAAGGGTTTCAACGTCGCCAATGGCATCGCGATTCGCGGCGGTTATCTCTATATCACCGAATCCAACCTCGAACCCGGCGTCTTTCCGTTCACCAGCGCCGTCATGCGCTTCAAACTCGACGAAGAGAATGTGGAATTGAAAACGCCGATCAAGAACGACCCGCACATTATCGCGACGTTCACGAGCAAGAAGAAGCAATGGCCCTTCGGCGCCGACGGCATTGACTTCGACAACCAGGGCAACCTCTACGTCGGCCTCTTTGGTGAGGGGCAGATGTTCAAGATCACGTTCGACAAGAAGGGCAATGTCGTCTCCAACACGCTCTTCGCGGAAGCCCCGGGCAAACTCATCAACTGCGACGGCATGCGCCTCGACAAGCGCACCAACAAACTCTGCGTGGCCGACTCCGCCTCCAATGCGATCCAGGTCATTGACTGCAAGACCGGCGCCGTCGAGACACTTGCCTCCAACGAGGATGTGGCCGACAAGCGTTCCGGCGGCATGGACCAGCCGTGCGAGGCGCTCGTGCGCGGCAGGGAAATCATCGTCAGCAACATGGACTGGCCGTTCCCCGGATTCAAGAACGCCAAGTGGCAGCAGCCGGCGACGCTCTCGATCATCAAGCTCAAGAAGTAAAACATCCCAGACGTCATTGGACGGCGTCTCACTCCCACGGTGAGACGCCGTCCTGCAAACCATCATGAACTCTCGTTTCGACAACAAAACCGCGCTCATCACGGGTGCCGCTGGCGCTATCGGCAAGAGCATCGCCCGGGGCTTTGCCGCAGGCGGTGCGCGCGTCTTCATCACCGACATCGCACAGGCAAGCGTTGACGCCGCCGTCGCCGAACTCAAAGCCGAACGCGCGCAGGCTGCCGGTCTCGCCGCCAATGTCGTCAAAGAAGCAGAAGTCAAAGCCGTCGTGGACGCTGCTGCGAAATTCGGTGGCGGCGCGGTGGACATCCTCGTCAACGTGGCCGGCGTCGTCGGCCAGGGCAAAGTCGAGGATATCACCGAAGCCGAATGGGATCGCATCTTCGGTGTGAACTGCAAAGGCACGTTCTTTTTCACCAAGCACGTCGTGCCGCTGATGAAGGCGAAAAAATACGGCAAGATCGTCAACTTCAGTTCCAAGTCCGGCAAGACCGGTTCGGCGATCATGAGTCCTTACTCGGCTGCGAAGGCCGCCGTCATCGGCTTCACCCAGGCGCTGGCCTACGAACTGGCCGACTTCGGCATCACGGTAAACTGTCTCTGTCCCGGCATCACCGACAACACCGGCGTTTGGGCCAACGTCAGCGCCGGCTACATCCAGAACCTCGGCAAGAGCCGCGACGAAGTCGTGAAGCAGTTCACCTCCAAGGTTCCGCTCAAGCGTTTGGCGAGCGTCGCCGACCTCGTAGCCGTGACGCTCTTCATGGCGGGCAGCGGCGCCGACTACATGACCGGCCAGGCCATCAATGTCACCGGCGGCCGGGAAATGCACTAAGCGGAGCGGGAATTATGTCAGCCCGCCACGGAACGGCGGGCTGCGAAGGACCTAGATGAAAACGTTCACTGTTCAGGAAGTCGCCGCGACGATTGACCACGCGGTGCTGAAACCCAGCTTCACCGATGCCGACATCGAGAAGCACGCGAAGATGTGCGTCACGCGCGGCGTGAAAAGCATGTGCGTCCGTCCCTGCGACGTGGCGCTTGCCGCGAAATGTCTCACCGGCAGCAAAGTGCTCGTGTCTGTCGTTATCGGTTTCCCTCACGGCCATCATCGGTCCGAGGTCAAGGCGTTCGAAGCTGATCTGGCCATCAAGGACGGCGCGCGCGAACTCGATATGGTGATGAACATCGGCAAGTTCCTCGCCGGTGACTACGATTATGTCCGCCGCGACATCGCCGCCGTCGTTGCGGTAGCGAAGCCGAAAGGCGTGCTCGTAAAGGTGATTCAGGAGAGCGGTTACTTGACGCTCGACCAGGTCGCCAAAGCCTGCCTGATTACCGAGGAAGCCGGCGCGAATTTTGTGAAGACCTCGACCGGTTTCGGTCCCGGCAGCGCGACGCCGGAGATCATCGCCATGATGCTCAAGACCGTCGGTGGCCGGCTCGGCGTCAAACCTTCGGGGGGCATCCGCGACTGGAAGACCGCCACCGGATACCTCGCGCAAGGCGCCAACCGTCTTGGCGTTGGTTCCACGGAAGCTGTGCTCGATGGAGGAGCCGCCAGTGGCAACTATTAAAGCTGTCGTCTATCACGGCCCGCTCGACGTGCGCTGCGAGTCGGTGCCGATGCCGGGATGCGGCGCGGACGAAATCCGCGTGAAGGTGGACGCCTGTGCCGTTTGCGGCTCGGATTGGAAAGCCTACAAGTCTGGCAACCCGCGGATGAAGCCGCCGATTACCATCGGCCACGAGTTCACCGGGATCATTGAAACCATTGGTGCCGACGTCCCAGGAATGTATGAGGGACCTCAGCGTCCCGACTTCCCGCAACCGGTCGAACAACAGCCAATCGGGGCACTAAGGCCCCTCCCACATTCCAGCAGCCTTGCCGTTGGCGAGCGCGTCGTCATGGCGACCTCGATCTCTTGCGGTGAGTGCCTCTATTGCCGGCGCGGCTGGCGCAACCTCTGCACCGACTTGCGGCCGATGGGCTTCCACTACAACGGTGGCATGGCGGAGTTCGTCACGGTCCCCGCGCGCGGTTTGCAGCAGGGCCACATCGTCAAGGTTCCCGCTGATGTCAAAGCCACCCACGCCGCGCTTGCCGAGCCGGTGAGTTGTTGCGTCAACGCCGCCGAGAACTGCGGTATCACCAAGGGGGACGTCGTCGCCGTTCTCGGTGCGGGCCCTATGGGCATCCTCAACGCCTGTGTTGCGCGTGAGTATGGCGCGGCGAAGATCATCCTCAGCGAAGTCAATCCCGCCCGTTTGAAGCAGGCCGAGGCGTTCGGCTTTGATCGTCTCGTGAACCCGGCCAACGAAGACCTCGCCAAGATCATCAAAGACGAAACCGGCGGTTACGGCGCCGACGTGGTTATCGTGGCCGCGCCAGCCGCGCAGCCGCAGGAACAGGCGATGGCGCTCGTGCGCAAACGCGGCACGGTTTGTCTCTTTGCGTCGCTGCCCGCCGGCAAGAGCATGCTCAACGTGGACAGCCGGCCGATCCACTACGGCGAACTGCGCGTCATCGGTTCCAGCGACTCCACCAGCACTCACGTCCGGCGCGCGGTGGAGTTGATTGCAGGAGGCAGCCTGCCGACGAATCGAATCGCCAGCCATGTGTTGAAGCTCGACGACATCCAGCGTGCCTTCGCGTTGATGGAGAGCGGCGAAGCGCTGCGCGTGGTGCTGGTGCCGTAATTGCTGCAGGAAGCCAGCGTGGCTCCGTTTACAATGCAAACCATGAGACAACCGCTTCGTCTTTTGCTGACAGCCGTGTTGGGCATGTGCTTGGGCGCGGCTTCTCCGTCGCCGGCAGCTTCGCTGGGGCAGAGCGCTCGCGAGTCCAAGACGCAGCTCGCGGAGAAGATCCTGCCTTACTGGTTCGACACGGCACAGGACACGGCCAGCGGCGGCTACTTGCTCTCCGATGATCTTGTGAAGGGTCGTACGCCGCCAAAAGAGAAGGCCATTGTCACGCAAGCGCGGATGATTTGGACGTTCTCGCTGGCGCACCGCAAAGGTTTTAGCGATGCGAGACGCGATTATCTGAAGGCGGCGGCGCAGGGCTATCGGTTCCTGCTCGATCATTTTCTCGACAAGGAGCGCGGCGGTTATTTCTGGAAAACCGATCTCGCCGGCAGGCCGGTGAACCAGCGGAAGATGGTCTATGGCCAGTCGTTCGTGATCTACGCGCTGGTGGAGTATCACCGCGTCAGCGGGAACCCAGAGGCGCTGCGTCACGCAATGGAGCTTTACCAAACGTTGCAGAAGCGCGCCTATGACCCGAGGCGCGGCGGTTGGGTGGAACACTTCACACGCGAATGGACGCCGCTGGCGCTGCGCGATCCGGCCGGGGAGGTGGAGGTGGCGGGACTGAAGAGCGCTAACACTCACCTGCATTTGATGGAGGCGTTGACGGAGCTTTACGAGGTCACGCACGACAAGGGTGTTCGCAAGTCGTTGGAGGAATCGCTGCGACTCAACATGGAATATTTCTACCCACTCGATGCTAGCAAATCGTGTTTTCATCGCAATCCCGACTGGTCGGCCGTGACCGACCCACGGAGCGCGGGCTTGTCCTACGGCCACAACGTCGAGTTCGCGTGGCTGATGATTCGCGCCGAAGAGGTGCTGGGACGCGGGCCGTCGTGGAACCACTTCTATGCGCATCTCGATCATGCGCTGAAGTGTGGGTATGACCGCGAGCGCGGAGGGCTTTACCATCGCGGCATTGGCAACCAGATGCCGTTCGACACAACGAAGGTCTGGTGGGTGCAGGCGGAGATGATTGCGGCGTTCACGGACGCGCTGCGACACAAGCCGGACGCTGCGTATGAAGCTGCGCTGGAGAAGACGCTGGAGTTCGTTGCCCGGAACATGACCGACCCGAAGGACGGCATTTGGGTGGACAGCGTGTTGGCGGACGGCCAGCCTCGAAACACGAGCAAGGCGCACAACTGGAAGGCCAACTATCACGACGTGCGCGCGCTGGTAAAGTTTGTGGAGGCGTTCGGCAAGTAAAATGAGAGAGACCTATGAACCTGAAACTTAAAGACAAGGTGGTGCTGGTCACGGGCGGTTCGCACGGATTGGGGAGGGCAATCTGCCTCGGTTTGGCTGCGGAGGGCGCGAAGGTGGGTGTGAATTACCACCGCAATCCCGAAAAAGCGGACGCGGTGATCGCGGAGATTCAGCGAACGCACGGCGTTGAGGCTGCGGGCGCGCGCGGTGACATCGCCAAGGAAACGGAAGTCATCCAGATGTTTGATGAGTTGGAGCGGCGTCTTGGCCCGGTGGATGTGGTGATAAACAACGCTGCGGTGTGTCCGGTCGGTCCGATCACTGAGATGAGCGAGGCGGATTGGAACCGGACGTTTCAGGTCAACATGACTGGCACGTTTCTGTGCAGTCGCGAGTTGGCACGGAGGCTCCTGAAAACCAATCGCATCGGCCGGATCGTCAACATTTCGTCGCAGGCGGCATTTCGTGGCTCGCAGTCGGGCAAGGCGCCCTACGACGCCAGCAAGGGCGCGATCGTCGCTTTCACCGTGTCACTCGCTCGCGAACTAGCGCCGAAGAACATCTGCGTCAACTGCGTCGCGCCAGGCTTCATGTATACCGAAATGCTGGCGCCGTTCCTTGACAAGGACCGCGAGAAGTTCGAGGGCCGCGTGCCGTTGCATCGGATTGCGACACTGGAAGAGGTGACCAACGTTACCGTCTTCCTCGCCTCCGACTGCGCAAGCTACATGACCGGCGCGACGGTGGATGTGAGCGGCGGGCTGGCGATGAGGTAGCAACACTGTTGCGGAAGACTTGCACTTCGCCGCGAAGTAGTGTTTTCTGCGCACACGCAGACAGGCAGTGAGCAAACATAGGAACCCACATGAATGACTCAACCCATTTTACCCGCAGGGAATTTCTCAGCACCACCAGCAAGACCGTGACAGCGCTTGCCGCAGCGTCGGCTTTCGGACCCGCCATCCTCAGTGCCAAGTCGCCGAACGGGACCATTGGTGTCGGCTGCATCGGCCTCGGTACGCGCGGCGGCGATCTCATCAATGGTGCTGTGAATTGCGACGGCGTGAAGGTAACCGCCGTGTGCGACGTGTATGGGCCGCACCGACAGAAGGGCGTCGAGCGCAGCAAGAACCCCGACGTGAAGACCTACGTGGATTACCACGATTTGCTGGCCGATAAGAACGTGGACGCCGTCATCATCGGCGCGCCGGACCATTGGCATTGCCAGATGGTGCTCGACGCGGTGAAGGCCGGCAAAGACATCTATTGCGAAAAAGGTTTCTCGCACACGCTCAAGCAGGCGAAGCTGATGCGCGCCGCGCTCAAGAAGAGCAAGTGCGTCTTCCAACTCGGCCACCAGGCGCGGCAGAGCGCATGCGCATTGCAGGCGAAGGAACTCATCGCCACCGGCGCGCTCGGCCCGATCACGCTCGTGCGCACCGGCCGCTACGGCAACAACGACGCCGCGCATCCGATCTGGCGCTGGTATGGCTATTACAACCAGTGGGAGCATCCCGATCCCGCGAAGGTCGTCAAGGACGTGGATTGGAAGCTTTGGCTGGGCGAGTCGCCGAAGATTCCATTCAACGAGCGGCATTTCTGGCACTGGCGCTGTTATTGGCGCTACGGCACCGGCCAGGCGGGCGACCTGCTCTCGCACGAGATGGATTTCGTCCAATACATCCTTGGCCATGGCATTCCCGACACCTGCTCCTGCACGGGCCTCAATGCGTTGCTCAAGGACGACCGCGAAGTGCCCGACACATGGGCGGCGGCGTACCAGTTCATCAAGCTCGGCCGCACCGTCACATTCACCGCGAGCATGAACACCAGCGTGGGCCAGCCGGTGGAGTTTTGCGGCAAGGATGCGCTGTTGCGGTTTGACGGCATTGCGCACGACGCGACCAACTTCACGGTCACACCCGAAAGCCACAACGAGCGGAAGGACCTGCCCAAGGGCTACATCCGCGGCAAGACGCCGCGCCAGCCGAACCACATGGAGGATTTCTTCAACTGCGTTCGCAGCCGCGGCACGCCGAAATGCGGCGTGGACGAGGCGTTCGTCGAAATCGCCACCTCCCTGATGTCCGTCGAGTCCTATCTGAAGCGGCGGATGGTGCGATGGGACGCTGCGAAGGAAGAGATCGTGTAACCGATTCACACCCAAGACAACCAACCTCAACAAGGAACCAGATGAACACAATGCTGAACAAAACCATTCGCGTGCTTTGCGCGAGTATGATGTTGCTGGCGATCTTGCTGCCGGGCGCCTGCAATGCGCAAGGAGACAAGACCGTAAACATCAAGTTTGAAAACGCCTTCTTCTACAAGGACGGCAAGTTTGATTTGGAGAAAGGCAAGGACGCCATCATCGCGCTGATGAAACACCACGGCTACCCGGTTTATCCCGGCATCCGGGAGAAACTATTTGTTTCCGACTACGGTCTTGGCCACTTCACCGAGGTCGGGTTGGCGGCGGTGATGTGGAAGAACAATGAGCCGGATCGCTATATGCAAATGGACATCTACCTGATGCCAAACCAGATGTTGCCCGAGCACTGGCATCTGGCGGCCAAGGGCAATCCTTCCAAACTCGAAGGATGGCTGGTGCGCTACGGCCTCTCACACATCGTTGGCGAAGGCGATCCGAACCTGACGGTCAAGGTGCCGGCGATCCACGACGGCGGCAAGGTCACCGTCGAGCATGAGGTGGCCGCCAAGCCCGGCGATTTCGTCCCGCTCAACCGTGGTGGCGCGCACCATTGGCAGATGGCCGGCCCCGAAGGCGCGATCATCACCGAGGTGGCCAACGTCCACACCGATGCCGGCGTGCGCCATCTCGACAAGGCCATGAACGACTTCTTCTTGAAGGATGTGAAGTAAACGTTTGCATGTCACGTTACCTCCTCGGCATTGACAACGGTGGCACGGTTTCCAAAGCCGCGTTGTTCACGCTTGATGGCAGCGAGGTTGCCACCGCCGGGCGGAAGATAGCGACGCTGGAGCCGAAGCCGGGCCACGCCGAGCGCGATGCCGACGGGCTGTGGCGCAGCACCGCCGAGGCGATTCGCGAAGTGCTGGCAAAGTCCGGCGTCAATCCGCGCGACGTGCTTTGCGTCGCCTGCGCCGGCCATGGCAACGGCCTCTATCTCATTGGCGCCGATGGCCGTCCGGTGCGCAACGGCATCTATTCCACCGATTCGCGCGCGTTGGATTACGTTTCGCGTTGGCGCGCGGCTGGCGTCAGCGAGCGGGCGTTGCCAAAGACTGCGCAATGCCTTTGGCCTGGCCAGCCGAATGCGTTGCTGACATGGCTGCGCGACCACGAGCCTGAGGCACTCGCTCGCGCGCGTTGGGCGCTGATGTGCAAGGACTACATCCGGTTCCGGCTCACGGGCGAAGTTTGTGCCGAACTGACCGACATGTCCGGCACGAGCCTGATGAACGTCGTCACAGCCGGCTACGACGACAGCGTGCTGGAGTTGTTCGGTATCGCGGACATGAAGCGCCTGCTGCCGCCGTTGGTCAAGAGCGCCGACCTCTGCGGCAAGGTTACGGCGCAAGCGGCTGCTGAGACGGGGCTTCTTGCGGGCACGCCGGTCGCGGGCGGGTTGTTCGACATTGACGCATGCGGGTTGGCGGCGGGCATGGTGGATGAACGGCTGATGACGCTGGTGGCCGGCACGTGGGGTTGCAACCTCTACGTCGCCCGCGAGCCGCTCATAGACAAAGACCTTTTCATGACGAGCTGCTACGCCATTCCAGGCTGGCACCTGATGCTGGAAGGCAGCCCAACCTCCGCCGGCAATCTCGAATGGTTCATCACCGAGTTCCTCGGTGCCGGGACGGAAAAACTCCCGGCCCAAGGCAGGTCCGTCTATGACCTCTGTAACGAACTGGTCGCGTCGGCGGACGCGCGCGATTCGCGACTCGTGTTCCTGCCGTTCCTCTACGGCTCCAATTCGCACACGGCGGCGAAGTCGTGCCTGATCGGGCTCGAAGGCCGCCACAACCGCGCCCACGTACTGCGCGCGGTCTATGAAGGCATCGTTTTCGCCCACCACTGGCATGTGCGCCGGCTGCTGCAATTCCGCCCGCCGCCGGACGCGATTCGCTTCACCGGCGGCGCGGCGCGCAGCAACCTGTGGGTGCAGATGTTCGCCGACTGCTTCCAGATTCCAGTGGAGATTCCCGCCGGCACGGAACTCGGCGCGCTCGGTGCGGCCATCGCGGCGGCGGTTGCGTGTGGCTGCTATGCGGACTACCCGCAGGCAGTGAAGGCGATGACCCGTGTCGCGCGGCGGCAGGCGCCGGACCCCGCGATGAGAGATTTATATGCGGCGAAGTATGCGAGGTATCTGGAAGTCATCCATGCCTTGGAGAATGTCTGGGGAAAGTGGTAGCCTCGTTGTTGGTCAAAGGAGATAAACATGCGAACGATGATTAGATTGGCGAAAACATTGGCGGTTTTGGTTTTTTGCTGGTTCATGGGCGGCTGTGGCTGTGAGTGCGGGAAAAACAGCCAGCCGGTGGGAGAGGGAAAGCTCATGAAGCCCCGTGTCGGGTTCATGCTGCCGGAGAAATACAACAGTCCCGATGGCATGACCATCGGCAAGGACGGTTGCATCTACCTCTCCGTGAACAACGTCGTGTTGCCGCAGCATCCAGCGAAGATCCTGCGCATCACGCCCGACGACAAGCTGGAGGAAATCGTTACGCTTCCGCCGCATCCCGAGACTGGCCGCGCCAGCCCGCTCGGCGTCGCGTTCGGTTCCGACGGCAACCTCTACGTCGCCGACTGCCAGGCGTTCAATACGAAGGAGCCGGGCAAGTCGCGGCTGCTGCGCGTAAACATGAAGGACGGCAAGGCTGCCGGTTGCGATGTCGTGGCCGTCGGCTTCAACATGTCCAACGGCGTGGCGGCGAAGGGCGACTGCATCTACGTTTGCGAGACGACGCTCAACAAGGAGACGCCCATGCCCAGCGGCGTCTATCGCTTCGCGATCGCCGAATTGGACGCGAAGAATCCCGCGAAGGTGACCGGCCTCAACGATCCGCGCCTGATCGTCAAGCTCTCCACGCAGAGCAAGGAGCATTTCAACGGAGCCAACGGCCTCGACATCGACGCCGCCGGCAACATGTATGTCTGCAATTTCGGCGATGGCGAGGTGCACAAAATGACCTTCGACGCCGCCGGCAAGGTCGCGACACAAGCCTTGCTCGCGAAGGGTCACGGCATGGAGAGCTCCGATGGCTTGCACTGTGACCCCGCCGGCAACCTTTGGGTGGCCGACTTTCTCGGCAACGCCGTGGTGCGGATTGATTCCAAAACCGGCGCGGTTGCCATCGTGGTCAAGAACGGCGAGAGCGACGGGGCTGACGGCAGCCTCCACTCACCGTCGGAGTGCATCGTGCGCGGCAACAAGCTCTATGTCTCGAACATCAACCTCACTTACGGCCCGCACAAATCCAGCAAGTTCTACACGATCTCCGTGGTTGACCTGAAGTAGCCACCGCGGTTTATACTTGGAACACCATCTGTAGTTGTTGGTGAGGTGTTTGCTGGCGAGGGGGAGCATTGGGCGACTTCTCGGTGTGGCCGCCTCGTTATAAGCCAGGATGGGCGCAGAACGCCGCTGCGCGCGAGGTTCATCCGCGTTGCTGGTAAGTCTGCATCAGCCGCCAGTCTTCTTCGACATCCCACAGGTTGTGAAAGCAATACCACTGGTCGGGATAGTCGCCGATGGCCTGTTCCAGCCGTTGCATCACCTGACGGGTTAGGCTCTCCACGGTGTCCTGAGTCTTGTCCACGAAGATAGGGTCGTAAAAGAAAAGTTTGTAGCCATCATCCGGCCGCCGCACGCAAAAGCTTGCCACGATCGGCGCGCCAGTGGCCAGAGCCAGGCGGGCAGGTCCGATGGGCATGCGTGCGGGCGCGCCGAAGAACACGGCGGTGTCCCGGTTGTTGGTAAAGTCGCGGTCGCCAGCCAGGGCTACGATTTCGTTTCGATGAAGCGTGCGCAGGCAGTCGCGCGTGGCGCGACCCATGACAATGACGCCCATGCCTCGCGCACGGCGCTGACGCTGGAAAAGTTCGTTCATCCGCGGGTCGGGTTGGTTGAGGGCCACGACGGTGAATTTGTAACCGCGCTGGATGATGCTCATGCCGCCGTTCTCAATGTTGCCCAGATGCGCGGTGACCACGACGACGCCGTTCCCCAAAGCCAGGCCGCGATCCATGGCCTGAATGTTTTCCACTTCCATCAGCGAAGCCAGTTCTGCATCGCGCCCTTCGGCGTAGCGGTAATAGTCCACAATGTATCTGGCAAAACTGTAGTAGACGGCCCGCGTGCGACGGCGCAGCGCGATCGGGTCGAGCGGCTGGCCGCGAAACGTGGCCGCGCGCTGGAGGTTGCCTGCAACAGCTTCTGCTTCGCGGCGTTTGAGAATCAGGAGAATCCGCGACACCAACCAGGCCACCGCATAGATCACGCGGCGGGGCGCGGCGCGCGAGGCAAAGGCCGCGATTCTGAAGAACCAGTATTTCATCGCGCCAACTGTAAGACTGTTGCGGTCTGCGTGTTGTTTTGCATGGCTCCCAGTGACTTCAACGCCAGTGTAGTGCCGACCCATGCCCTGTCAATTGCAATAGCCTCGCCGCGATCGCGTCTTCGAACCGAGAATCGCCTTGAAAACAACCCCACCCCGAATAGGCTAACCATCATGAGTTTGAAGACTTCGCCAGACGCGCCGGCATCCTTATCCAAACTTCCGCTGGTGATGGGATTTGTGTGCTTTGTAGTTGGCGCGGTAACTTTGCTCTACGCAGGGTTTACGGCCTTGAAGAGCATGGATCAATCAGCGCAGGCCCAGGTGAACCTTCAACAACTCGAAAGCAGCTGGGCGAAGATTGCCAGCGACAGCCAGCAGTCTTTCAATGTGATGAAGACATTTGCCTCCAGCATCATCTCGCTGACGCGAACGAATTTGCGCGTGAAGCTCGCGCTCTGCGGCGTCAGCTTGTTGACGGTGGCGGCGGGTGGGGTGCTCCTTTTCAGCGCCAGACCTCGGAGATGAGGACCGCGACAAACGCCAGTTTTAGGATAACTTTCCTCGAAGCCGTGGAACCTACACGATGAAGCCCCGAAAAAAAGCCAGGTCAAAAAAAGCCCTCCTGCTCGGTCTGGGACTCGACAACAAAGACCATCACAAGCGGGTCACACAGGGCGAGAATTTTCTGTTGCTGGGCGGCAGCGAGGAGACGCACGACCACATGACCGAGAAGGCGATCAAGTTCAACGAAAAGCTCAAGCAGCGTGGCAAGAGGCTTGAAGAAGTCTCCAAGGACGAGTTCCTCGACATCGCCCACGACATAGACATGTTACCGGAGTGACGAACGCCGCCGGCGGCGCGCATGGCGATGAAAAAATCCGCTTCTCTCAAGAACTGGCTGCCACTTGCTCGTGGCGCGGGCGCCGGAGCAGGTGAGTTGCCCACGGGCGCGGCGTTCCGCACGGAGTGGATTGATTTCGAGAACGGCATCCGCGTCGGCAACCTCGAACCTCACGAGCGAGTCACGCAGATCTTCAAGTATCATCTTGAACAGCGCCATCGCCAGCCGTTTGTCTGCGACCGCTGGGGCCGCGGCGTGTTCTGGCAGTGGATTTGCTGGGTGCCGCGCAAGAATCGCGAGGCCAAGCCGGTCAGCCACGATGTGAACTGGAGCTGCGCCAAGTTTTTCATCTCCGTGGACCAGGACGAGCGCGTCTTCAAGGCTGGCGCGCAGATCGAACGTGGTCCGGCATCCGGACCGGAGGAGTTTCCCGGTTGCGTGCTCAAGCCCGACTGGGACTGGCATCGCCTCGTCGCTGGCTTGCGCGCGGGCAGCGCTCTGGAGCGCGAACTGCAGCGCCTGATTCGACAGGACCAGTTCGTCGCCCAAATCGGCGACTGGGAGAAGATGCAGATTTTCAACGCCAAGAACTTCCAGTCGGTCGCGCAACTTCGCGCCGCGCTGAAGAAGGTTGGTGACCGTGATTGGGTCGGCTTCCAGATTTACTATCCATTCCCGGAAAAGGAAGTCCGCGGCATGAACGGTCATGAGCTGGTGCAGGCCGTTGCCGCTGTCTTTGCCGAAACGACGCCCGTCATGAACCTCTCCATGCAAGTGCCGCTACAGGTTGGCGAGTGAAGTTGGAAGATACGCTTACGCCGCCGGGTAGATCCAGGGCGGGCGATAGGGACGGCTGAGCAGCTTGCTGGCTTCCGCGTCTCCGACGATTTCTTCCTTCGCACCGTTCCACTGCAAGCTGCGGCCCGTGCGCCAGGAGATCATGGCCAACAGCGGCAGCACGGAGGAACGATGTGCCAGTTCGATTCGCGCAGCGGCGGGCTTGTGGTTCTCAATGGCATTGAGGAAATCCGCCCAGAGCAGCTTGAGGTTGTGGCCGTCGGGTTCCTGCAACTGCGCATCCTCGTGGAGCGATTTTTCCTTCTTGTTCGCCGGATAGAACGTCCAGCCATCGCGCCAGCCGATGTGAAGAATGCCCTTGGTGCCGTAGAAATACGCGCCGATCCGGTGCTTCTCGGTGTCATTGCCGGCGAACTGACGATTCTCCCAGACGCAGGTGAATTTTGGAAATTCGAACACGGCGACCTGATGATCAGGCGTGTCGGTGGTTTGCTCACGGTCGTTGAGCACTGCGGGACCGCGGATGGCGCGGCCGGCGGTGCTGAAGACGCGGTGTGGATACTCGCCTCCGTTCCACCACAGCACTTGGTCGAGCCAATGCACGCCCCAGTCGCCGATCTGGCCGTTGGCGTAGTCAAGGAAGCTGCGCCAACCGCCGGGATGGAGCTTGGTGTTGAACGGCCGCTTCGGCGCGGGGCCGCACCAGAGGTCCCAGTCCATGCCGTCCGGCGGTTTGCTGTTCGGGGTTGGCTTCTCCGGCCCGCCGGCGCTGTGGGCAAACGCGCGCACCATGCCGATGTCTCCGACCGCGCCGGAGCGAAGAAATTTCATCGCGCTGGCGTGATGCGGACCGATGCGGCGATGCAACCCGACCTGCACCACGCGATCGGCGGCGCGCGCGACCTTCACCATCGCGCGGCTTTCGTTGACCGTGTGACCGGTGGGTTTCTCGACGAACACATGTGCGCCCGCCTTGAGCGCGGCGATGGTTTGCAGCGCATGCCAATGGTCCGGCGTGGCGATGATGACGATCTCCGGACGATCCTTTTCGAGCAGTTCGCGGAAGTCCTTGAACGTTTTCGGTTGGGTGCCGCTAAGGTCGCTGACCTGTTCGGCGGCGACTTCGAGCCCCATCGCGTCCACGTCACAGAGCGCGCTGATCTGGCAGCGGCCCGACGCCATCGCTTCCTTGAGGATGTTCTTGCCCCACCAACCGGCGCCGATGAGCGCGGTGCGCAGTTTTCGCCCGGCGTCAGCGCCGTGCGTCGTGAATGGCGTCGCAAGGCCCGCAACAGCAGCGGCGCGCAGGAAATGGCGGCGGGTGATCTTCATGGCTTGCGCACGTCGAGGCAGACGACATCGCCGGGAACACTGCGGCAGAAGATGCGACCGTTGGCAAGCACCGGCGATGTCCAGCACTTGCCTTGTACCACTTGGGCGCGCGCCGTGGGCTTAAATCCGGCAGGGGAAGCAGGGGCCACCATCAGTTCACCAGTGCCGCTCAGCACGATCAGGCGCCCTCCTGCTGCGATGAGCGCACCAGAGCCGACCTTCGGGAATTCCCACTTTTCAGTGCCGGTGGCGAACTCGATGCACTTGAGCGACGCCGGTGAGGTGGTGTCGCCGTCCACACCGTAGAGATGGCCGTCCACCAAAACGGCGGGATTCAATTGCGTGCGGAGAGCCTTGCTCTTCCAAAGCTCCTGCGGCTGGCCTGCGCCGGTCTTCAACATCGCAGCGCCTTTGCCGTAGCCGGTGCAGATGAAGACGAGATCGCCCTGCACGATTGGGTCGGCGGCGTTGACGCCGTATTGCGTGAGCCAGCGGTGACGCCAGGCTTCCTTGCCCGTGAGCGCGTCCACTGCCACATAGGACTGGCGCGAGCCGAGCAGCACCAGCGTCTCACTGCCGCGGCTCACCGGCAGCGGTGTGGAGTAACCGGCTTCCTTGTTTTTCGACTGCCAGACGATCTTGCCGCTGGTCTTGTCGAGTGCCATGCCGGCATCGCCGACATTGAGGATGAGCAGGTTGCCATGCACAAGCGGCGCTCCGCTGAAGCCCCAGTCGGGAACGCGCACATCTGCCTCTTTCTGGAGATTCTTCGACCAGATGACGCGTCCGCTTGCTGCATCGAGACAGAAGAGATCGCCCCAACGGCTGAGCTGATAGACGCGCTCTCCATCAATCGTCGGTGTGCCGGTTGCGCCGCCCTCGAAGTATTTGTCGCCGAGTTCGGCAGCATAGGAGTGTTTCCAGAGTATCTTGCCGCTATCAGCGTCGAAGCAGAAGACCGTGTCCTTGCCGTCAGCGTGGCCCGTGGTGAGCACGCGGCCGTTGGCGACGACGAACGTCGAGAAGCCCAGCCCCACGCTGGCTTTCCAAGCGACTTTCGGCCCGCCCGCCGGCCACTGGTCGAGCCACGCCGTTTCTGTGGAGTGTCCATTGCGCGCGGGTCCGCGCCAATGAGGCCAATCGCCGGCGCGAAGGGTGGCGATTGACAGGCCGAGGATGGCGCACGAAAGAATGAATAGCTTGAACATAAACGTAAATGTCTCCCGACTGGCGACGTCAATTCAAGACTGAATTGTTGGCGGCATCATGTAACCTTTTCCCTGTCCGGCGGTATGATTAGAACGGAACCTCAGGAGAACACATGAATCGTATTTCCCGACCCGTTGTGGTGTTGGTAGTGGTGGGCGTTGTGCTGGGCTTGTTCGCGCTCGCTGGCCGGAAGGACAGCAAGCGGTCCGAAGCCAGTGCCAAGGCTCCGCCGCCACCCGTTGGCGTGGCTGCCTCGCGCGACGAGAAGTCGGCGCTGGAGAACCTCATCACACTTCTCAACAAGGGCGATGCGGCCGGGTTGCGTGAGCAGCTTACCACGCCGTTCTACCTCGAAGGCCGGAAGATTGAGGACGACCAATCGTTCAGCGAGGTCATCCAAAAAATCGTCGAGCGGCCGCACGCGTTTGCCTTGGAGAGCGCCGTGCAGACGACGGCGCGCGAGGCTGGCCTCCCACCGGAAGCCGACGATGTGCTGACAAGCAACGACACCATTCTGGTGGCGGACCTGCGCGACCGCGGTGAGCCAGTCCGGCGAGTCTTCGTGTTCCGCAGGACCGGCAGCAGCCTCAAGTTGTTGGCGATACA
The DNA here is from genome assembly GCA_041651735.1 of Verrucomicrobiia bacterium. Taxonomy (GTDB): domain Bacteria; phylum Verrucomicrobiota; class Verrucomicrobiia; order CAIQCK01; family CAIQCK01; genus CAIQCK01. Next base: position 6,292 of record JBAZIR010000037.1, on the reverse strand, counting down.
CAAGGCTCAAGAGCTGTAGCGCAGCAGTCGTCATGCGCGGGCTTGCACCCGCCGCGGGCCGCGCCTACGATGCGGCGCGTGACCCAACAGAAACGCGATCAACTCATTGGCCCGCTGCTGCGCGACGTGTCGCGCTCGTTCTATTTGACGTTGCGCGTACTGCCTGCGGCGCTGCGACCGGCGATCTCGCTCGGTTACCTGCTGGCGCGCGCCAGCGACACCATCGCCGACACGAAGGTTGTCCCACGTGACAAGCGCCACGCGCACCTGGTCCGATTCCGCCAGCAGTTCGAGCATCGTTGCGACGCCGGCGATCTGGCGGTGATCCGGTCCGACCTTGCGCAACACCAGAGTCTGCCGGCGGAGAAGCTGCTGTTGGAGAAGCTTGACGATTGTTTTGCCATGCTCGCGTCGCTGCCCGACGACGACCGCGCGCGTATCGGCGAACTGCTCAGCGTCATCACGCGCGGGCAGGAAAACGATCTGGTTCAGTTTCCAGGTGAAACGGAGAAGGATCTCGCCGCGTTTGAAACCGACCGGCAGCTCGACGACTACACCTACGACGTCGCCGGTTGCGTCGGGAAGTTTTGGACCGGGATGTGCGTCGCGCATCTACGGGCGTTGCGCAACTGGAACGTCGCCGAGATGACGGCATTGGGCATCCGCTTCGGCAAGGGCCTCCAGATGACCAACATTCTCCGCGACATTCCGAAAGACCTTCGCATCGCCCGCTGCTACCTGCCGCGGCAACGGCTGGCGGAAGCCGGGCTGAAACCCGAAGACCTGCTCCTACCGGCGACGATGGGCCGGTTTCGGCCGGTTTACGACGGCTTTCTCGACCTGACGCTTGGCCATTTCGATGCTGCGTGGCGCTATACACTCGCGATTCCGCGCTCGTGCGGGCGGCTGCGGCTGGCGTGCCTCTGGCCGATCTTCATCGGGCTGAAAACGCTGGCCCTGCTGCGCCGTAGCGACGACGTGCTCGATCCCAACAAACGCATCATGGTCGCGCAAGGCGATGTGAACCGGATGCTGGTCAAATCGGTGGTTTTCTGTCGCAGCAACAAGGTCCTCGACGCGTGGTTCAAGAAACTGCGCAGCGAGGCCGCGTGAAAGGAAAGAAACCGTGAAGACGAACCGTCACTCATCGGAAAGAGAACTGAATCGGCGGCAGTTCATCGCCGCGGGTGTTGGCATGGCGGCAACGCTCGCCGGCGCAGGGGAGGGCGGTTGGAAAATGCGGCTCTCGACGTCGTCGGTCATGTTCGTGAAATGGCCGATTGAGCAGTTCTGCGAGCGCGCTGCGAAGCTCGGCTTCGAGGCGGTTGATATTTGGGGGCCGCTGTTCAAGTGCACCCATCTGGATGACATCGCAGCCCGCCTCGGTGGCAATGGGCTGAAAGAGTTGCTGGCGAAGAACAAGCTGAAGCTTTGCGGTTTCTCGGTTTATGCGGGCCGCTATCCGCAGTATGTCGAGTTGCTCGGCGCAGCTGGCGGCGGCGTGGCCATCCGGGGCAGTGAGAAGCCATGCAAACCGGAGGAGCTGACGGCGCGGATGAGGGAGTTCCTGGAGAAACTCAAGCCGCAGATCGAACTGGCAGAGAAACACAATTCATATCTGGCCATTGAGAACCACGGCCACGCGTTGCTCGACTCGATTGACTCTATCAAGGCATTTGTGGATCTCAACCGGCATCCACGGCTTGGCATCGCGTTGGCGCCTTACCACATTCAGGCAGGCAAGATGTCCGTTGAGGAAGCCATCGCGGCATGCGGCAAACAGCTTCTTTTCTTCTATGCGTGGCAGCACGGCAAAGGCATCGACCAGTTGCCCGGCCACGGCCCGACCGATTTCACACCGTGGCTGGCGGCGCTGGCGAAGATCCGCTACGAGCGCTACGTGAACCCGTTCATGCATGGCGAGATGGAGCCGGACGCGATGGAGACAGCCGTGGAGAAATCGCGGCGGTACCTGGTGGAATGCCACGCCAAAGCCGTGCGGGCTTGATCGAATCAGGCGGGGCGCACGGACAGGACCGTCGAGCCGAGCCATTGGGCGCTCGGCGCGAGGTTGACGTGGCCGGCCATGTTGCCTGTTTCCACGCAGACCATGCGCAGATACTCGTCGTCGCCAAAGTCCGGCATGCGCTGTGACTTTGCAATCCACGGGTTCCAAACGACGGCATCAGCCATGCCACTCTTCTGGATGGCGATGACGCGGTTGCGGGCCTCGTCGCGGAGGAGGATGCTGTCCGGCGTCTTGATGTAGATGCGGTCGGTTTCCTGGTCGAAGCGGATTTCCTGCCGCGTTTCCACTTCGTTGATGTTGTTCCGCAGCGAATCACTGAACGTGACGCCCTTCAACCCGCAAACGGCGGCGCGCTGGATTTCGCCGACGCCAAAATAGGTGTGGAGCGCCAGTTCAAAATCGAATGGTTTGTCGCCATTGTTCTTCACCAGCGTTGCCAGCGTCAGCGATGTCTCAGCGAGCGTCACGCGCAGTTCGAGGGTGAAACGGTGCGGCCACAGGGTCTGCGTGGCGTCGGAGTGGCTGAGTTGCAGCACGGCCACAACCTCGCCGGAGTTACGACACTCGGTGTGTGTCAGCGTCCATTCGCTGATTCTCGCAAAGCCGTGCAGCAACATCGGACCGTGGTTGCTGAACTGCGGGAAACAGATTGGAACGCCACCGCGAATCGGCTTGTCGGCGGCCCAGTGCGATTCGCGGCTCAGGAAGAGCAGTTCTTCGCCCTTCGCGTTCCGCCACGACGTGACGTGCGCGCCGTGCAGATAAACCTCCGCGCTGGCGCCGGAGCGGTGCGACAGCGTCACGCGCGGCATGTTGTTCTTGCCCGGCGAAACGGCAACCGATCCCGGGATTCCGAATCTGGTTTGCAGTGAATCAATCATGGCGTTGCGGCGGCGCGGTTACTTGCCCATCTGTTTCAGTGCTTGCAGACACTTCTCAACGGCCTCCAACGCGGGCACGTTCGGACGCTCGTATTCGACGATATACCACTCGGTATCGCCTGCGGTTTCGCAGAGCTGGAAGATGTCCTTCCACGGCAACTCGTCCTCGCCGATGAGCGCGTCCGGCTTGGCTTTGGAGAACGGCTTGCAGTGGACTGTCGCGGCACGGCCTGGATACTTTTTCAGGAACACCACTGCGTCACCGCCGCCGTGCATCGCGTTGCCGGTGTCGAACTGCATGATGACTTCCTTCTTCGTGTTGCCGAAGAACGTGTCCCACGGCAACTCGCCGTCGAGCGCCTTGAACTCGATGGTGTGGTTGTGATAGCCGACGCGCATTCCGTGCGGGGCGACCTTCTCGGCCAGTTCATTGAACAGCTTGGCCGTGTCGGACCATGCTTGCCGCGACGAGGTGCGGTCCTTGGGCAGGCCGGGCACGATGAGGTATTTGTTGCCGAGCGTCTGGTTAAACTCGATGGTTTCCTTGAGCTTGTCGCCGAGCAATGTCGGCAGGCCCGTGTGCGTGCCACAGCACTTGAGGCCATTGTCGTCGAGGAGCTTGCGCAGCGTCTTCGCGTCGCGGTTGTGATAGCCGGCAAACTCGATGCCTTTGTAGCCCATCTTTCCTACCGCGGCGATCACGCCTTCGAGGTCCTTGGCTGCCTCCTTGCGGAGTGAGTAAAGCTGCAACCCGATCGGAATCTTCCTGCCCGCCACGCCGGCGAATAACGCCGTTGGATTCCATGCCACACACGCCGCCGCTCCGAGGGCGCTGCGTTTCAGAAATTCTCGCCTTGTCATCATATTTCTTCTCCGTTGAAACCACGCGCTCGCCACGCCAGCGGTCGCGCTTCAAACCACTGTTATTACATTACGTTCGGAACAGCAAGTCGTCCGCTGGCGTTCGATTGAGGACGGACTAGTATTTCCCATGCGCAAAGTCTGCCAGATGAGCGGCAATTCGGTAGAGCCGCATCGTGAGAGTCCTGTGAATGAGATGATACACAAAAGTGGTGGAGCCTCTTTTGATCACGATTTCTGGATCGGCCCTCACAATGGCTTTCTGTTCGATGTCCTGAAAGATCTGGGGGTCCAGGTTGGAAGATGTGATCCCCATCTGTCCGGTCGTGGCGCGCTTCCCGACCTTGCACGAGAACGTGCAGGTGAAGCTGTGATCGTGGATGATTTGCCGATGCGGTTCCGGTATTGGATTCTCCACGAACAGACTCTGCTTTTGGTCTTCATTCCTCATAACAAGACAACTTCACCAGATGTTCGCGCATCTGTCGCGACTTTTTTCGCTGAAAACCGGAAAATACCGCCAACATGTGGCGATTGAGTCAAATTTCCGTCCATTGTCCCGGGATCGGCACGGGATAGCGGCCTTCGGCGTCTGCCTTCACCGGCGGTTCGCTATCGTCGGTGAGGTTATCAATGTTCGGGCAGAACTTGAAGTCGGATTTCATCGCTTCGTCCCACGTGATGACCCGGCCCATGTGGACGGCGGCGCGGCCCATGATGTCGGCGAGGTTGCTCATCGCCGCCCGCTTGGCTTCATTGTGCGACTTGTTTTTTTGGATGGCGTTGAGCAACACATTCCATTCGGCCTGATAATAGGTGAACAATCCTTCGTCGGCCTGCCACGCGATGTTATCGGGCGAGCAGCGCTGGTCCTTGTAGATCTGCGTCAAGTCGTCGCGATGACCGCTCAACCAAGGGAATGCGGCTGCACGGTCGGTTCCGTGGATGTAAGTCCGAAAATCGTTGTGGCACTTCGGAGTCCAGCGGGTGACGTGATACGCCTTGGTGCCGTCGGCGAATGTCCATTCGATGGAAAGGGAGTCGAGGTTTTGCCCGCAGTCGGTGCTGTTGGCGATCCTGCCGCCCACGCCGTGCGCGGAAACCGGCCAGGCATCCTTGATCCAGCAAATCTCGTCCACCTGGTGAATGTTCATCTCGGCGAACAGCCCGCCCGAAACCCATAGGAAATGCGTGAAGTGGCTGATCTGCCACTGCAAGTCGTTGTTCTCCGGCTTCCGCCGCGGCAAGGTCCCGCAAGGCTGCATGCGGAAAGTCCGGATGAACTGAATCCGGCCGAGTTGGCCGTCGCGGATGCGCTTGATGAGTTCCTGCCGGTTGGGAGCGTGGCGGGCCATCAAGCCGGCGGCTATCTTCAGGTTTTTCTTTTGGGCTTCCTCTCCTGCCTTGATGATCCGTCGCACGCCGGGTGGGTCGCACGCGAAGGATTTCTCCATGAAGACGTTGACCCCCTTCGCGACGGCGTATTCCAGTTGCACGGGACGCCAGCCGGCGTAGCCGGTGAGCATCGCCACGTCGCCCGGGCGTAGCAAGTCAATCGCCTTCTTGTAAGCATCGAAACCTATGAACATGCGATCCGCCGGCACATCCACTTGACCGGCGAGTTTCTGGCTCAGAACTTTGTGAGAAGACGCGAGCCGCTTCTCGAACAGGTCGGCCATCGCGTAGAGCTTCACTGGGCCGTAGGGTGATTGCGATGCATCCACCACCGCGCCGCTACCGCGTCCGCCGCAGCCGATCAACGCGAGACGGATGGTGTTGTCCTCCGCGGCATGCACGCACGGCAGGGTCACGCCTGCAAGTGCAGAGGTCGCGGCAACTTTGCCGCTCCACGACAAAAACTCTCGCCGGGAAGACTGTCTCAAACCCGGCGGCGATAACTTGGCGGGTCGTTTCATGGTTGTTCTCCGCCCAACGGCGTCGCGAACACCGAACGCTCTATCACGCCAACACCGGCAATGATTCAATGGCTCAAATTTCCGTCCACTGGCCGGGGATCGGCACGGGGTAGCAGCCGTTGGCATCGGCCTTGACCGGCGGCTCGCTGTCGTCGGTGAGATTGTCAATGTTCGGGCAGAACTTGAAGTCGGATTTCATCGCCTCGTCCCACGTGATGACCCGGCCCATGTGGACCGCCGCGCGGCCCATGATGTCGGCGAGGTTGCTCATCGCCGCTCGCTTGGCCTCGTTGTGCGGTTTGTTGTTGCGGATGGAGTCGAAGAAGTTGTCCCACTCCGCCTGCCAGGACGTGACTGGTTCCTTGTCGGCCTCCCACGCGATATTGTCCGGCGTGCAGCGCTGGTCCTTGTACGTGTGCACCATGGCGGCGTGAATCGCCCCGGAGAACTGCGCCGCGCACTTGGTGCCATGGACGAAGGTGTCGAATTCGTAGAGGCACTTCGGGATGTAGCGCACCACGTCGTAGGCCTTCGTGCCGTCGGCAAACGTCCACTCCACCGAGAACGAGTCCAGGTTCTGGCTGCAATCCTTGCTGTTGGCCGCG
>JBAZIR010000036.1:0-24597 GCA_041651735.1 Verrucomicrobiia bacterium | reverse complement strand
CGATTCTGTTGGTTCCGGCCGGCGCTGGCGACGGCACACTTGCCAGGGAAAAGAGGGCCTCCAACTCATTGGGCTGCCGGCGCAGAAACTCGAACGTTCCATTGCCGAGACACGCCCGCTCTGCTTCCAAAGCCCAACGGAAATGACCCAGGAAGTCGTAAGCCGACAGGCGCGACTGCAACGCTCGCAACTGGTTCTCCGAAAAACCGTGCTCTGCCAGACCTTCCCAAACAACTTGCAGCGCCATCATGAAGCAGCCTGTGCGCACCAACTGGCTGAGCAAACAAGGCTCGTCCTTGATGGTGTCGAGAAGACGGAACAGCAGCTCCAGATCGCCGAGCGCCTGTTCAGCCTGCCCCGCCGCCAGTTTCGCCGACGCGCGAAGCATCAACACCTGGCAGGCATGTTTCAATGTCTGCAAGTGAGGGAATCTCTCCTGGATCAAGCAGGGATCGTCGTACCACAACGGGAACCTCGCAAACGGCCGCCGGCTGGCTGCGCGCAGTTCCTCGATCACCGGATCGAACGGCTTCAACGCCGCCAGCATTTGCGGCGCCGCGGCCGCCAATTCCCGGGCCGTGCGCGGCCGCTGTTTGACATCCGGTTTTTTGCCGATCGCGGAAGCTTGCAGGCTCTGGGCATAAGCCACGAGGTCGAGCCGGTTCGCGGTGCTCCACGACGTTGACCAGTCGCAAGGCGGCACGACATTCGCAAAGTTCTTGATCCGCTCGACGGCGTTGGTGTCCCGCGGCGTGTGCGTGCCGGGCTTGAAATCGAACAACGGTTTGAGGAACGGCGTCATTGCGAAGTTCTGGTCGTCGGGAACGGGTGGCGGAATGAACGCCTTTGCGTCAAGCCGCGCGCCCCTGGCCTCCAGTGTGCGTTTGCAGTCGGCCCACGACGGTTCGCAGAGACCGAGCGTCGCAACGACAAACACCACCGCCGACGCGATGGCGAGGAAGGCGATGAGAATAACCACCCACACGAACCAATGGATCCGCCCGCGTTGACTCTGAGTGCTCATGGCTGCTTGACGCTATTTTTATGTGACACGTTGGTTTTGTCGAGCGAACACTGGCCGTACTCATGCCGCCTCGCGCGTCGCTCGAGGAGCCGGCGGGCATGCGCGAGGCGCGTCCATCACAGTAGGACAGGCATCTTGCCTGTCCAATTATCCATAGATGGACAGGCAGGACGCCTGTCCTACTATGATTCATCCTATTATAAATAGCCTGTACAGTCGTTTGATTGAACTACTTGAATGGTAAGTTGCCAGTTTATACATAACCAACATGCTTGACAGCCTAACGGTCACTTCTTTAGAACATTGTTCCATGAAACTGCCCCTCCACTGCGCGGGAACCGTTATCTTCTGGGTTGTCTCGCTGGCTTGTACTCTTCCGCCCATCGCTCACGCTCATATCCTGCCGGTGCTTCCCGCGGTTGCGCCCGGCAATGCCGCGGCCTTCAGCGAGAAACAATGGGACCAACTCAGCGACAAGGACCTGAAGGATTGGGGCAAGCTGGCGATTAAAAATTCAAAGTGGCGGCATGGCGAGACCGAACACTTTATCATCCACTATCAGAAACTTTCCGAGGCCCAGAGAGCCGCGCGCGAATCGGAAATCTACTGCGAGTATCTGAAGACAGATCTCGGCCTGGTCAAGGACTACCACAAGGGCAAGAACCACTTGTTTATCTATGCCAAAGAAGAGGATTGGAATTCGTTTTGTTTTGAAACCAAGAGGAACCGGATCCTCGTCAGCACCCACTATGACGGCGAGATGTTCATCCTGGCGCGCAGCAATGATTCCACCTTCAGCCAGCAACTGGCCTTTCCCGTGACCTGCGCCGTTCTGCGCCGTTTCTTTTCCAAGGACCCGCCGCATTGGGTCACCACAGGCGTCGCGAACTTCGAGGAAGGCAATGCCTACAAACAAATGAAAGGCATCGGTGGCGGCGACCGTGGCAGCGGGCGGAGAGGCAGCGCCGCCTATCCGATGGAGTCACTGCTGGCGGCAAACAATTCCCCCAGGGACTCGAGCCAACGATACGAATACAGCCGAACCTGCGAGCGGCTGGTGAGGTTTCTATTGACCAAACTGGATCGCCAGCGCTTTGTGACGCTGGTGACGAAACTCTGCGAGCGCGTCTCATTTCAAACCGCGATCCCCGCGGTTTATCCGGAAAAGTTCAAGACGTATCAAGAGTTCCTGACCGCCTACAACTCTTTCCTATGACCCTGGATTCCCTCCACGGCTTGGGTTGAAGGCGGACTAGCCGCAATACAGTAATGGATTTAGGGATGACGTTGCCTCTCGGACTGTGCCAGAATCACTAGCTTCTATTTGTTTTCGTATGCGCCGATGTTAATGCACGGACCCTCGGGACGATGATTGCCCTCATGATCAACGCCCGGCGCGCCAACAGGCGACCCCTTGTCAATGGCGGGCGAGTCTTTGTTCAGGTGGAAGTCACCCCCGATCGGATTCACAAACCTTGGATTCCCGGTCACCACGTCATCGCCCCGAACCTCCTGCCACTTTTCCTTTTTCCAAGTCATCTTGTAATTCCTGAAACCGTCCACCAGGTTGTGATCGAGAGTCACGCCTTGTTGGATGGGATCATTCACGACGATCTGCGCCTCGGTGTTCTGGCTGCAAATATTGTTCCTCACGACGACCTTCTCGATGTTCGTGTGCTGGACGAAGATGCCCTTTCGACGGTTGGCAAAGGCGACGTTATTCATGAGTGCGATGTTCTTCAGCGGCCCGCCCTTGCCCCAGGGAGCCACGACGAAACCGTCCTGATTGTTGTAAGCGATGTTGTTCACAAAACTGACGTTTTCCGAAGGCTGGCCATCCTCCGAGGCAATCGCAAAACCCGAACCGCAGTTGTGCACAATGTTCCCGGAGACTTCGATGTTGCGGGTATCTCCGTAGGTATCCACGTAGACACCCACGGTGCATACGACCGCCCCACTCGGCTGCCTGAAGCCAAGCATGTGATGAACGTAGTTCTTGAGGATCTTTCCGTTGGAGCAGCCCTCCTTCGCGTCGATGCCTTCCTTGTGTATGTGATGGACGTGATTGCCGCGCACCTCGAAGGCATCGGCCCCACAGACCGAGATTCCCTCCTGATCGCCTTTCATGTTCGTTTCGGTGACCTCATTATCGGCGATCACGATGTGACGGATCGTTGTCGCGCGCCGGTGTGACCAGACGTGAATCCCACTGGACTGGCAGCCGCGCAGAAAGTTTTTCTCGATGGTGATGTGACTCGCGTTGCCGGAGATGCTCACGCCATAGTAGGCCGAGTTCACGATGCGAAGCCCCGAGACCGTGATGCCGCTCTTGTCCTTGATGTGAAACAAACCCGACCCCCATCCGAACGCGATGCCCTGGCCGTCCACGGTGACTTCATGGCCGGGAAAGGCCGCGTAGGTGATGCGCTTCCCGGGCGATCCCGAGTTTTTGGGGATTACTCTCTCATGATAGGTCCCGGCCTTGATGTGAACCGTATCGCCGGCCACGAGGGTATCGGCGGCTTTCTGGAGAGTCTTCCACGGCTGGGACTCCGTCCCGGTGTTGGCATCGTCGCCCTTCGGGTCAACGCAGTATTCCGCCGCGCTCGCGAGATGGGTCGCGGCCAGCAAAAGGGCAACGAGCGGCAGGACGAAAAGAAGTCTCATGTTGATTTCCCTGATGGCGTCAATCTGGCGGACCTTCATGGGACGCATCCTCAGGGCGACTGGCCGTGGGCCACCCGCAGGCCTGCTGGCTTCAGCGCGCCAGAAGCGCCAGCAATTCCTTGTCCTGAAGAATCTTGCCCAACACTTCCGACACCACGCGATTGATGAGGATCTCGTTGTCCTCGGCAAACGCCGTGGTCGGGCTGCGGTCCTCCACTTCAGCCCGATAGAGATTCTCGTAGGTCACGTCCTGGTTGTGGCCAACGACCTTGAACATCGCCGCCGTCTTCGTGCTGATGCTCCAGAGGCCCAGGCCGGAGTTGTATTCGATGGCGCGCAAGGTCACCTGCATGCTCCGGGCCGCCTGCGGGTTGAATGCCTCCACGACGAAACCGTTGCGCTTCAAACCTTCGGCGATCTTTTCGCGGATCACGGACGCTACATCGCCCTCGCTACTGATCAACTCCCCCATGGAACCCGCGCCGACGCGCCGTCCGAAGTCCGCCGTCGTGCGCTCATCCACGACCTTGAGCGCCACGGTTTTGTTCGCGGCCTGCACGATTGGCTCGCCGGGTTGCAGGGTGGGCTTGATGGCGACGGACTGCTTGCTATAAGCGCAGCCCTGCACGATCAAAGCGCAAAACAACAACATCGCGACGCCCGGTTTCATTATTGTCATCATCGGCTGATTTCCTTTTTTGGCCGCCGTTCAACCTACGCTAATGCCCTGCTCCATCAAGACAAAACCTTCTCCCATCTCCGCACTCCAGCCGTGGAATCGCACGCTCCCTTCCCTGCCGCCAACGCATTCGGGGGAACCACGGATGAACACAGACTCACACCGATGGGAATTTTTCATCTGCGTGCATCCGTGCGCATCTGTGGTTGCATCTTCAGAAGCGGATTCACCGCAGAGGCGCGGAGAACGCAGAGAGCGAAACGCGAAGGAGGTTGTTGGTGTCCCGCCTTTAGGCGGCGTTGTCGTCGTCGCGTCGGATGGAGCAGCCGGCTGAAGCCGGGACACCAACGCTCGCGCCCCGTTGCGGCCTCGCCGCAGATCGTGCTCATGAGAACCTGATTGCCTCCAGCGCTTTCGAATATGAAGCCGAAGGCTCTTGACTGCTGCGAGCATCGCAGCTCTCGCGTCCGACCCGCCAACGGTGCGCGAGCGGCAAAGAAGGGCGAACGCCAGCCCATCCTACCTCAGTGCGCTTGACTCTGCATCGCCCCGGTGCAAAATCCCGCGCATGAAGGTGGAATGCTTTTCCACCGGGCCAGCGCTGCCGCGCCATGACCCGAAGAAGGACCAAGAACAAGGATTGCGAACATGACTCACAGAAGAATGATGATCCTTTGCGCCGGCGCGTTTCTTGCGGCTGGCGCAGTCGTGGCCAGCGCCAAAGACTGGCCGGAGTGGTGCGGCCAAGCCTCCCGCAACAGGGCGGCCGTGAGCGATCAGAAGCTGCCGGATTCGGTGGACTGCGGCGAACTCAACGACGCAGGCGAAGTAATCCTGCCATCCACGAAAAATGTCAGGTGGGTGACCCGGATTGGCCGCCGCACGACCGGCAGTCCCGTGGTCAGCAGGGGCAAGGTGTTCATTGGGACTACCTCGGCAGACGGGAAGGATGCCTGTTTCCTGTGTCTTGACGAAAAGACCGGCAGCCTGCTCGGCTCGTTCATTTGTCCCCGGCCTTCTTCCAGGGATAAACTGGAGAGTTGGTCCGTCAGTTCGTCGCCCACGATTGAAGATGACCGGATGTATTTCGTCAGCCCGTATCAGGAAGCGATGTGCGTTGACCTGAAAGTGCTGCTGGGCGAACGCGGCGCGCGCGCGAAGGAGAACGACCCGGCATCCGCAAAGGCAGAGAAGGCGGCGGTCCTGCAGTTATCGCTGAAGAGCATCGTCTGGCGATATGACCTGTGCGAAAAGCTCAAGGCCTACTATCACCATACGGCCAGTTCCTCCGTCCTGGTGCACGGGGATTATGTCTATGTCTGCACGGGCAACGGCCGCTCCTGGGTTCCCGGGCGGATTCCGTACAATCCACTCAGCCCGAGCCTGGTCGCATTCCATAAGATGACGGGACAACTGGTCGCGCGCGATGACGAGCAGATAGGCGAGCAGGTTTACCGCGGGCAATACACATCGCCGTCCCTCGGCATGGTGAATGGAAAAGCCCAAATACTTTTCGCCACGGGCAACGGTCTCTGTCAGGCGTTCGAGCCGGTGAATCCTGCGGCGCCCGTGGCGCGCGACCGCTGGAAGACCACGAGCCTGCGCGGGCCGATTGTGTATTTCATCGATGTCAAAGAAAAGGACACCGGCACGCTCTCGCCATCGGAGTATGCCCGTTCCATCAATCTTCTCTCGACCCTGCCGAAGCCCGCTCTGCCGCTGGAGTTCCGTTTTTCGCTGGGAGCGCCGGCCACGACGCCCATCGATGCCATTCCGACGGCGAGAGTCCCCGACGTGCCTGTGCTGAAAAAGATATGGTCGTTCGATTGTATTCCGGCGGAGTACAAGAAGCTCCCCTTCTACCCGCGTCAGAGCAAGGGCGATGGCCGCGGGCATCCGTGCGACATCATCGGCACGCCGGTCTTCCATAACAATCGGGTTTACATCGCGATCGGCGGCGACCCCAATCACGGCGGAAGAGAATGCAAGGGAAGCATTGTTTGCATCGATGCAACCCGGACCGGCGACGTCACGGGGAAGGCCCGGGTCTGGTCCTACGAGGCCATGAACCAGAGCATCTCCACCGTGGCGGTGACCGACGGCCTGGTCTTTGCGGTGGACAATGCATACACGGTGCATTGCCTGGATGCCGATAGCGGCCGTTGTTACTGGACGCATTCCATCCGGCAGAACGCGACGTGCTTCGGTTCGCCGCTCGTTGCGGATGGGAAGCTTTATATTGACAGAAGCATTTTGTCGGCGGGCAGGAAGCTTGAAGTGCGCGATGGCATCAAGAGCAGCCAGCACACGGAATATAGCAGCCATTCGGTCGCCAACGGGGTGGTATACGCCGTGATCGGCAACCGTCTGTGGGCGATAGGCAACCAGCCCGATCAGAAAACCGGAAAGTGATAAAGCGCGCGGCCAACCAGACGCGCGCGAAGATCAAGGACGGTGAAGAGAATGTCTCGGGCGCGGCACGTCGTTTGGCGCGAGCCGGAAGGCGTTAACGGATGGACAAAAACCAAACGATAGGACAGCATCAACCGTAGCCACAGACCCGTTATCCAGTGGCTCGAAACGCAATGGTTGTTTCGACGAACTCATCAACTACAAGAAGGAGAAACTCATGAGTCAGAAGCTCACCCGCCGTCATTTCCTGAACTCCGCCATCCTGGCCGCCGGCTCCGCCGCCGTGGCCCAAGCCGCCACAAAACCCGGCTCGGCTCCCGCCCCGGAGGTTCCCGCCGGGAAGATCAAAATCATCGCCCTCAACGGAAGCCCGCGCAAGGACAAGACGACCGTGGCTGCCCTGACCGTCGCCATCGAAGCGGCCAAGGCCGTCGCGCCCGACCGAATCGAAGTCGAACTGGTTCACCTGGTTGACTACAACCTGCTTTCGTCCGCGCGGGTCCTCGGCGAACTCGCCGTCCCGGCCAACGGCAAGACCGACTTCGTCAAACTGGAGGAGAAACTCTCCGCGCCGGAGGTCCGTGGGCTTCTGGTCGGCAGTCCGGTTCATAACAGCTCGCCGAGTTCGCTCGCGGCCCTCTTCTTCGGCCAGGTCCGCCATGGGAAAGACAAGAATGGCCACCCGATCCTTGAAGGCAAACCGGCAGGCGCCCTCGCAGTCGGCGGCGCGCGCAATGGCGGACAGGAAAACGTGGTGAACGGGATCAACACGTATTTCTTCCATGAGAAGATGATCCTCGTGGGAGCAGACAGCGGCCGCGTCGGCGCACTGCTCTGGAACCAGAAGGACTCGATCGACGCGGATGAGTTCGGCAAGAAGCTCGCCGTTGGTCTTGGCCAACGCGTTGCAAGAGCTGCCTTGTCCATCCCGACGAACCTGTTTGCGTGAGCGCCGCCTGAAGGCGGGACACCAACAGCCGATGATTCAACCCCGTTGGGGTAGAATCCTTGTTGAACGCATGACCCAAGGTCGCGCTTTCCGCCGAATTCTCTCCGCTTAAACCTATCGCGCTTGCGCGGGCAAATCCTTCCCGCGAATCACGCCCAGATAATGCAGGATGTTGATGTCCTCCGGCGCATTCGTGCCGTGCTTGCCGACGGTCTTGCCGCGCGACTCGATGTCATGCACACCGTGGTCGGTCGAAAAAGTGATCAGTGTGTTGTGCCGGGTCCAGTGCTTCTTGATGCACTTCACCAGCGTGTCAAAACCATCCACCTGAAATTGCAACGCCTCCAAGGCCGCCTTGGATTCCGTTCCCGTGCGGTGCATGGTGCTGTCGTAGTCGCCATTGTAAACCACGATGAAATCGTGCTGGTCCTGCTGAATCAGCTCCTGCGCTTTCTTGATGCTGTCGCGGGTGTCGGGGAAATTGAAGTAATCCATCTTCCGCTCCAGAAAAATCTTCGCCATGCTGCAGTTGGGCGACGCCACGATGACTGCGCGTTTGCCGGACCGAATCAGGGAATCGAAGAGCGTATCAATCTTGATGACCGGCTTTGAATACACCTTGATCCCGTGCACCTCGGGCAACGCGCCCGTATACATGGTACCGAAACAAACCGGCGTCACCGAGGGCATCATCGTGGCCATCGGCAGTTCGATCTGCGTGTGCTCCCGCACCGGCTTGAACATATCGCGATACTTCCCGGTCAACCACTGCGCCACCGCATCGGGATTGTAGATCACGACGCGGTCGATCGGGCCGCCCGCAAGCGCGCGTATCTTGTCGCACACATCGTCGAGCTTCTTGTCGGCCAGTTTCGGCGGCTCGATGCCATAGGCCGAGGCAATCGTCGCCGCGAAATGTGTCAGCGACACCGTGTTGCACTTGGCGGACGGTTTGGCCTCTGCGGCCTCTTGCGCGACGCCGCTGCCCGCGCACCCGACAAGACAAGCCGCCACGACGACCGCCGCCACGATTTTGTGTTTCATTTTTCTTCGCTCCTTGCCGATAAGACACTGGCATTGTAGGTGTACCCCGTGCGCGCGCAAGCACATGTTCTGCTGCGAGCCTGCGGTTCCGGGTGACGGGCTGTCGGACCGCGCCACGACGGCGCGTGAGAATTTCATAACGTTGGCTTGTTGACACTCTGCGATTGAGGATATGCTCGCGCCCGTGAATTTAACGGCCCTCACATCCAAGGACCGCGCGAAGTCCTGCGTCGTGCTCCTGCTGGCGCTGGGGCAATTGTTCACTGCGCAGGCGCAAACGGTGCATTCCGTCTGGGAGGACCTCTCGTTTTTTGGATGGCTGGACCAATACAGCCTGAACACCGCGACGTATAACTACGTGGGCCCCGAGGCGTGCGTGCCGACGTCCAGTGTCAACGCGATGACCTATCTGCAAAATTCCGCCTCGAATTACTTCGGCACGGCCCTCACCGGCATCACCTATGCCGATTGGATGGCCGCCGACGCCACGCTCGTTTCCCCGTCCTACATGGACACCAGTCCAAGCGCGGGAACGTATTACAATCATATCGCCTATGCGCTGAACAAATACATCGTCGAGGAGAAGGGATTCAGCCTGGTGCACTTCTCCGGCATGTTTCCGTCCAGCTACTGGGGTGTCGCCCCGTATGACAAACCGTCCTACATCTATGACGGCCATCCGCGCGCCAACTTCTTCCTCGATTCACTCGCCGCGGGCTACGCCACGATCTTTTCCATCGAGTATGGCGGCGGCGGAGGCCATGAACTGCTCGCGGTGGGCTTCGACTGGACCGACGCCAACAGCGACGGCATCATCCAGTCATCGGAAAATGCGAAATTGTATTTCGTCGATCCTCTGGACTCATCGGCAACGTATTCCGGCGGATACCCCAGTGGCGATGCCAAGCTGACCTATGGCCATGTCTGGAACGCAGCCGAGTCCACCAACAGCAATCTCCGCATCGACTACAACCAGTATGGAGGCTCCCTGCCCTACGAAAGCTCGAACTACTCATACACGGGGACCGCAACGATCGATACGGTCTTTGCGATGAGCGTGCCCGAGCCGTCCACTCTTTCGCTCGTGGCTGCCAGCGGCTTCGCCGTCATCCTCATGCGCCGCCGCCGCAGGGCGTGACCAGTTCCCCTCGGGAGAACAAAACCTCATTCCCAAGCGTGTGGACTTGTCTCGCGGCGCTTTGATGCTAGGTTCCTTCCTATGAGCAATCACATCTACAAGAAGATCGAATTGGTCGGCTCCTCCCCCAACAGCATCGAGGAAGCGGTTCAAAACGCCATCGCCAAGGCTTCAAAAACCGTGCGTGACATGCGTTGGTTCGAGGTGGTTGAAACGCGCGGGCAGATCGAGGACGGCCGGGTTGCTCACTGGCAGGTGACGCTCAAGATCGGTTTCACCCTGGACCCATCGTAGCCAAAAGCCGGCTGCGGACTTCACACACACGATTTGACATTCCGTGGCGCGGTGCTTGGTTAGACCGTGGATTCAACCAACGATCAGCAGACACCAACAACCGCGAGGACACAACCATGACAATCGCCGTCGGCGACAAAGCACCGGATTTCAATCTAACCACCAAGACCGCTGAAGGCCCGAAGAAGGTCAAGCTCAGCGTTCAACTGGGCGCGAAGAACATCGTGCTCCTGTTCTTCCCGATGGCGTTCACCGGCGTTTGCACAAATGAAATGTGCGCTGTCAGCCAGGGACTGAACGCCTACACTCATCTCAATGCCGCCGTCTATGGCATCAGTGGCGACAATCCGTTTGCGCAGGAGGCCTGGGCACAGAAAGAGAAGATCACCGTGCCGCTGTTGGCGGACTATGACCACAGCGTCGCCCGGGCGTATGGCGTTGCCTACGACAGTTTCCTGCCCGACAAGAACCTCGGCCAATCTGGCGTGCCAAAGCGCAGCGCGTTCGTCGTGGACAAGACCGGCATCGTCCGATACGCATGGGTCAGCGACAATCCCGGCACCCTGCCCAACTTCGACGAGATCAAGGCCACGCTGAGCAAGTTGCAGTGAGGTCCTGACACGGCTCGCAGATGCAGGAAGTTTCCGGGCGAATCGCGGACAAGCTGAAGCTTGAACTCCAACGCGAAACGAGTTGTGTTGGAGTTCACGCTTTAGCGTGTCCCTTTTCTTTCCGGCACAGCCGTTGGACCTGGATCGAAGGAAGTCGCAGCGGGCAGAGCGAGGCATCCCGCCGCCGGAAATCCTGAAGGGATTTCACTGCCGTCCCACGAAGGCATGGGATTTGAAAACACAAACTCAACTTACGAAACCCAAGTGGCCGGGTTGCAAGTGCCCACCAGTGGCTGGTTCGCGGTGCCCGCTGACAGCTTCATAACCCACCCTTTTCACACCGATGAGAAAGACACGAGTCAGCGGGTCTTTTCCACCAAGGGCGCGACCGGAGTGACCGACAGGTCCATGCGGCCATCACCGTGGTTGATCGTGCAGATGATATACTTGTCCCCGCAGACAAACTGCGGGTGTGGGTCCGGATGGAGTTTGCTCTGATTCTCCTTCGTGTTGTAGGCCGGCAACACCGAATGGAGGAAGACTTCCTTCTTCGTCTCCGCATTATAGAACCCCACCTGCCACGAACAGCCGCGATACCACGGACCGACGCTGTAGTCGTAGGTGAAATAGCGCCGGTCTCTCGTCATCGTGGCGTGAGCCGCATGAATGGGCGCAACCCGCTGCTGTTTGCCGCTGGCCAGGTCGCAGTAGATGACCCCGTATTCCTTCCCGTGACTACAGTAGTAGAAGCCCTTGCCATCCGCCGCCCAATACTCGTGAGTGGCGTAGTTGTTCATGGGCGGGATGATGCGGCGTTTGTCATTGGGCTCAACCAGCAGCAGCCGGGGATAGACGCCATTGATATTCTGGATGCGATGCTCGACCTTGCGGGTATCGGTCCACCGGGTTTCGTGAGCGCACAGCGCCAGACGGTCGTTCACCGGGTTGAGTTGGCCGTGATTCACGCAGACCGATTCTTCGCCCCATTTTTCGAACTGCCCGGTCTTGATATCCAGCATGCCCTGGATGAAACGGTCATCCACGCACGCATCCATGAACACCTTGCTGCGGTCGGATGTCAGTGTCAGGTGGGTCGCGTAACGTTGCACGTTCTCCCCCGCCGCTTTGATCTGCGGGGGAATATCGCAGAGCTTCTCTGGCTTACGCGATGCGGCCCGCAGGTCCATCTTGTAAAGGCCGCCTGGCTCGAACCAATACAGGATGGCGGTGTCCGTGTCGAGAAAGGGAATGCTGCCGCGAATCTCCAGCGGCCGGACTTCGTCCTTGAGAAAATCAACCATCGCAAGGGATTTCTGGTTGCCCCGTTTGCCGCCGGACACATCGAACACGATGAAACGGCCGTCTTCCGTCATTGATTTCTGCGTGAAATAGAGGCTCTGCTGATTCTCAGCGACCCGGGTTTCGAGGATGCAGGAGACGACGCCCGACTGAGGATCGGCGTGCTTGCGGAAGAGTTTGGACGTCTCCGGCGTTTTCAACGAGGTCGAGGCCTGCTCCGCAGCATTGCAGGACAGCGCGAGGATCAACAACAGCAACCACAGCGACAAACAGTTCTTCACGATCTTCCTTTCTATTTCCCGGCAGTAATCTCTTCTGGCAGTCACGGTATGATGCCGCCGGGCACGGGTTGATTCGTCCATGCCCTTCTCGCACAATGCGGATACTGCAACAAGCCCGAAAGGACATTTCCCACTGAGAGGGAAACTCTCCTGCAGGCTAGTCGACCGCATCCGCAATTTCCCAAGCGTCGCCCACCACAACAACCACCAGGCCGTGGCGTGTCTTCTTTGGGCACCGCCAAGGACTGCGCCCCACACACGGCTTTTCGTTCGCGCAATCACCTCGACTTGTTCGTCACCAAGACTTAGACTTCCGAATCGGTGGCAGGGTTACAGTGAGGCACCGCATGGTTGAACCGACTACAAGAAATGACTGGTTGGACTACCCATTGTCGGTGATTGTCGGCGCATTCCGCACAAGCGTTGGATCCATCTTTCTGTTCCTTGCTGCCATTGCATTGGGAACCCTTGTAGCAATGCTCGGGGAACTCCGCTTTGGGAACCTCGTCGAAGAATTGAGTGAATCGGGCGTTCTGACTGCAATGCAGACGCTCTTCAAAGGGATATTAGCCATTGGGGTTATGGGGGTGTTTCTGCTCGTGTGTTCGATTCTGTTTCCCCTCTCTTGGCCATTTCTGGTGGGTGTCTTTGTTGGCCTGTTCAGGCTGGTGTGGTGCGATGGACATCCGTTCTGGATGTTCTGGCTCATGACGACCTGTCAGTTCTTCGTCATTACCACCGTAGGTGGGAGGTCGAATTTGTTCGATGTTACCTGGACGCAGGTTGGAATCGGGGCACTGACTATTGTAGGACTATTCCTGGGCACAGTCCTTGTTTGTTATGTGATCGCGTGGTGCAGAAGAAGTGATCGCCGCCCATCAATTCCCCAATGTCAGCAAACCTCTGACCAGTAACTCTCGCAGCCATGACCCTTGAGAAGTACCGCCATCCAGGCCTCTTCTACGGACTCGTAACGCCGCTCACGTGGGCGTTCTGGTTCGTGGCTGCGTATCTAAGTTATCTCACACCCACCAAGCCATTTCTCAGGGAAGTGGTCGGTCTCCTGATTCCGGCCGGATTGATGTGCCCCGCGTTGGTCGCACTGTGCATGATCTGGACAGACCGTGACCTGCGGGACGATTTCAAACGCCGGTTCATCGGCCTAAACCAAGCCAAGCCACTCCATCTCTTCTTGGCGTGTTTCCTGATGCTCGGGAGCATCCTTCTGGCGCAGGCCATCTCACTGCTGTTCGGATACAGCGTGGACCAGTTTCATCTCTCGGGCAAGGCGTCATTCTCCACGGGAATCATCTCCGGGTGGTACGCGCTTCTGCTTGCACCCTTCTTGGAGGAGTTGGGGTGGCACACCTACGGCACCGACTGTCTGCGACGGAATATGAATCTCCTCAAGGTGTGCCTGTTGTTTGCCTTTTACTGGGCGCTCTGGCACATGCCACTGGGACTCGTGAAGGGCTCATACCAGAGCAATCTGGCGGAGACAGGGCTGCTGCACAGCCTCAATTACGTAGTGAGTTTCATCGCCTATGTAGTCCTCGTGAACTGGCTTTACTACAAAACCCACCGCAGCGTTCTCGTTGCCATCGTCTTTCATCTAAGCGCGAACTGTTCCGCCGAAGCCTTCTGCACGCATCCCGACAGCAAGATCATCCAGACCGCCATCCTCCTGCTGCTGGCCGTCGTAGTAGTCATCAAGGACAAGGACTTCTTCCTGCGGCGGCAATAAAGTAGGATAGGCTTCCAGCCTGTCCCATCATTCATCAATAAACAGGCAGGATGCCTGTCCCACTTTAGCAATCTCGCCAGACCCCCGCGGGGTGCGAGTGAAAAGTTGAAACGCGACGGCAAACAGTCGGCGCGAAATGTTGAGGTAGAACGCGACATCCGGGCGTGTTTCCGCGATCAGAAGAAGATATCATCGCGGTGTTCACTGCATCCGCTTGTTAGCCTGTCATCCGTTCCAGTTGTTAAAGTACTTCAGTGACTCGGGTCCCAGATACCGCGAGACAACGAGAGAGAAATCTCCTTCACCTGTGATGTTCTCAAGGAAACACGTGCATGCCGCATTTGAGACGCCAACCTCCGAATGAACGTCCGTGGTGACACACTGCTCAACGTGCCGGAACAGCTTGTTCCGGGTGTCCTCATCGAACTCGCCGAAGTGAGCACGGACATAAAAGCTGAACTCGGAAAAGACGCCGTGAACGGTGAATGA
The DNA here is from genome assembly GCA_041651735.1 of Verrucomicrobiia bacterium. Classification (GTDB taxonomy): domain Bacteria; phylum Verrucomicrobiota; class Verrucomicrobiia; order CAIQCK01; family CAIQCK01; genus CAIQCK01. The sequence goes on along the minus strand of JBAZIR010000036.1, from coordinate 9,966 downwards.
ACCATCCTCCCCGACGAACAGGCTGTCTCGCCACGCTGCGCCGAATCCGGGCACGATCTCACACAACTGCACCAAGAGTTCATCCGGTGTCGGACAACGCGTCACATGAGCTAAGTCACGAGTCATTTGTCAGGCTAACATTCTTGATGGGACAACGTTTCCGACAAAAGGCATCGTCGGAAACCAAGTTCAACTGTGATCACCGCGGCGCAATTCTCCTGCCAGTCGCGTTCCACGTCAAGCCTCGCGCCGACGCGCATTCATGGTCAGCCGTCTTGGCTCCCCGTCGTAAGCGCGAGGCGAGGCCATCAAAGCAGGGCAGGTTTCCAGCCGGTCCCGTCATTCATCAATGTACAGGCAAGATGCCTGTCCCACCTCACGCCGCTTACTGCGGGCGAATCTTCGCAGCGATATCGGTTTTGATTTCGCCGGGCAACAACGTCAGTTTGCCGCCCGCCGCCCGCACTCTATCAGTGCGCACAGCCCTGCCCCTCCACGTTTCCCACCACTCCACCGCGTAAGCGCCGTCGGCGAAGCCGTCCAGTGTGATTTGTGACGGCGGCACCGCCTCCACTGTCGCCTTCTGTTGGTTGAACCAATCGCTCTCCTGATTCTGCATCCAGACAATGCAGTGACCACTACCAGCCCGTAACGCCGCGACGAGCAGGTTCGGCCGGTCCAGAACTTTGCAGCCGGTGAAGGTGTAGCGCGTGATGCGCATCCAGTCATTGCCCTGGTTGTCCAAGCGAATGCGATGTCTGCCCGCCGGCACATCCACAGCCACGTCCTCGTCATAGACGGATTCCCACAATTTCCACTTCGGCTGATAAACCCACTGTTTGCCGAACTTCTCGCCGCAAGGGAACGGGCGGTCGAGTTTCTGTTCGTCGTCCACCCATACGCGCAGATGGCCACTATTGGAAACACGTCCCACGCTCATGATGAACTTGCCCGCACGCGGGAAATCCACCACGAAGGTCGGCGAGATGGCGATGTCGCGGTGCCCCTTGCCGTGCAGCAACTCGCGAATCTCCGTAACATCGTTGACGGAGCCATCGCTCTGAATCCTGAACTCGTTGACCGCGGGCTTGCCCCATCTGCCAGATGGTGCGAGGACCACGTCACGCACGATGGTTTTCTCTGGCGGTTTCACATACTCCAACGCCGCCACGTTCACCTGTTCCCATCGCGCGGTGCCGAACGGCAGGCCTTTGGCGAAATTGGCGATGGAGGTAAAGTGAAAGTAAAGGTCCAGCGGCTCGATGTAGTTCTCGTGCCACCACGGCATCGCGATGCCACAGCAGCCGCTGCAAAGCGCGGACCAGAACGCATTATGCAATCCCCAGCCCTTGGGGTCCTTGTCGGCTGTCGAGGAATGACTGCGGATGCCGAACTCGCCGAAGATGTGCGGCTTCGCGAAGTTCGTCCACTGTTCGAGGCTGTAGCGCCGCACTTGCTCGGCGACATTCCCATCGTTGTTCGTGTAGCAATGGGTCTGCACGATGTCCATCTTCGGAATCCGCCAGCACGCCTCCGGGCCGGTGTGTCCCCACCAACTCGTGGTGATCAGATGCCGATACGGGTCGAGCGCGGCGAGGTGGTCGGACATCTCCTGATGCCATGCGTTCTTCGTTTCCACGGTCGTGTCGACCCAGCCTTCGAATTCGTTGCCAAACTCCCAGCAGAGGATGTTCGGAGAGTAACCCCATCGCGCGACGGTGTAGCGCAGCCGTTTTTTATAGAAGGTCCGCGACGCCTCACCGGTGAACCACTCGCTCACTTTCTCACATGGTCCACCGTTGATTTTGTTGAACGGATTCGCGCGCCAGCCGCCTTCGCGAAAATCCTGATGGGTGTCCATACAGAGCATGTAGTAGAAGTCGAGCTTCGCGGCGAGGTCCAGCAAGCCATCCAACCGCGCAGCCTGTACCTGACGATACCAGCCGAGACGTTCTTCCCATTCGATACCTAGACTGGAGCCGGACATCCACCAACGGTTGAAGTTCTCGCCCTTCAACTTCATCTTGCGAATTGCATCGGTGCCGATCTGTCCGGCGGTGTGGTAGATTGGCAGGTTGTGGCCGATCGGCACGAAGGCCGCACCGGAATCGAACTGAAGATAATGAGGATCCACGCGGCTTTGGCGCAGGAATCCCCTCTCCGACGACGTCTTCACCGTGAACTCACCGGCTTCCTTACTGACGCTGCCGCTGCGGTCCCTGGCCGTCAGCTTCACGCGCAACGCCCCAGGCTCAACGGCGGCAATGCGCACGCTCCAGCGGCCCTCGCCGACAGGCACCATTACCTCCACGCCGTCGCGGACCTCGTGCCGATAGTCCACCATGAAGAACCCCGGCTGCGTGAACTGCCGGCCCGACGCCGTCGTCACCGTTGCATCCAACGCAATCTGGTCAGGGTCGAACGGGTTCTCCCACGTGCCATGCAGGTCCACGTCCAGTTCCAGCTTGCCGAAACGCGGTATGATCGTTCTGGACGCGCTTGTCTTCCCAATAGAGAGCGGCTCACGATGCGGCACAATGTCTCCCCCGAACTTCTCCGGCAGCGTGTCGAAGCCGATCTTCAATGACGTGACGGCCTTCTTGCCCACAGGAAAATCGCCGCGGTACAGGTTCATCTCGAAGCCCTGTGATTTTTCATTCACGTGACAGCGAACCTCACGGAATCCCTCACCCTCGAATGCAACCGCGCGTCCATCTTCCAGCTCCACCAGCAGTGCCTCGCAGTCGCCGGAAACATTGGCGCCCACCTTGCCATGCGCTACCGGCCGGGCATAGACACGCCGTCCCGCGAACAAGTTCCGGCTGAAAGAAATCGTGGTCCACAAACCCGACGACAGCTTGAGGGGGGCTGTTTTCTCCGTCTCCAGATGCAGTACCGCACCCTTTGCTGTCGGCTCCAATGCCAGCGAGTAGCGCATCGGCGCGGCGCCTTCGCGCGTCACCCACGTCCCACTCTGTCGCACCCATCCCCGGTGATCCATCTCCGGCCCGCTCTCGATCTTGCCGCCGCCCAACTGCTCGTAAATCCATGCATCGTGCCACAGGAAGATTCCCAGACTCACCTCCGGCCCATCCGCATGTTTCACGATCAGCGAGCCCGGCGCGCGATAGATGATTTTCTCACTGCGAACGGTCAGGACAAACTCCTTGCCCTTGCTCTCCCAGCTTTGAGCAGGCGCGGAGGAAACGAGCGACAAGAATAGAAAACCAACGGCGGCGCAAGAGAAGTTCTTCATGGCAATGGGCCAAGAAACTAACCGCTGCACGCGGCGACTCAAGGGTAAAGTTGAATCGGGCGCAACTCGGCACACGCACCATTTGAATCATGCGCGAATCGCACTCCGAAGCCCCCTCACCCTGCCCTCTCCCCATCCGATGGGGAGAGGGTGGCCGAAGGCCGGGTGAGGGGTTGCCTCGCGCATTTCTTTCTTGGCGCGTGTGCCGAGTTACGCCCAGTTGAATCCTATTTCAACGTTTCGCGACTTGGAACAACAGATGATTCCGTGTAAGTTTCAGCATCTTCATGAACCGAACACGTTCTTCCATCGGGATCGGCCACTACCTGATCGAGCGGCTCCACCACCGCGGCGTGCGCCACGTCTTCGGCGTTCCGGGCGACTACGTGCTGGGCTTCTACGACATGCTCCAGCACAGCCATCTGCGCCTCATCAACACCTGCGACGAACAAGGCGCGGGGTTCGCCGCCGACGCTTACGCGCGCCTCAAGGGCTTGGGCGTCGTGTGCGTCACTTACTGCGTCGGCGGCCTGAAGGTCATCAACACAACGGCGGAGGCCTTCGCCGAAAAATCGCCCGTGGTCGTCATCAGCGGCGCGCCCGGCATGAAGGAACGCGCAAAGAATCCCCTGCTGCACCACCGCGTGCGCGAATTCGACACGCAGAAGAAGGTCTTCGAGCAGATCACGGTCGCGTCCACCGTGCTGAGTGATCCGCAGACCGCGTTGCAGGAGATTGACCGCGTGCTCCACGCCGCCGAACGATACAAGCGGCCGGTCTATATCGAACTGCCGCGCGACATGGTAAGCGTGCCGGGCATCGCACACCACGCGCCGCTCGAACTCTACGAGCCGAGCGATGTGCATTCCCTCAAGGCCGCAATGGAAGAGGCCACCGCCACGATCAACGCCGCAAAGAAGCCGGTCATCCTCGCGGACGTCGAGGTGCACCGGTTTGGTCTGCAAGACGAGGTGGTCCGCCTCGCCCGCAAAACAAATATCCCTGTCGCGGCAACGATCCTGGGCAAGTCCGTCATCGGCGAGCATCACCCGTTCTACCTCGGCGTCTATGAAGGCGCCATGGGCCGGGACGACGTGCGGTCCTACGTCGAGTCCAGCGACTGCGTCATCATGCTCGGCGCGTTCATGACCGACGTGAATCTCGGCATCTTCACTGCGCGGCTCGACCCCGGCCGCTCGATCTACGCCACCAGCGAGAAACTGGCTGTCGGCTATCACGGTTACGAGAACGTGCGGTTCGAGGACTTCGTGCACGGCCTCTTGCGCGCGAAGCTCCGCCCCAGGACCCTTGGAAGGATTCCGCGTCCCCAACCGCCCGCCGCCTTCGTGCCGACGAAGGGAAAGCTCACCGTGCGGCGGCTCTTCCAGCGGATTAACTCCCACCTCGATGAAAACACCGTCGTCATCGCCGACGCTGGCGATGCGCTGTTCGGCGCTGCCGATCTCTACATCCATCACAGCACGGAGTTCCTCGGCTCGGCCTACTACACCTCGCTGGGCTTCGCGGTGCCGGCGGCCATCGGCGCGCAACTGGCCAACCGCAAACGGCGTCCGCTCGTGCTGGTCGGCGATGGAGCGTTCCAGATGACCGGCATGGAATTGGCAACCGCCGCCCGCTTCGGTCTCAACCCCATTGTCATCGTCCTGAACAATTACGGCTACGGCACCGAGCGCCCCATGCAAGACGGCCCCTTCAACGACATTTTGTCGTGGAACTACAGTCGTCTGCCCGAGTTCCTTGGTGCCGGGCGCGGTTTCCTTGTGGAGACAGAGGAGGAACTCGACCGCGCGCTCACCGCCGCCGAACAGCATGAGGGCAGCTTCAGCATCATCGAGGTGCGGTTGAACCCGCACGACTCTTCACCCGCGTTGCAGCGGCTCACCCAGCGCATGGCAAAAAAAATCAAAGGCCAGACGACCTAGATAACCCGCTCGCTAGCCTCCCGTTCACAGGTCAGTTTCCCATTGAAACCCCTGTCCTGCTGCACCATATTCCGCACTTCATAAACTTATGCGCATCATCGAACCGCACATTCATTGCTATTCACGCACCACTGACGACTACGAAAAGATGACCCTCGCAGGCATCGAAGCGGTCATCGAGCCGGCATTCTGGCTCGGCGGACCGCGCACGTCCGTCGGCACCTTCACGGATTACTTCGAGCACCTGCTCGGCTTCGAGCGCCAGCGCGCCGCCAGCTATGGCATCGCCCACTTCTCCACCCTCTCGGTGAACCCGAAGGAAGCCAACACCCGCCTCGTCGCCGACCAGGTCGTCGAGTTGCTCCCCCAATATCTCAAGCGCGACGGCGTCGTCGGCCTCGGCGAGGTCGGCTTTGACCGCATCACCTCCGACGAGGACGAAATCCTCCGCAAGCAACTCCGCATTGCCAAGGAGTTGAACTGCCCCGTCGTGATCCACAGCCCGCACCAGCACAAGAAGATCGGCACCGAGCGGCTCCTGACCATCATTAACGAGGAGAAGCTCGACCACAACCTCGTGGACCTCGACCATTGCACCGAGGAAACCCTCCCGATGTTCGCGCGATATCCGCGGATGTGGCGCGGTCTCACCGTCTATCCGATCACCAAGCTCTCCGTCGAGCGCGCCGCCAACATCGTCCAGCAATACGGCGTGGACCATCTCCTCGTCAATTCCTCCGCTGACTGGGGTGTCTCCGACCCCCTCAGCGTCCCCCGCGTCGTCCGCGAACTCGAGCGCCGCGGCGTCCCCCGCGACCAGATCGAGCAACTCGTCTTCCGCAACCCCCTCGAGTTCTACAGCCAGTCGCCAAGGTTTACGTTCAAGAAGTGAACTCCATGCCAATCATGTTCTGCAATAAACCTGCTGTTCAGTCTAATGGTTAGCTGTTCAAAGCCATGATTCGCTCCATTGTCCTCATTTGCCTCGTCTTCGGCGCGCTCATTCTTGCCGAGGTCTTAAGGCGCAAGCAGATGATCCGGTATTGGCAGCGCGCTTGCGCGGGCCGCCTGTGGCGGCGCAGATTTCCTCTAGCATCGAAGACTGAGATACGGGAGTTTCTGGACATCTTCCTTACGGCATTCGCATTTGAAGATAAGCGGCGTCTTTGCTTCGCCCCTGACGATCGAGTCATGGACGTATATCGGACGCTCTACCCAATTCGCGGCACTCCCGATTCGATGGAGTTGGAGGATCTGATCACCCGTTTGCAGAAGCGATACGGAGTCGAGATTCTAGCCTCATGGAGAGAGGACATTACTCTCGGAGACCTCTTCACGCAGACACGACAACATGCGGCCTCCTGAGCCACATAACCCCATCTCCCAGCTTCCCCTCTTCCGCCGCTCCGCCGCTCTCCACCCGCCCGCTCATCTTCTGGCTTGAACGCCTACGTGACGCGATATATATTGCACGGTCAAAGATGCAACTCGTTTTCTGCAACCCCCTCGAGTTCTACAGCCAGTCGCCTAGGTTTACGTTCAAGGGGTGAAACGGGCAGCCTCGTGAAAATCGACTATCTCAAAGAAGGCTCGGATGATTGTCCTCTCATTCGCCTCTACGAGTTCAGCAACGTGGAGATTCAATTACTCCGACAATCATTCGAGCGCCTAGCCGAGGCCAAAGCAGAACGCGTCGCTCTGAACGAAATTGTACCAGTTGAGTCAGTGGACGGCACACAACTCATATTCATACGAGCGGAACGCAACCAAGGCGTTGTGCCCAGTGGGCCGCGGAGCTTCGATGTAGTTTTCTCATCTGAAGGCTGGCAACGCTGTATCGGATTGCTTGAGCCTTTCTGCGAGACCTGTTGCGGTTACCAATGGCTTTGCGATGACGTCAGGCAAGTCCGACTCTTGCTTTCCAGCGATGGAGCTTGGTAATACGCGCCAATTTACCGCTTGTTCGCCTCCCTCTCCCGTCGCCCGTCATCCGCTGCTGTTCAACCACAGAACGAAGGAAATCGATAGCCGCCCGCCGCCACTCCATCACATCCCTAGTGTTTCACAACATAGAACTCTTCAAATGCAGCGACGCAAAACGTTTCAGATTGATAGAGGTTATGCCTCATGTTACTTGTTGCGCGGTTTCAACCAGCGTTGAAAACTTGGAAACACCGAGACAAGGATCATGAAGAGTTTTACATCCGCATTCTGGTTGACGGGACTCGTTATGCTTTGGGCCTATGGCACACCCGTGGTTGAAGGAGGGTGAGGCCCTCCCTCAGACGCCGCGGTGGTAGCTCGCGTTATTCCGCGCACCAAACCCGTAAGGGCAACTCGCGTGATTCCGCATGGCCCCTTCCTTAGCGGCGTGGTGGTCAGTTTGACCCCCAGATGGCGCACCCTCAGCGTTAGACCTACCGATGCGGCCGTTGCCCGCGTACTCAATCCCGCTGTCTTTTTCATCGGTGCGGATGCGCTCCTCGATCGGAATGGAAAGACCTGTGAACTCCAGGACATCCAACCCGGAGATCCGATTCGTGTGGCGTTCACCATAGAACCGGGCCCAACAACTCATGTGACCGGCCTCGAAGTCGGCAACCCCGGTCCCGAATGGCCAGTTACTTCGTCACAGTGCATCGTGGGGGGCATTGCTTTGGCGTTTCTATTTCTCTTGGCTCTTGCGGTGAGGGGAGTGTGGAGAAGCTTCTCCTGCTAGACGGGCATCGCGAGAGTTCCTCTAGCACGCAAAGTGTCTGACGACTGGGCGCAACGATGATGGCCCAGCGTTGGAACCGACATTTCACCGCAGAGGCGCGGAGAACGCGGAGCTTCGGAAGTGTTTGACTCTATCATTCCCTCTGCGCTCTCCGCGCCTTTGCGGTGAGTCTCCGTCATCCCAATGTTCAGCCTTGTGTCACCTCCCCTGTCTGTGCGAGGAATCCGGCGGTCAGTTTAGAATCTCAAACCTCCAACCCACTATCACTTTATGGCCAAAGGCAATGACAAGAACTACATCTCGTTCTGGTTTTGGATGTTTGCGATGTTCATCATGGCGTTGCCGTGCGTCGGTTTCATCATGATCATCATCTGGGCATTTGTCGGGAACAACGAGACCCGGAAGAACTATTTCCGAGCCGTCATTGCTTGGGGCCTGATCTCTACGGCATTCTATATTTGCCTCGTGGTGTTTGGTTATTGGCCGGCGATAGTAAAACATATTCAGAGCCTGTTGAATTCAGTGAAATGAACTGCTGGTTCTGCTGCGCAAATCCCCGACCGTAAGGAGCCGGCATCTCACCGCAGTGACGCGGAGGATGCGGAGCTTCGGAAGTGTTTGTCTCTCTCATTCCTGTGTGCGCTCTGCGCCTCTGCGGTGAATATCTCCTCATCCCGACGTAAGGAAGCGGACGCCCCTCGCAACGATTCCGCCTCCTCACGTCGGTGCCTACGAAGCCCTATCGCCAGCGCCGCAGCGAACCCCGCGCCTACGCGCACGCGGGATGGCCCAACGCCCCAGCCTGCCTTTCAGTCTTGAATCCCCTCCCCCCTCTGTGCGAGGAATCCGACGGTCGAACCAGAATGTTAGAAGACATAGCACAGGCATGGAAAAGGTTCACATTCACCTGAGACGTGACGGCAGCGTTCTCGCATTGGGCAGGACGATAAGCGGTTTCGTATGGAATCCCATTACCGTTGACCATTTGCAGCGCGAGCTTCAGGCATTGCAGGACAAGGATGTTGCCATTGTATACAGCAGAGATGACCTAGAGTCAGACCCACCGAAGCTCGTCGAGATGATATTTCACATTATCGCCAGCTTCAGGCTACCCATGCAGCTTCTTCACGCCCCACCTGTGCCACTTGACTCAGGCAGACAGCAAAGCAAATAAGAGAGTCAGAAACCGTGCCGCCAACCAGCGCACTCCATCACTTCCGCCCCCTCGCCCTCGTCGTTCCGTCAGCCTTGGCCGGCTCCATCCTGAGACCCGCCGGCGCGTCGGAGGGATGGCCCAACGCCCCAGTCTGGCTTTCAGCCTTGATACTGCTCGCTCCAATGCTTGATGTGACTGGAGCTAAAAGATTGATGCCTTCACAGCTAAGCACTATACATCGGAGCCAACTTATGATTTCCGCTCTGAGAAAAGCCGCACTTAACAATCCCAACATGAGCGGGCTTATCTCGCTGCTCGCTGCGGCGCTAATTGCATTGGCTGGTCAGGGAAGCCAGTCAGATGGCGTAGCTCTGATCATCTTCATAATCTCAGCAACCTATACGTTTATGGGTATGGCTTGGTTGATACTAGGAAAAGAAGTCAGACTCTGGCTTGCCGGCGAATCAGAGCAGAATGAATCAGCATCTGATATCAGGCAAAACTCATTGAAGATGATTGGCGGCAATGTTGTTGCGGTTCTATTTATCATTGCCATGACGGCGCTGCAGTGCTGCTTCCTGAGATGAAATGGCAGGTTGTTCCTCCGCACCTCCCCGCTGTCACCCTTCCCCCGCCGTTCCGTCAGCCTTGGCCGGCACGATCCTGAGCCCCCCCGCCCGGTAGGGCGCGACCGCCGGGCGCGCCGCGCCGCTTGCGTTCCACACCCCCGACCGGCCCAGCGGTCCGGCCCCACCGCCCGCCGGCGCGTCGGAGGGATGGCCCACCGCCCCAGCCTGCCTTTGCGGCTCTCTGCGGCTCTCCGCGTTCTCCGCGCCTCTGCGTTTGGCAGCCACCCTCTCGCCATAGAAACCCTCCGCACCGAAACAAACGG
>JBAZIR010000035.1:0-24626 GCA_041651735.1 Verrucomicrobiia bacterium | reverse complement strand
TGTTGGCCGGATTGCCATCAGTCATTGGATTCCTTCACCACCTTGTCCATGGCTGCCTCGTGCTGCTCGAACGACTCGACCATCTTGAATTGAACACGCGCACGGTCTGCGTTGTGGCCCTCGCGGTGGATCTTGAAGTATCGGTCGCCCAGAAGGTGGTCGGTGAGAAACCGAATGCCGATCTCAAAAGTGATGAGCCGTGCGGAGAACACCAGATGGTCCTTCTCCGCCGTGTTGAGGAATTCGCCGGCGGTGGCGAGGTAGCCGCGCACAAGCGCCTCGAAGATATCCATGCGCGCCACGACCTTCGCAAGGTCGCGTTCATCCTCGGCGGTCGGACTGCAACCCGTGCGGCACATGTCGCCGAAGTCGTAGAGCGCCAGTCCCGGCATCACCGTGTCGAGGTCGATGACACAAATGCCCTCGCTGGTGGCATCGTCGAGCATCACGTTGTTCAGCTTGGTGTCGTTGTGCGTGACGCGTTCCGGCACCAGGCCGCGCGCCTGCAAGTCGAGCAACACGTCCACCATCGGTTCGTGGCGGAGGCAGAAATCGATCTCCCGCTTCACCGTGGCGGCGCGATTGCACGGGTCTTCCTCGATGGCCGCGCGCAAAGCGTCGAACCGCCGGCGGCTGTGATGAAAGTTCGGAATCGTTTCGTGCAGTCGTGGCGGCGGCAGGTCGGCAAGCTGTCTTTGAAACAAGCCAAAAGCCTTCGCAGCTTCGCGAGCCTGGGTGGCCTTCGTGATTTGGTCGTAGGTCGCCGCCTGCTCGACGAAGAGGTAGCACCGCCAGTGGTTGCCGTCGGCGCCGGCGTGCCACGGCCGGCCTTCGCGCGTCGGCACGAGCGTGAGCACACGGCGGGTGACCTGATCGGCGTTGCGCGCTTCCAGCTTCCGGCAGACGTGGGACGTGACGCGCTCGACGTTCTCCATCAGGGCCGCCGGGTTCTTGAAAATGCTGTGGTTGATGCGCTGGAAGATGTAGCGCACGGGGCCGCCGTTCTGGTTGAAGACAACGGCGTAGGTGTCGTTGATGTGGCCGCTGCCGTAAGGAGCGGCTTCCTTGAACTCGCCGGCGATCTGAAAATGGGTGGCGACGGCGCGGAGGTCGTGTTTCAAGTGCGTTGTGGCCATGGGATTCGATGGTTGGAAACCGCTGCTGCTCTCGATTCTCAGGCTCCCTTTTCCAGCGCCTTCTGAAATTCCTCGATGGCCACTGTGCGGCCCGTCAGCCGCGCTTCTTCGGCGGCGAAGGTGATCATGTGGCTGTGCACTGTCGCGTCAATGCCCGCTTCCAGCGGCGCGCCCGGAGGCCGGGTCATCTCGTCGTAAAGCGCGTTGACAAGGCCCGGGTCGCCGCCCGCGTGCGACTCGTAGCCGCCGTCGGCGGCCTTGACCGAGTAGCGGACCGGTTCGCCTTCGTGCGGAAGGAACACGAGGTTCGCGCCGAAATGCTTCCGATAGGTCTCGCCGCCCTTGAGCACGCCGCGCGTGCCGTAGATCTCGATGTGCCGGCCGTTCTCGAACGCCGTCATCGTGAATGTGCCTGTCACACCGCCCTCGAACTCCATCGCGAGCACCTGCCGGTCCACCGCGTCATTGTCGCAGCGATAGACGCAGCGTCCCCATGGGCTTGTGCGCAGCCAGGCCGTGATCTCTTCCGGCGTGGCTGTCTGCGCGCGGTCAAACACCGACTCCAGCCAGAACGCGCGTTTCTCATTGATGTAGCGCAACGCGTTGTAAGGACACGTGTCACCCACCGGGCAGCCGTCGGTGCAACGGGCGGGCGCTCCCGCCGGCGCGCGCTCCGCGCGGAAAAACTCCAGCGAGCCGAAACTCGCGATCCGCTTGCAGCGCCGCCCGACGAGCCAGTGGACGATGTCGGTGTCATGGCAGCACTTCGACAAAATCATCGGCGAGCTTTTTCCCACGACCGACCAATGGCCGCGCACGAACGAATGCGCCTGATGCCACGGCTCGACGCCTTCGCTGGCCTGGATGGAAACGATCTCGCCCAGCGCGCCGGAGTTGATGATCTCCTTGGCCTTCCGATAGAAGGCCGAAAACCGCAGGACGAAGCAGACCATCACGCGGCGGTCGGCCTTTCGCGCGCGGCGCTCGATGTCGAGCACCTGCGCGGCGCGTGTGGCGATGGGTTTTTCGAGCAACACGTTGTAGCCCAATTCCAGCGCGCGGCAACAGGGCGCGTAATGATCGTTGTCCTGCGTGGCGATGATGACCACGTCGGCGAGCTTGCCGGCCGCCAGCAACGCCTCGGCGTTGGCGAAAGCGCGGAAATCCGCGCGTTCCGAAATCTGACGTATCTTTTCAATGCGCGCCGGCATCGGGTCGGCAGCCGCGACGATCTGGAAACGCTCCGGCTGGTGCGCGGCCAGCGCCGTGTAGGTCTGGGCGCGCGCTCCGCAGCCGATGCAGGCAAGTCTCAGAGGTTGTGGTGTTGTCATGGCTCGGGTCTCCTGTCGAAATCTCAGCTCTCCGGCGCCGACGTCGAATCGGCGGCTTCAAAGAACGCGACGATGTTTTTCCACGGCGTCTCCGGCCCCAGGACGTGCGCTGGCGCGAGAATCAACCCGCCGCCGCGGCCCACGTCGCGAATGCGCGCCCGCACTTCCGCCCGCACTTCGTCGGGCGTACCAAACGGCATCGTCCGCTGCACGCTCACCGTGCCCCAGAACGAAAGCCTGTCGCCATACTTGCGCTTGATCGCCGCCGGCTCCATGCATTCCGGCTGCACCGGATTGAGGATATCGATGCCGGCTTCGATCAAATCCGGGATCGCCGGCTCGACGTTGCCGCAGGAATGATAGAACACCTTCGCCGCCGGATTCGCGCGCTTCACCGCCTGCACCGTCGCCGCCAGGCGCGGTTTCAGAAACTCCCGCCACGTCTCTATGCTCATCAACATGCCGTTTTGCCCGGCGATGTCGTCGCCGGTGATGATGATGTCCACGCCCGCCCGCGCGAATTCCGCCGCCGCGCGCTGTTGCAGCGCTGCCGAGCGCTCGAAGAAATAGTCCGCCACCTCCGGCGCGGCAGCGAGGTCCATCATCAGGTCCTCCATGCCGCGGATATACCACGATTGCTCGAAAACCGAACCGGCGAATGCCGCCACCGCAAGGCCCTGCTGGTGCAGCGTCTCGACGCGCTCGCGCAGCCCGGCATAGCGATACGGCTGGTCCAGGTCCGGCCACGGATATTCCTTGAAGCGCGCAAAGTCCTGCATGCCGTGCAGCGGTGACTCGACGTGGGCAAAATGATAGAGGTCGCCACCGCGCCACCAGACACCCCATTCGTCCACCTGTCCGCTGGCGAGGGCCGCATCACTTTCCGCTCCGAACCATCCAGCGAAGCGGTCGCGCGGCAGTGTCGTTGGCTGGAGGACGACACTGGTAATGTCCATGCCAAAATAGTCGCGCGGCGTTTTCGGCGCGCAACGCTCGCGCAGCAACTGCCCAATGAATGGGGTGTAGCCGATGGCCTCCTCGTAGAGCAACCGCGGCACGCGGTCGGTCGGTTGGTGTGCCAGCGCGGCAAGGACTCGTTCTCGTGAGGTCATGGTTGGGTGACGGAGCGTGGCGGGCGCGCCGGTTGCCGGACGCGGCCGGTCGTCGGAATCATACGGGTTGTTGTCTCCAATCGAGTCACAACGGAGGTGACTGTGCCTCAACTGCGCCAACGATGGCAACTGTCTTTGCGCCCCGTTGGTGAAACAACCGCAGGGGGCTTGGACTCATTTCGCTTTGGCCGGTTGCGTCGGGCGCTCAAAAATCCGGAAGAGTAAATAGACGGCGAAGAACGCCGCGCAGACTGGCGCCAGCCAGATGGCTTCCGTGCCGGGCGCGAGCCGATGGGCGACCGTGCGACTGGCTGCCGTGACCAACGCAACACCGGTCAGGACGATACCCTCCGCGAATCGCCTCTCGATCAAGAACGCCTGGGCGGCAAACACGGCGAACGCCGGACCGAGCATCGCATAGGTGTTGTTCTCCGTCCGCGGGCTGAACAGCATCAGATAAACGGCGGCCATCGAGAATATAAAGATCGCCGAACGTGCTGCGTCATAGCGCCGCCGGACAAAGACTGAAAGCATCCATGTGATGACCGCAGCCACGATGCGGACCGCCGTCTGGACGCGCTCCGGCACATCAATGCCCGCGAAATGCAGCGTGACAAACGGCGACGTCCATCCCTGCTCCGCCACGCCCACATGCGCCGCCGCGGTCGTGTTCTGCCAGCAACCCGCATATTGCTGGAGCACATAGGAAGGATGCTGGAATAGGAAAGGTGACAGCGCCAGGGCGGCCATGCCCAGCAGCATGCGCCAAGACATGGGACGGACGACCGCTGCCACCAATAGAGCCAGCACGATCATCAAGGGTTTGATCGCGATGCCGAGCGACAACCACAAGGTCGCGCGCCACCAGCGTGCGCCTGCCACATCGACGACCGTCAGGAGCATCAAGCCGGTCATGGCAAGCGTAGCCTGCCCATTGCGCGCGCAATCCCACGCCAAAGGAATCGCCACCGCGGTCATCAGGGGAAACAGCCTCTCTCTCGATTGCTCGCCCGCCAGGCGCGCGAAGGCGCGAAGACCCAGCGCCAGGACGCCGATGTTGACGAGACGCCAGATCACTTCGCTCACTACAGGAGGCAGCGCCGCAAATGGCATGAAGAGAATCGCCGCCTGCGGAAAGTACACGAACCCTCCCACGCCGGCGCCATCGTAGAGCGGCCGGCTTGCAAACCAGTCCAGCGCGCCCACGCGGTAATTGGGAACGACTGTTCGGTGGCTCCCCGAAATCATGATCGCAGCCACGATGAGGAACAGCACGGTCCATGCGATCCATGCGTTCCGATCAACGTTCCATCTGTTCTTGGTCATCATCAATTCTTCCACCGCGGCCTGCAAAATACAGCCTGACCAACGGATGCCACTGACAGGCTTTCTCGCTGGCGTGCTGACAGCGTAGCAGCTTGCCGGCCTGCTGCAAACACAAGGTGTTTCCGCGCGAATCTACTTCTTTGCCGCACCGGCGTTCTTGTTCCTGCCTTTGCCAGGCTTCGCCGCTGGTTTGTCGGGCCAGAGGGTGCTCTCCACATGCTCGCGTTTCAGGATCGCGTCGGCGCGCTGGACGATGTCGGGATGGTCGGAGGCGACGTCGCGCGTCTCGCCAATGTCTTTCGCGAGGTCATAGAGTTCGATCGGCGCACCGAGGCCGTGCCGTGCGGCTTTCCAGTCGCCGAGCCGCACAGCCTGCATGAATCGCGGCTCGTGCAGTTCCCAGTAGAGGAACTCGCGCCGCATCGTCTCGCCGCGAAGCAACGCCGGCACGATGGAGATGCCGTCGGTCTTCACGCCGTCGGGCAATGGCCGGCCGATGAGATCCGCCACCGTCGGGAGGAAATCGTAGAACGCGCACGGCGTCGCGTTCACGCTGCCGGGCTTGATCCGGCCGGGCCAGCGCGCGATGAACGGTTCGCGGATGCCGCCTTCGTACATCGAACGCTTGCTGCCTCGCAGCGGGCCGTTGCTGCGGAACAATTCGAGACAGTTCTTGTTGTCCTGGCCGTTGTCGCTGCTGAACATGACCAGCGTCTTCCCGTCGAGGCCAAGTTCCGCCAGCAACGCCAGAAGCTGCCCGACGGTCGTGTCGAGGCGGGTAATCATCGCGGCGTAAGCCTTCATCGGTTCCGGCCACGATTCATTCGTGTAAGGGCCGAGGTCGGGCACCTGGTAGCGCGCGTGGGGGATCGTGAACGGCAGGTAGAGGAAGAACGGCGAACCGGCGTTGGCGCGCACCCACTGAAGTGACTCGCGCGCGATAAGGTCGTGGGAGTAGGTCTTGCCATCCAGTTCGACGCGTTCGCGGTTGCGCCAGAGGTGGTCGGGGTAATAGTTGTGCGCCTGGCGCTGGCAATTGTAGCCGAAGAAAAGATCGAAGCCCATCTTGTCGGGCGCACCGGTCGAGTCCACGAAGCCCAGACCCCACTTGCCAAATGCCGCGGTCCTGTAGCCCGCGCTGCGGCAGAGTGCCGCCACCGTGAACGTGCCCGGCGGCAGCGGCTCCTGACCTTCGGGTTTGTATTCGCGGTTGGCGCGGATGACGGCGTGACCGATGTGGCGACCGGTCATGAGCGCCCCGCGCGACGGCGCACAGACGGATGTGCCGGAGTAAGCCTGCGTGAACCGCATGCCTTCCACCGCTATGCGGTCGAGGTTCGGCGTGCGGATCTTTTTTTGCCCGTAGCAGCCTGCATCGCCCCAACCCATGTCGTCGGCGAGGATGAAGATGATGTTCGGTCTTTGCTCCTGGGCCGTGGCGAGTGGCAAAGCGGATGTTGCAGCAGCCATAGCGAGGTAGCAAAGCGTGCGCGCAGATCTCATGGCAGTGACTTTCTCCAGGTGAGTGCCCGCTCGGTCAATTGCCGGGCAATGTCAGGTTTGGCTTCAGCGTGGTTCTTCGTTTCGTTCGGATCCGTCGCGAGATTGTAAAGCTCCGCGTGGCTGCCGTCAGCGTTGACCAGCAGTTTCCAGCAGCCGTCACGCACGGCGACGTTCGGCGACTTGGAGGCAGGATCGCCCGGATAGGGAAACGCGGACAGTCCCTTCCCGCCTTTTGGCGCGGGCTTGCGGCCGTATTCCCAGAAGATCGGCCCGGCGCGCGGCTTCCTGCCGCCTCGGAAGACGGCGGACAAGTCTTTGCCATCGAAACTCACGCCGCCGGGCATCGGCACATTCGCGAGCGAGCAAAGCGTCGGAAAAAAATCCACCGCGCTGACGACTGTGACATCATTCACCGCGCCGGCGGGCACCACACGGGGCCAGCACACAACCAGCGGCGTGCGGATGCCGCCCTCGTAGAGGCTCCACTTCATGCCGCGCAGGCCGGCGGTGCGCTTGCGGTCGAAGCTCGGTTGCGGGCCATTGTCGCCTGCGAGAAGGACGAGCGTGTTGGCGTCGAGTTTGAGATCGCGTAACCCATCGAGCAGACGGCCGATCTGGCGGTCGGTTTCGCGGAGGACGGCGCGATACCCGGCGGTGCCGGTGCCCTCGCCGGCGGCGGCGAACTGTTCGTCCGACGGCACGTAAGGCGTGTGAACATCGTCGAGCCATAGGTTCACGAACCACGGCTGCGCGGCGTGTTTCTTCGCGAAGACGAGCGTCTCGTCCACCATCCAGCGCGTGCGGTCGTGGCGCGCCACTTGCTGCGGTTCGATCTTCTTCTCCCACGGCGTTGTCTTCAAGCCGAGCTTGGCGGCCGGCTCCGGACTCTCGTAGGTGCCGAGACCGACATCGTAGCCGTAGTCGGCGAACTTCGGGGCATCCGTCACATCGCGCCCTCCGCCGAGGTGCCACTTGCCGATGTGCGCCGTGGCATAGCCGGCGGCCTTGAAAGAACGCACGAGCGAGGGCGCCTGGGGGTTGAGGAAGTCCGCCTGCTCGCACTCACGGTTGCCGGCGCGCGTGTGCAAGTAGCTGGTGATGCGCCAGCGCGCGGGAAACTGGCCGGTGATGAACCCGCAGCGCGACGGCGAGCAAATTGGTGACGCGGCATAGAACTGAGTGAACCTCATTCCCTCGCGCGCGAGCCTGTCCATGCGCGGCGTCGGCACGTCCGCGCCTCCGTTCGCGCCGAGATCGCCCCAGCCCATATCGTCCACGAGGATGAAAAGAACGTTGGGTCGCGTCGCAAGGGCGTCGGCCGCGCAGAGCGACCGGCTTGCTGAGAGCGCCAGCCCGGCGACGAGCCAGACAACCATGAAGATACCCTGATATTTCATCGAGATTCACCTCGCTGCGCGCTTCACCCTCTCCGCCGTTTCCCGGTTGGCCGTGATGATGCCTGCGAGGGCCTCCGAATCAAATCGCTCGCGCCGGTCACGCAGGGCGCGTTTGCGGCACTCATTGCGGAAATCATCGTCTCGCACGGTTCCTTCAAGACTCCGTCACTTCTTTTTCTTCGCCGCCTGCCGCTTCTTCCAGTAGTCGGGCCATTCGATCTTCCTGCCTTCGGCGCCGGTGAACTTCCACGCCGGCCAGACGGGCGACTCGGCGCGCACTTCCTGATACTTCGCCTGGAGTAGCGCCTTCAACTCTGCAAGCTTCGCCGTCTCCTTTGCCGCGAGGTCGGTTTTTTCGCCGATGTCGGCGCGCAGGTTGTAGAGCGAGAACACCGCCAGCCCGGCTTCCTTGAACACGCGCTCGTCCTCCTCCGTGATGTCGTTGCCGCGCAGAGACACATTTTTGTCGAGTGTCGCGAGGATTTTCCAGTCACCAGCGCGCAGCGCCACCTTCGCGTCACAGGAGGCGCGGTTGAAGTGCCAATAGAGGGGCGTGCTTCGCGCCACCGGTTTGCCGTCGAGCACGGGCAGGAAGCTCGCGCCGTCGAGTCTGCGGTCGCGCGGCGGCTCGATGCCGGCAATGGCGCACGCCGTCGGCAGGAAATCCACGCCGCAGACCGGCTCGTCGCTGACGCAGCCAGAGCGCGTCCTGCCGGGCCAGCGCACGATGCCGGGCACGCGGATGCCGCCCTCGTAGAGCGACCCTTTCTTGTCGCGCAACGGCCCGACCGAGCCGTGCGGATGCATCGGCGTGATGGCGGGACCGTTGTCGCTCGTGAAGAAGACGAACGTATTCTCGCGCAGTTCGCGCTCGTCGAGCGCGCGCATAAGCCGGCCAAACGCGTCATCCATCTGTGTGATGTTGCCGTGGTGCGCGCTGTAGCTCGGATCGTCGGACGGGTAGAGCTTCGTGTATTTCGGGTCGGTGGCAATCGGCTCATGAGGTTCGTGGAAGCAGACGTGGAGGAAGAACGGCTTCGCTGGGTCGCGAGTGCCGAGCCAGCGGATGGCCTCGTCCACGACCAGATGCGCCGAATAGCCTTCGAGCTTGCCCACATCCTGGCCGTTACGCGCGAAATTGTTTGGGTTGCGGTGGCACGGCAGCGCGTTGTTATGCGTCGCGAACCAATGCTCGAAGCCGTGATCATTCGGCTGCGGTTGCGTGGGTTGGTTGAACTGGCCGTTCATGTGCCATTTGCCACTATGGCAGGTGGCGTAGCCCGCGCGCTTCAGCAATGTGGCGACGCAGATTTCGCTGCGCGGCACGTGGACGGGCGATTCCTCCGGAATCCAGTTGCGCACGCCGACACGCGTGGGCGTGCGGCCAGTCATCAGCGCGGTGCGCGACGGGGAGCAGTTCCCGTGTGCCGCGTAACAACTTGTGAGCCGCAAACCTTCCGTCGCGAACTTGTCGAGGTTGGGCGTGTGCAGGGCTTTGTCACCGAAACAAGCGAGGTCGCCGTAGCCGAGGTCGTCACAGAGGACGAGGACGATGTTGGGTTTGGCCGGAGCCGCATCGGCGATGGCCGCGGCCGATAGCAGTGAAATAATGGCTGTCAGGAGTTTCTTCATCGTGTTTGTCTGTGGTTGGCGGATTCCTTACAGGTTCTCCATCGGCTGTGCCGTCGCGCCGAGCGCTTCGATCTTGCTGTGGTTGTCGAGACCGTAGCAACGGCTCGCGTCGTCCTGCGGCCAGCGTGCCAGAAGCTCCTTGTCGCCGAGCCACCGCGCGACGGCTGCGGCGTCACCCAGTTGCGGCAGGTACGGCGTCAGGATCGGGTAGCGAATGCCGGTGTCAGACTGGTAGAGCGCCATGCCGTTCGCACCTTCGCCATACTGGCGCTGCACGCGACGGAGAAAAGAAACCGGGTTCACCCGGGTCTTCGCCGCAGGCAAACAGCCCACGCCGCCCCAGAGCTTCACGCCGTGTGCGCGCGCCAGCTTCGCGTAGGGCGCGAGCGTATCGGGATACTTGTAGTGAAGCCACCAGAGCGGGTTCGTGCACAACTCGTCCACGAGCTTCTCTTTCAGCCACGTTTCCACGTCCATGCCTTCCATCAGGTTCACGTCAAGGCCGCAGTCGGTGATGCGCGCCATGACAGGCACCCGATGGCCGAGGCGTTTCTCGACATCACCCAGCGCCGCGCGCAACTCGCGCAGGAACGCCGTGACATAGCCGGCGCGGAACCGGCACCATTCCATGAACCCCGGATCGCCGGGTTTGAGGGCGTGCGGGTCGCCACCGCTCTTCGCCTGCCACGCCGCGATGAGTTTCGGCTGGTAGTCCATGTGCGGCACCTGCCGGCAGAAATCGAGGCACAACCCGTGCGGGCCGATGGCCGCCACTTCGGCCAGGATGGCGATGCGTTCGCGGCGATACTCCGGGAAGAAATACGAGAGCCGCGTTGGATCCGGTTTGCCTTTCTTTGTGACGAACCACAGCTCCGGATGCTCCGCCGCCCATCGGGAACGCAGTGCGCCGCCGTAGCCGCTGCCGTAATGCCGGTTCATGCACAGCCGCGCGTAGATCGTCATGCCACGCTCGCGGGCAAACGCCATCGCCGCGCGCAGCGTGCATCGCTGCTTCAGCACTTCGCCGATGATCTTCGTCTCCGGCCGCGAATCGCCCACGTAGAGCGTGGAGGCCGGCAGCTTGCTGTGGTAATCCACCGTGCTGCGCCCGATGGCCCAGATGACGTGCCGGATGCCGTGGTCCAGGTGCGCTTGCAGGCAATCCTCCGTGTCATGCCCGGTGGATTTCTGCAGGCGGTAAATCCACTCGAACAGTTCCGCAATACCCCAGACGATTTTGGGATCGTTGGCCGCCGTCTCCGCGGCGCGCGCGCCGGAGAGTGCTGCCGCGGCCAGCAACCAACTACTTGTGCGCTGGACCGCCTCGCGACGGCTGATCTGGCTCCCGGCTGATGAGTCCGCCGTCACGGCCGGCTTCGTCCCTTCTCGCGCACCTCCTGCAATAGCGCGGACATCTCTTTCACAGTCTCCGGATGCTGGCCGGCAACGTTCTTCGTTTCGGCGATGTCATCGGCCAGGTTGTAAAGCTCGGCAACTGTTGGCTTGCGGATTTTGCCTTTCCTGCCCTTGCCGCCACCGGCGCTGGCGGGGATGAGTTTCCACTGGCCTTTGCGGAGCGCGAGCACATTGCCGTGCTCGACAAGATGATCGCGGCATGGCTTGTCGCGTTTCTCGCCGAGCAGCGCGGGCAGGATGTTGAAACTATCGGGACCGGCGTCGGCGGTGAGTTTCTGGCCGGTGAGCGCGGCGGCGGTGGCGAGCATGTCCACGTGGCAAATAAGCGCGTCGGAGGTGCCGGTCTGGACGTGGCCCGGCCATCGCGCAATGAACGGGACGCGCGTGCCGCCTTCGTAGGGACTGCCCTTGGCGCCGCGCAACACGCCGTTCTGCAGGTGGCCGTTGTTCGTCTCGACGGTGCCGGCATTGACCTCGTCAGGGCCGTTGGTGTCAATCACGCCGCCGTTGTCGCTGGTGACAATGAGCAGGGTGTTGTCGGCAAGCTTGAGCCGATCAAGCGCGGTCATGATCTCGCCGATGGTCCCGTCGAATTCCTGAATTACATCACCGCGGACGCCCGCCTGGCTCGTGCCGCGAAACCGCGGATGCGGCACTCGCGGCACGTGGATGTCATGGGTGGCAAAGTAGAGGAAGAACGGTTTGGCCTTGTTCTTCTCGATGAACGCGACGGCCTTCTTCGTGAGCAGGTCGGCAATCTCGTCGTCCTTCCACAGCGCCGCTTTCCCGCCGATCTGCCGGCCGATGCGCGGAATGCCATTGACGAACGACTCTGGCTGGCCGCGCTGGACCGTGTAATCGAGCTTGATCGGGTCGGCGGGATCGAGGCCGACGACGCGATGGTTCTCGATCCACACACACGGAGTGCGGTCGCCCGTGGCGGGCAACAGCCAGGCGTAGTCAAAGCCGATCTCCAGCGGGCCGGGCTTGATCTCGCCATTATAATCGGTCGGCGATTGCACGCCGAGGCCGAGGTGCCACTTGCCGACGACGCCGGTGGTGTAGCCGGCTTGCTTCAACAGCGACGGCACCGTCACGCGGCCCGGCTCGACGATGAGCGCAGCGGTGCCCGGCAGGATGCCGGTGCCCGGCTTGCGCCACGCATACTCGCCGGTCATGAACGCGTAGCGAGTCGGCGTGCAAACGGCCGACGGCGAGTGCGCGTCGGTGAACCGCCGGCCCTGCGCGGCGAGGCGGTCGAGGTTCGGCGTCTTGACCTTCGTGGCGCCGTAGCAACTCCAATCGCCGTAGCCGATGTCGTCGGCGAGGATAAAGACGATGTTGGGTCTGGCGTTGTCGGCGGCAAACGCCGTGGCAATGCCGAGCAGCGCCGTCAGGACCGGCAACACGATGGATTTCAGTTTCATAAGTCGTGCCTCAGTCCAGCGGGCCTTTCTCGAAGTCTGATTCGTTGACCCAGCCTGCCTTGATCTTCTCGCCCTTCATGTAGCGCTCGTAGAAGTTGCGTTGCCCGGGATGGGCGTAAGGCTCCGCCTCAAACACGCCGCCCTTGCCGAACATTCGAGGGTCATCCTGCGCCTTGAGTTCGCCGAACAGTTGCTGTTGAAGCTGCGTCTTGCGCGTCTGGTGCTCCGGGTTCGCAGCGAGGTTTTTCAGGCAGTCGGGATCGTTCTTTAGGTCGTAGAGTTCTTCGGTCACGCGCCTTCCGAAGCAAAGCGCCCAATGCCGGTCGCTCGCATCCTTGCGGTGCGCGTCGAGAATCACCGTCTTCGTCGCCCCGCCGTCGGTGTTGAGATAGCCGGTTTCGGGATTGCCGGCGGGCCAGCGCGTTGGCTCGAAGTTGTGCATGTAGATCCACCCGTCGGTCACGATACTGCGAATCGGATAACCCCACTCATGCGGCCGTCCCGTGTCGTGCCGTTCCTGGCCGAGCAGCACGTGATCACGAACCGCCTGGGTCCGGCCCGACTTTTCCGAACCGAAAATGTCGGTGAGACTGCGGCCCGCTGCGGGCGCCATGCCTGTTTGTGCCCACTGCACACCGGCGATCTCGATGAACGTCGGCGCGAAATCAATGAAGCTGA
Source organism: Verrucomicrobiia bacterium (assembly GCA_041651735.1). GTDB lineage: Bacteria > Verrucomicrobiota > Verrucomicrobiia > CAIQCK01 > CAIQCK01 > CAIQCK01. The sequence continues at coordinate 11,668 of JBAZIR010000035.1, read as the reverse complement.
CGAAGTCGGTGACGGTGCGGCCCGGCGCGCGAATGCCGCGTTTCCACATCGCGGCCAGCGGCATGTGATTGGAGACCTCGTATTCGTTGCCCTTCGCGCGCGGGAACGGCATGCCGTTGTCGGCGGTGACGACGACGAGCGTGTTGTCGAGTTGGCCGCGCTTCTCCAACTCGGCGAGCATCCGGCCGAGATGACGGTCGAAGTGTTCGACCTCGAACGCATAGTCGAGCATGTCGTTGCGGACGACGTCGTTGTCGGGCCAACAGCCGGGCACGCGGTCGAGGTCGCCCGTTTTCTTGCCACCCTTGGCGACGCCACTGCCGTATTCGTAGGCGCGGTGCGGCTCAACGGAGCCATACCAGAAGCACCACGGCTGGCCCGCCGGTGTCGCATCGAGGAAATCGGCAAAGTTGGCGGCGTAGTCGTTTTTGCTGATCTGCGGGGTCGGCGGTGGCGCGGTGCGTTTGTTGAAAGGCCGGCCGGCCATCGCGCGCGGTTTGCCGCCGGCATCGTTGGCCACGCCCGGCGCCCAGCCTTTGCAGGTCATGCCAACGAAGTAGCCGTGTTCCGCAAGCGCCTCGGCGTAGGTCTTGAACTCTGGCGGGAAGAAGCACACATGATTGCACGCGGCCTTGAGCTGCCAGGAGTTGCGGCCCGTGAGGATGCACGCCCGCGATGGCGCGCACTTGGCGTTCGGCGTGTAGGCGTTGGCGAAGAGCACGCCCTCGCGCGCGACGCGATCAAACGCCGGCGTCTTGATCCACTTGCAGCCGTAAGCACCGGCGTGCGGGCAGGACCAATCGTCAGCGATGGCAAAGAGCATGTTCGGCCGCGATTCGGCCGCGAACGCGAGGCTGGCGAGAAGGACGGCCAGCCCGGGGAGAACAATACGCAACAGTTTCATGGGGAGTTCCCGGCGAGGTTATTTGTCGTCGATCATCAGGAGGTTGGTAACCTGTTTCGCGGCGGCATGATCTTCCCAGCTCCACACCACCCGGTTGCTGGCGTCCACTTCGATCACGTGCGGCCCCTTGCCTTGCGCGCCGTGACCGAGCCAGTTGGCCACCACAACGTTGCCATTCGGCAGAAACTCGAAGCCGGAAAACCAGTCGAGCCGGTATTGTTTGCGGTAGGCGTCACCGAGCCAGGTTTTGGTAATCTTCCCGTCGCGCGCGATCTCCACCACCGACACCGCGCCGCCGGTCGAAACCGCCGTCGTGCCATCTGCGCGCCGCAATGCCACGTAGCCTTTGCCGGGGAACGGTGCGGACCAGACTTCCTTGTTCGCCGCGAGGTCCCACTCGACGACACGGATCGGGTTGCCCGTCGTGAACAGCACATGGCCATCGTCCGTAAACCGCGCCAGCCGGAGCATACCCGGCTCGACGCCTGTCACGCGGACCACGCGGCCGGATTTCTGGAACCACTCGCCATCGCGCTTCAAGAAGTGGAACTCGACCGCGCCCTTCGCAATTACGCCGAGCATGATCTCGTCACTGGCGGCGATATGCCGCGCAGTCTGGACGCCGGAGAAACCTTCCAGCTGCCATAGACGACGGCCGTCCTTCAGATCGTAGATGCCACAGCCATTGCCGTGGCTCACAAGCAGCCGCCCGCCTGCGAGCTGTTGCAGGTCGCGCGATCCGGTGGGAATCGCCACGCTCCAGCCGCGCGACGGCTCCGGCTGGTCCACGAGCAACAGCCGGTTCGCGCCATTATCCACGCACGCGAAACGATGACCCGCGAAAGAGGGAACAGCCACGAGCGCCGCGAAAAGGAGGATTGACCTGATCTTCATATCTCACCTCGCCAACACAGTGAACATCACATGCCAGCCGCGGCCGCACGTCGTGCAATCGCCCTTGCTCTCGCTGATGTCGGCCGGGCCGTATTCGCCCGCGCAGTAAGTCCCGAACAGCGGCAGCTCCTTGCCGACCGACGTCTGGATTGCCTCCAGTTCGTCATCGAGCCGCTTCAGCTTGCCCTTGCGCCCGCCGCAGTTGAATGCCAGCACCGCGAACGGTTTCGCCGGCGCGCTCTTCAGCACCGACGCCGAGCCTTCGCGCGCCGTTTCGATCACCGCCTCATTGGTCTTCGCCTGCCGGCCGGTTTGCGTCACCTTGAAAGGCCCGGTCAACAACAGTGCGATCGCGCTGTCGGTGTGCGCCGCGCCGCGGAAATAAACCCAGTTCTGTCCGGCGTTCTTGTTCACCGAGCCGCCCGTGATCGGCAGTTTTTTACCTGCGACCTTCTGCACGCCGTCGAGCAACAACTGGTTCTTTGGCGAATGCGCATCGGAGATCAGCAGCATCAACGCGGCACGGTCAAGACCCGGCAACTGTTTCGCGAGCCGCTCACCTGCGCCGTTGAGCGCCGCGGTGAGCTTCTCCAGGTCCTTCTCCATCGTCAGTCCCGCCGCGCTCATATTCTCCGCAAGCGCCGCCTCGACTCCAATGCCGTCGCCGCCGATGCCGAGCAGCACGACGCCGTCGTCGTTGATTGAGCCGCGTTGCGTGAACCCGCCATACGACGCGCCGCCGAACAGTATCTCCCTGGGCAACACAGACGCCACGCCTCCGAGCATCGCTTTCTTCGCCCCGACATCCTCGAACGAATCCATCACCAGCACTGCCTTGGGTGCCGCGCCGCCGAAGGCGGCTTTCAGCTCCGTCGCGGCCTTCCTGCCTGCCTCGGCCGCGTTCTCGCCCGATGCCGACGCGGTCTTGAATATCAGTGCGTCGTCCGCTGCCCAAACGGAGGCGCAACAGAACGCCCACACAATCGCCGCAACACGCATTGCCTTCATAATCATCTCCTCAGTCACTCTGATCTGTGGCTTCAAACATTCAATGAATCGAACTCGAAAACCCGAATTCCACGTTGCTGTCGAACGGCGGCGTCGGGCCAAACGCCGCGCCTTTCCAACGACACCATGATTGCGGGTGCCGCTGGTCGTCCCAAAGATTCATCGCCGAGCCGAGGTCGCGCAGCCCATTGACCTCATGCACGAGCAGCGAGAACCGGAACGGCCGGCCCGGCGTCGGCTGCAACTCCGACACAAGCTTCACCGGCACAGCGATCTCGAAGCACATCGTCTCACCCTCGCGCGAAACAGCCGCCTGCACGTCACCGCATTCCAAGCCGTCGAGGGCACGGCTTTGCTCCGCCAGCTTCAAATCGTCGCCCGGTCGCATCAGGAGGAAACACTTCGCCGGGCCGTTTTGTTGCGGAGTAATCACAACGAATTCATAGCGTCCCGGCTTCCCGCCACCCTCCGCTGCCACCGCAAACTGCACTGCGCCGCCCTTCATCTGCCCGGCACGCACCGCCACGCAGAACTGCTTGCGATTCCAGCAACTCATCACCGTGGTCGCTTTGCCGGCGGTCGTGAACGTGATCGGCACCGCATCTTTCCAATCGTCGAGATGGCCTTCCACCTGCGGCTTCAGGTAGGGCGCGGTGGCGCAGACCACCTCCTGCGTGCGCGTGACCGTTACATCGCCCGCCCGCGCTTCTACGACGACCGTGTAGCGATTCGCGGCGAGATCCACGGCCTTCTCGATGGTGAAAGCCGCCTTCGCCGTTGCATTCGGGGCCACACTGACTGCCTGCTCCGATGGCGCGCCTTTCCAACCGTTCGGCCAACGCACGCGCACGGCAGCGTTGACCGTGTGATCGCTGCGGTTCTGGACGTGGACATTGACAAGCGGCCCGGTGGAAGGCGTGACCGTGAAGTTCTCCATCCGCACACGCAGCGGTTCGGCGGTGTTAGTAATCCTCTGCGAGGCGCAGAGGATCAAGACACCGAGGCCAAACAGAAGAACAGTTTTGTTCATGTGGCTCGCCGCGTGCTTACCACAATCGCGCGGTGGATGCCAGCGTATGCGTTGCTTTCCGGAACTCGGTGCGTCTTCTACGTCATCAGCAAACAACAAGCAGCGGTCAGTTGCCTCTCACGCTTCACGCCCGCTCCAGCACGGCACTGGCAGCGGCGTAGCCGTCGGTATGACTGAGACTGACATGGATAGCTGTCACGCCGCGGGACTTCATTAGCTCGAGACCCTTGCCGTGCATGACCACATAGGGCTCGCCGCTGTCGCGCCGGCGGATTTCCATGTCCTTCCAGCCGAGGTGCTCGCCGATGCCGGTGCCGAACGCCTTCGAGATCGCTTCCTTGGCGGCGAAGCGAGCGGCAAGGTGGAGGTCGGCCTTCTTCATCGTGCGGGCGTAAGCGGCCTCGGCATCATGAAAGATGCGATTGAGGAACCGCTCGCCAAACTGCTCCAGTATCTCGCGGATGCGTTTGGTTTCCACAATGTCAATGCCTGTGCCGAGAATCACGAGAACACCTTATCATTTTGCCGGCGGCGGTGAAAGCTCGGCGCATTTTTTATCGTCCTGCGCGGCGAGGTCCGGCTGGTTCAACTTCAAGTAGATGATGCTCCTTTCCTTGTAGGCGAGCGCGAGCCTGGGATCGAGCGCGATGGCTGCAGTGAGATCGGCCAGCGCAGAGTGAAGGTTGCCCAACTGGTGATGGATGGCGGCGCGCAACAGATAGGCCATGGAATTCTTCGGCGTCAGTTCGATTTGCTTGCCAGCGTCGGCCAGCGCGAGAAGCAGTTCGCCCTTGAGCGCGAACACTCGGGCGCGCTCGTCATAGGCGCCGGCGAACTTCGGGTCGGCAGCGATCAATCGATCCAGGTCGCGGCGGGCATCGTCGAAGCGGTTGAGCCGGCGCAGGCAGTTCGCGCGCCATCCGAGCCACTGCATCTGGTTCGGCTCGGCTTTCAACGCGATGTCAAGGTCGGTGACGGCGGCGGCGCAATCGCCTTTGAGGGCATACGACAGTCCTCGCTGCGCGTAAATAACCGGCGTCTTCAGTCCCATCTCGATGACGCGGGTCAGGTCAGCGACAGCCGCGTCTGCGCGTCCGCGATTGGCGAGCAGGATGCCGCGGTTGACGCGAGCTTCGACAAAACGCGGCGCAAGCTTGATGACTTCGTCCAGTTGCGCGATGGCTTCGTCGAGCTTGCCGCGCTGGGCGTTGGCGACGCTTTGCTGAAAGAGCTTCAACGCGCGCTGCACTTCGGGCGGCACCGCCACGGGCTGGACGGCGGCCGGCGGCGGCCGGAGTCCGCCGCTCTGGCCGAGCGATTGCGGTGCGCCCGGCAAACCTTTCAGGGCTGCGGCGGCTTCGGCCTGCTCCTGCGCAACGTGCTCCGACTGTTTCCGTTCCTGGTAAATCTGGGCGCGGGCCAGATGCACGCCGGCGCGCAAGCGCGGATCTATTCCCGTCTTGAGCACCAGCCCGTAATCCTCCAGCGCGCCGTCCTTGTCGTTGCGTTTGATCTTGATGGCCGCGCGGCGCAACAACAACAGCGGTTCGCGACTGAGGTTGTAGGCGCGCGTGAGGTCTTCCATCGCGCTCTTGGTTTCGTTCTGTGCCTCATAGGCGGCGGCGCGGCCTTCGTAGGCGTAGGGGTAACGTTTGTCGAGACCGATGGCGGTGGTGAACTCCTGCATTGCGCCGTCGGCATTTTTTTTGAGCAACAACGCCGCGCCGCGCATGCCGTGGGCCGGCGCATCGTTCGGCGTCAGCGCGACGAGTCGGTCGCTGGCAGCCAGGGCGCCCTCGGCATCGTTGCGCTGGAGTTGCGTCAACGAAAGCTCGAGCCACGCGGCGGCATAGTCCGGCTGCGCCTCGACAGCATGCTGCAAATGCTTGGCGGCAGCGTCGAGGAAACCCAACCGGCGCAGGAGGTGTCCGTGCAACGCCTGCGCCACCGGCAGCTCCGGCCCGAACGCGGCGGCTTCGGCGGAGGCGGCGAGCGCCTCCTCGAGTTTGTTGGCGGCGCGCAGTCCGTCAGCTTCGCGAACCTTGTCCATCGCGCGCGCGAGGTTGCTTTGCTGGAGGAGCCGGCCGACGTAGCCGGAGAGATTGAAGTCGGCCGCATGGGCGCACACGGCCATGCCGAGAAGGAGAGCCAGCAGCCGGGTTGAGAACGACCCGATCATTACCCGACGTAGCTGGCCATCAACGCCAGCATCTCGCGCACGGCACGGTCCAGGCCGACGAAGAGTGCGCGGCTGATGATCGAGTGGCCGATGTTCAACTCGTCCAGATGCGGGATGCGCAGGATGGTGTGGACGTTCTCGTAATTGATGCCGTGGCCGGCGTTGACGCGCAGCCCGAGTTGATGCGCCTGTTTGGCCCCGGCGATCAACCGTTGGAGTTCCCTCTCGACGGCGGCGTGGTCGGGGGCGTTGGCGAAAGCGCCTGTGTGCAACTCGACATAGTTGGCGCCGGCTCGTGCGCTCGCCTCGAGCTGGTGACCGTCGGGATCCACGAAGAGGCTCACCTCGCGTCCGCCGGCCTGGAGTTGTTGGGTGACGGCGGCGATGTTGTCGTAGCCGCCGACGATGTCGAGACCGCCTTCCGTGGTGACTTCCTGCCGTTTCTCCGGCACGAGACAGCAAATGGCGGGTTGCACGTCGAGCGCGATGCAGACCATCTCCGGCGTCGGCGCCATTTCCAGATCGATCCGTGTCCGGCAGGTTTGCTTGAGCAACCGCAGGTCGCGCTCCTGGAGATGGCGGCGGTCTTCGCGCAGATGGCAGGTGATGCCGTGCGCGCCGGCCAGTTCGACGGCGGCGGCGGCCCAGATCGGATCAGGCTCAGGTATCGCGCCGGCCGGCTCGCCCTCCAGCGCGGGCGAATCCTTGTAGCGCGCCTGCCGCAGTGTGGCCACATGGTCTATGTTGACGCCCAGTTTCAGCATGGGGCGGAATATGAGGTCGTTGCGGACCAAAAGCAACTTGGAACTCCCCGCCTCGTTGCGTATGGTGCGGGCGATGACCGAGCTTTTCGATCAACTGCTGCGCGAAGCCGAGCAACGGCACTCCGGTCAGAGCGGACGCGGACGGCTGACGCTCTACGAGAGCTTTCTGCGTGTGCACCAACGCCGCTTGATGATGCGTCATCGCGCGGGCGGCGGCGGTCTGGCCATCGCAGGGGCGCGCACCGAGTTGATTGACGCGGTGCTGCGGCATCTTTTCGTCGCGGCGCGCACAGCCTATGCGACGCGGCATCCACGGGAGACACTGCCGGCGGTGGCGCTGGTGGCTGTCGGCGGTTACGGGCGGGCCGAGTTGAATCCGTTCAGCGACATTGACATTCTGCTGTTGCACGCAGCCAGGGGGCAGGCGGGCGAAACCTTTCTGAAGTCGCTCTACAACCACGCGGTGCTGCCGCTGTTCGACCTGTCGCTCAGGGTCGGCTACACGGCACGCTCGGTGAAGCAGTGCATCGAGCAGGCGAACAAGGACATGGAGACCAAAACCTCGCTCATCGAGGCGCGGCTCATCGTCGGCGACCTGCCGTTGTTCGATGCGATGCAGGAGAAGCTGCTCGCGCAGTGCGTGCGGCCGTGCGTGAGCGAATACATCGAGCAGCGGATGCATGATCAAGCCGAACGGCACGCCAAGTTTGGCGACACGGTGTTCTTGCAGGAGCCGCATGTGAAGAATGGCTGCGGCGGCTTGCGCGACCTGCAAAACCTGTTCTGGATGAGCCTGTTCAAACATGGCGTCCGCACGCTGCCGGAGCTGGAGGAGCGGAAATTCCTGACCCGTGCCGAGCGCCGGACGCTGGCGGCGGCCTACGAGTTCCTGGTGCGCGTGCGCACGGAACTGCACTACGAGGCGGGGCGGGCGTCGGACGAACTGACGCTGGCGTTGCAGTTGCCGGTGGCCACGCGGCTCGGTTATGACGAACCGAACGTGCTCAAGCGGATCGAGCATTTCATGCACGATTACTACAGCCACACGCGGGAGGTGTTCCAGCTCACCAATGCGCTGGCGCTGCGCATGGCGCTGAAACCGCCCGGCTTCTTCGAGCGGCGCGGCATCCATCTGCCGATCCTGCGCCTGGGCGCGAAGATGGAGAAACAGGACGGCTTCGTCATCCGCGGCGACCTGATCGAGCCGGAGTCGCCGGAGGTTTTCCGCGAAGACCCGCTGAGGTTGATCCGCGTGTTCCGGCTCGCTCAACAGCGGCAGGCGTTCCTCTCGCCGGAACTTCAGACGATGATCCGCGAGCAGTTACGGCTGGTGGACAACCGCTTTCGCAGTCATCCGCGCGCGCGGGAGACATTCCTGGCCATCCTCGGCGAAGGCGGCGGCGTGGGCCGGATCGCGAGGATGATGCACGAGGTCGGTTTCTTGGGCAAATACCTGCCGGAGTTCGGCCGGCTCGATGCGCTGGTGCAGCACGAGTTCTTCCACCGCTACACAGCCGACGAGCATACGCTGGTGACGTTGCAGCGGCTCGATGCTGTCGTCGCGGCCAAGGAGGGCCCGGAGCTGGATTACAAGCCGCTCTTCCACGAAGTTACGCGACCGGAGTTGCTTTACTTCGCGCTGTTGCTGCACGATGCCGGCAAGGCCGCGAACGAAGCCGAGCATAGCGCCGCCGGCGTCCGGCTCGCCGAGCGCGCCGCGCGCCGCATCGGGCTGGACGATGCCGGTCGCGAGACGCTCGCGTTCCTCATCCGCCATCACCTCGCGATGTATGGCGTCACGCAGCGGCGCGACCTCGATGATCCCGACGCCATCGCCGAGTTTGCGCGGCTGGTGGCGAACCTGCCGCAACTGAACAATCTGCTGCTGTTGACCTACGCCGACATGACGGGCACGAGCGCGGAGTTGTGGAACGACTGGCGCAACTCGCTGCTGTGGGATCTTTACCTCAAGACGCGCGCCGAGCTGGTGGCGGGCGCCGAATCGCAGGCGCTGCAAGAGCAACGGCTCCAGACCATGCTCAAACACATCCGCGAGCGCAGCGCGATGCCCAAGGAGGAGGTGGCGGCGCATTTCGAGAAGATGCAGCGGCGGTACTTCCTGACCTTCACGGCCGAGGAAATCCTCAGGCATCTGGAGATCATCCACGCCTTCCTGCAACGCGCGGTCTCGGCCTCGCGCGACAGCCTGATGCCGCAGGTGTTGTGGACCGACAAACCCGACCGCGGCTATTCGCAGGTGACGGTGTGCACGTGGGACCGCGAGGGATTGTTCAGCAAGATTTGCGGCTCGTTCTCGTTTGCCGGCGTGAACATCCTCAATGCGCATGCCTACAGCCGCCGCGACGGCATCGTGCTGGACGTCTTCAACGTCGCCGGTGTTGAAGGCGGCATCGTCTCCGACCGCGAGCAACGCCACCAGTTCGAGCGCACACTGGACCGCGCGCTCGACCACGGCGCCGACCTCGACCAACTCCTGGCCAAACATCGTCCGCACCGCTCCACGGCTCGTGTGCCGCAAGGCGTCGTGCCCACCGAAGTTCGCATGGATATCACCGCCTCCCGCACGCGCACCGTCGTCGAGGTGCAGGCCGAAGACCGGCTGGGGTTGCTTTATACCATCGCCGAGACATTGGCCCGCCACGGTCTCGACATCAACCTCGCCCGCATTTCCACTGAGAAAGGCGCTGCGTTCGACACCTTCTACGTCGTCACCCCCGACGGCGAGAAGGTCACCGATGCGGCCCGGCTGGAGCGCGCGCGCACCGATCTGGTCCGTGCCATCGAGCACCTGCGCCGCCGGCCGATCGCCTGAGACGGCGACGAATGATTTGCTGTTGGCAGCGCGAAACGTCTCATTGAGCTGTGGGTTGCGATCAGAGATGGCGGTGGCTCGGCGGGATGACCCTGCCATGCGGCGAGAACGCAACCGTCGTGGTCGCCCTGCTGCCGACTCAAGCCGCAGACAGTGTAAACCAGAAGTGGCTGCCCTTGCTGACTTCGCTCTCAACACCGATCTGGCCGCCTTGAGCTTCAACGGCGAGCTTGCAGAAGGTCAGGCCCAACCCGGTGGAGTGCTGGCGCGTTTGTCTGTCCGCCTGGCCGAATTTCTCGAAGATTCTGGTGTGAAACTCGGGCGGGATGCCCGTGCCGTTGTCGGACACTTCCAGCCGCACCATCGAATCCTTCCGGCCCACGGTGATGCGGATACAGCCATCGTCCGAGGTGAACTTGAGGGCGTTCTGGAACAGGTTGCCGAGCACGCGGCGGGTGACCTCCTTGTCGCAGATCGCCATGATCGGCTCCGGTGACGAGTCCAGGCTGAGACGCCGTTGGCCGACCAGGGAATCGAACGAGTCCATCACGGACTTGGCAAGGACTGCCATGTCGCACGCGTGGCGGTCGAGCGGCATGTTGCCCGTCTCAAGGCGGCTGATGTCCAGGAGCGAACCAATCATGTCGTTAAGCCGGCAGAGATTGAGGAGGACGGTATCCAGATAGCCGCGGGCGCGGCTGGTGAGATTGGAAGCGATGTTGTTCTTGACCAGATCCACATAACCCAGGGCGACGGAGAGCGGCGCGCGCAGGTCGTGGATGATCATGTGCGTGAGATTGTCGCGCAGCGTTTCCAGTTCGCGGAGGCGGCCATAGTTGTCCTGCAACTGCTTGTGCTGGCGCTCGAGATCTTCCTGGTGGCGCCGGTTGTCCTCGGCCAGGCGCAAGCGCTCGTCCTCGGTCGCCTTGAGTTTGGCTGCGTTGCCAACACAGCGGAGAATGCTCTCCTTGGAAACGGGCTTGATCAGGTAGTCAAAAGCGCCGGCTCTCACGGCGGCGCCTGCTGTTTCCACCGTCGGTTGCCCCGTCATCATGATCACTTGGACGCGCGGCGATTCCTGGCGGATCGCTTTGAGCAGTTCCACGCCCGATACACGCGGCATGATAATGTCGGAAACAGTGACATCGAAGGCACCCTCCTTCAGACGTTGTTGCGCTGTCGGGACATCCTCGGCGAGTTCAACCTCGAAGCCGGCATTGCTCAGGAAAGCCCCCAAAGTTTCCCGGATGCTCTCTTCATCATCCACTATAAGAATGCGTGACATGATCCACTTTATCCTTTCACTGGCAGGTCCATGTGGAAGCGGGTATGGCGACCCGCTTCCGTTTCCAGAAACAATTTCCCGCCGTGCTCTTCAACAAGGCCGTGACTGATGGAGAGTCCCAAGCCCGTTCCCCTGCCGGTCGGCTTGGTGGTGTAGAAAGGATCAAAAATGCGGTCGCGGATTTCCGCAGGGATTCCATTGCCGTGGTCTTCAACGGTCGTGCGAATCCACGGTTTGCCATCCTTCTCGAACAAACGGGCGCTGACGCGGATGATCTTGTCCTCGTGGTAGGCAGGGTATTTCTCGTTCAGCGCGTCCCGCGCGTTCGTCAGCAGGTTCATCAGCACTTGCTCTATTTGCTGGCTGCGGCATTCCATCTGGGGCAGTCCCTCCGGAACCTCCACCACCAGCTTGATCTGGTCGTGCCGTATCACCGTCTGGATGAGCGAGAAGGTCGCGTTGATGATATCGTTCAGGTTCGCAAGACTGCGGCTCTGCTTGTCCTGCCGCGCAAAGGCCAGCAGGTTGCGGACAATCAGCGACACCCGGTCGGTTTCCTTCATGATCTTGCCGGTATACTTCCGCGCTGGGTGGTCTGCCGGCAACTGGTCGGTGATCAACTGCGCGTAGTTCATAATCCCGTTGACGGGATTGTTGATCTCGTGGGCGATGCCGCCGGCCAGCGTGCCAATGGCCTCCAGCTTCTGCGATTGGCGCAATTGGGCTTCGAGTTCAAGTTCATGGGTCACGTCGAGCTTGAGGGCGATATAG
>JBAZIR010000034.1:0-24788 GCA_041651735.1 Verrucomicrobiia bacterium | reverse complement strand
AGGAACTCGCGGCGTGTGGGTTGAGAGGAGGGTGATTCAGTTTTCATGGCAGTGGACTGTCTGGTTCCGGTCCGCGATTGCGGCGGGAATGTTGGTTGCATGTTGAACCTTGGGAATTCGGTCATGGTTTCGCACTTTGTTTGGAGGCTGGTTGCTGGGTATTGAGGGAAGCTTTGATTTTTCGAACTGCAAGTTCTGCTTCGGCGCGGACGGCGGTGTCCGACACCAGGGGGGTGGCGAGCTTGAGCGCGTCTGGATGGGCAACGCCGGCAAGGGCGCCGAGGATCAACTTGCGGTCGTCGGCGTTGCGCGCGACGCCCAGCAACTGCCGGTAGCGATCGATCAACGCCGCGTCCGGCTTTGCATTCAGATCACCCGCCAGACGCACCAGCCCGCGCAGCGCGAGCGTGCGAAGCGTGTCGGTCTCCGGTTGACGGCACACCGACAACAACATCTCCCAAGAGCCAGCATCGGGCCACGTTGCCAGCGAGCGCACCGCCGCCGCACGAATGAGCGGCTCCTTGTCCGCGCAGGCGGCCTTCAACGCGGCCAACGCCTTCGCATCGCCTGCGCTCGGCAACAGACGCAACAGCGAGCAGCGACCCTCAATGCCGGGGCACTTTGCCATCCTCGCCATGACCACGTCTGTACGCCGCCCCGCGTCGGCTATCCTCTGCATGGTGCGCACCGCCGCGCTCTCGGCGTCGGAACGGGCGTCGTCGACGCTCATGCCCGCCAAGCGTTCAAGCACCGCCGGCAGGTCGTTCGCCGTGGCGAGTTTTCCAATCGCCTGAAACGCGGCCTGCACCGTCGTCACATCGGAACTGCTGGTTTCGGCCAACAACGCTGGCACCGCCACATGGGCGCCGCGCCGCGCCAGCACGGAGCACAGACGGACCTTCGACTCGGCGGGGGATGGTTTCAATTCGGCCACAATCGCCTGATCGGTGGCCGAGCCGCCGCGCAGACTGACCAGAGCCGTCTCGATATCCTGAAGTTCCTCGGCTGTCTTCCCGCCCGGCATGGCTTTCACCAGCAGCGGAACGGCAGAAGCGCCCTCTAGCCGGCCTACCGCCGCGATGGCAGCACGGCGCACGGCGACGTCAGCAGCGGAAACCTGTGTGTTGATGGCAGCGTACACAGCCTTATCTCCCCGGCTCGCAAGCGCCTCGATCATGCACACCTGCTCGCACGGCTGGAGCTTCGGCAGTTCCGCCGCAAATTTCTTGGACGCGTCACGGGACTTCAACGAGCCGATGGCCGCGATTGCCACCGGTTTCAGCTTGGCATCCGAACCGTGAATCGCGTTGAGAATGCGTTGCCCGGCGTTGTCCTTTTCAAGCCGCAGCAGAGCGCCAAACGCTCCGCGGCGAATGTTGTCCGGCTGCGCCGGCTGGAGCAGTTCCTCGCAGATCGCCATCGCGCCCTTGCGGTCACCTGTGGCGGCAAGGGTTTCCGCCACACACAGCGAGGCATCAGCCACGATACGGGCCAAGGCCGGCTTTGCTTCATTGCGCAGCGTCGCGATGGCCGTGCGGGCTGGCTCGTTGGCGATCTTGCCCAAGGCCACAATGGCGGTGCTGGCCACAAGTGCATCGTTGTCGCGCGCCATCTCCGAGAGCGATTTCACCGCTTCCGTGTCGCGCCGGTTGCCCAGCGTGGTGATAATCTGCAAGCGCGCCCGGCCGCTCGCACTGGCCAGGGCCGTGCGAAGAACGCCGTTGACCTTGGCCGACGGATACACGCCGAGCGCCAGACAGGCGATGCCGACAGTCTCTTCGTTCTTCAGCAACTCCGCCAGGGCTGGCAGCGAGGCGTCGGTGCCGATGGCCGCCAGTTGCTGGCAGGCGAACCGGCGGGCCTCAAAGGTGGCTCCTGGCGCAAGCAACTTGATCATGGCGGCTTCGAGTTCGGCGCGCAGCGCGGGCGTGGCGGCCGAGTCGCGGAGCAGTTGCTCGAACTTCCGCAGCGGTTCGACACTCTGGCCGGATTCGTATTTCGCGGCGGCGTCTATGAGGGGAGACAGGTCGGCGGCTTGCAGCGGCAACGCCAGCGCGATGCCGAAAGCGGCCAAGAGGACGGAGGTTCGGGACTTCATGATGTGTTCCTTTCCAAAAGCTCAGCGGCTAGACCAACCACGGCGTGCGCGGTTCACGTTGTCGCATGCGGTTGGCTTCTTCGCAATCGAAGCTTTCCTTCACCGGATCCCAACGCAGTTTCCGGCCGAGACGCAGCCCGATGTTCATCGCCTGGCAGATGGTCTGGGAGCGATGGGCCGCCTCCGGATGACAAATGGTCGGGCGGCGGCTGCGGATGGAATCGAGCAGATTGCGGACGTGGTCGCAGGCGTTGCCATAACCGGCGCCGGTGGTGCCGCGCAGGTTGAGAATGGATTTCGGTTCGGCCGTGACCTCGTTGGTGTCGTCGTCCACCTGAATCCAGCCCTCGTCGCCAATGTAGCGAATGTAGCGGTCCTTGAAAGTCTTCCGCGAATACATGACGCACTTGATGCCGTCCGCGTAGCGGCAATGAACCTCCGCCGTGACAGGCGTCTCGCTCATGTATTTCACCGGGTCGGGCCATGTGCATTCGCCGTCGAACTCTATCGGACCGGTGTGGTCGCGACCCAGTGCCCACTGCATCTGGTCGGTGTAATGGCAGCCCATGCCAATGATTGGGCCTTCGCCCGTGTCCCAGAAATAATTCCAACCGTTGACACGCTCAGGCACAAACGGACGCCATTGCACCGGGCCGAGCCAGGTATCGTAATCCCAACCCGCCGGAACTGGTGTGGCTTTGCCATGCCCGACCGTCGGGCCGGTCCAAACCTGAATCTCCACCGTGTGCAGACGGCCTATGCGGCCCTGCCGGACCATCTCGACGGCAAACCGGTACGAAGAGGTCGAGCGCCGTTGCGTGCCTCCCTGGTAGATCGTGCCATGACGACGGCATGTCTCCACCAGCTTGCGGCCCTCGCTGATGCACATTGAGATCGGCTTTTCGCAATACATGTCCTTGCCGGCGCGTGCCGCGTAGACCGAGGCCGTTGCGTGCCAGCGGTCGCCGGTGGCGATGAACACGGCGTCAATGTCCTTCTGCGCGAGCAATTCCTGGAAGTTCGAGAACATGCGGCAATCCTGGTTGCCGTAGTGCTTGTCGATCATCTCCTTGGCCGACTTCATCCGGTCCTCACGGCAGTCGCTCACCGCAGTGAAGACGATGTCGGGTTGCGCGAGGAAATTAGGCATGACGTGGCGCGCGCGGCCACCGATGCCGATGTTGGCGAAGACGATGCGGTTGCTGGGCGCAACGGTGCCGTTGAGGCCCAGCGCGGAGGCCGGAACCAGCAGCGGCGCCGTCAGGGTCGTGGCGGTTCGCTGCAAAAACTGACGGCGGTTCATGACATATCCTCCTTACACGCACCACGGAGCGCGCGGCTCGCGCCACGTCATCCGGTTGGCGTCTTCGTCGTTGAACTTTTCCGTGGCCGGATCCCACTTCAGCTTGCGGCCGAGCCGGGCGCTGATGGTCATCGCTTCGACGATGCTTTGTGCACGGTGACCGACTTCGGGATTGCAGTCCGCAGGCCGGCGGCTGCGGATGGAAGCGAGGAAGTTGCCGATGTGGCCGCCCGCGTTGGACCAGCTTACGCCGCCGGCTTTTTTCAGGCTCAGGATGGATTTCGGCTCGGCTGTGACTTCGTCGGTGTCGTCGTCCACCTGGATCCAACCCTCATCGCCGATGTAACGGATGTAGCGATCCTTGAACCCGCCGCGTTGGAAGATGACGCCTTGAATACCGTTGCTGTAGCGGCAGCGGAAGGTGCCGGAGATGGCTGTCTCGCTCATGAACTTCACCGGATCGGGCCAGACGATGTCGGAGGTTTCAAACTCGACTGGGCCGGTGTTGTCAGTGCCGAGTACCCACTGCATCTGGTCAGTATAATGCGTGCCCATGTCGGTGTGCATGCCTTCGCCGGTGTCCCAGAAACACATCCAGCCGTGGCCCTGGACGCGACCGGGGACGTAGGGGCGCCATTGCACCGGGCCGAGCCACATGTCGTAGTTCCAGCCATCCGGCACCGGGGCTGGTTTCTGGTGGGGTACCGTGCTGCCGCACCAAACCTGGCTCTCGACCGTGTGAACGCGCCCGATTTTTCCCTGGAGCACCATGTCACGCGCGAACCGATACGACGCCGTCGAACGGCGCTGGGTGCCGGCCTGATAGATCGTGCCAAGCCGGCGGCAGGTCTCGACGAGCTTGCGGCCCTCCTTGAGGGTGAGGCTGATCGGCTTCTCGCAGTAGACGTCCTTGCCGGCGTGCGCGGCAAACATCGAGGCCGTGGCGTGCCAGCGGTTGCCAGTGGCGATGAGCACGGCGTCAATGTCCTTCTGCGCGAGCAGTTCGCGGAAGTCCGGATAGGCGCGGCAGTCCTTGGTGCCGTAGCGCGTGTCAATCATCTCCTTGGCCGACGCGAGTCGTTCGGCGCGGGCGTCGCTGACGGCCACCCACTGGATTTCGGCAAACGAAAGGAAGTTCGGCAGGATATAGCGCGCGCGATTCCCGATGCCGATGCCGCCAAAGACGATGCGGTTGCTCGGCGCGACGGCCCCGTCGAGGCCAAGGACGCGGCCCGGTACAATGAGCGGCACGGCGGTGAGGGCAGCGCGTTGGAGGAATTGGCGGCGGGAAAGACAGCACGGTTTCGTTTGCTTCATAAGAACCTCATCATTGGATGAGCGGCGAATCATCGTGGCTATCATCATCTTCACGAAGCTGCCTCTTGTAAAGAAATTCGTGATGAACGAACGGCAGGCGCACGCCGGTTTTTTTGAAGTGAGATTTTGGTTGCGACACCGCCCGGATTCGCTTAGACAGAATGCCGCCAATCTCCGGGTTTTCACTTTAGCTCTGAACATTTGGCTCTATCAGTCAGGTATCTCATGTCATCCGAAGCACAAACTCAAATTGTCGAAGGCGTTTTGGAATTTGCCGAGAAGGGTTACGGTTTCCTCCGCAACCCCGCCAAGGCGTTTCAACCGAATCCGCTGGATCCATTCGTGTCCGCCGACACGATCCGCCAGTTTCGCCTGCGCGAAGGACTGGTCGTCCGCGGTCAGCCCGGCCAACCCGATCGCGGCCGCGGTCGCAACAGCCCGCCGTTGGCCAAGATCGAAACCGTGAGCGGCATGGCGCTGGAGAAGTGGGTCGAGGTGAAGTCGTTCGACAAACTCACGCCGATCAACCCGAAGGAACGATTCGTTTTTGAAACCACGCCCGACATCATCACGATGCGCGTGGTGGATTTGCTGACGCCCATCGGCAAAGGCCAGCGTGCGCTCATCGTCTCGCCGCCGCGCTCCGGCAAAACGACGCTGCTCCAGCAGATGGCGGCCGCGATTACCAAGAACCATCCGGAGACCTACCTCATCGTGCTGCTCATTGATGAGCGGCCTGAGGAAGTCACCGATTGGCGCCGTACCGTCAAAGGCGAGGTGATCGCATCCTCCAACGACATGCCGCTGGAGAATCACGTGCGCGTCAGCCGGCTCGCGGCTGAGATGGCCAAGCGCCGCGTCGAGATGGGACAGGACGTGTTCATGGTGCTTGATTCCATCACCCGCATGGGCCGCGCGTTCAACTCCGTCACCGGTACCAGCGGGCGCACAATGACCGGCGGTCTCGACAGCCGCGCTCTGGAAATTCCGAAGCGCATTTTCGGCGCCGCGCGCAAAGCAGAGGAAGGCGGCAGTCTCACCACCGTCGCCAGCGCGCTCATTGAGACCGGCTCGCGCATGGACGAGTTCATCTTCCAGGAGTTCAAAGGCACCGGCAACATGGAGTTGGTGCTCAACCGCAAGGTCGCTGAGCAACGCATCTGGCCCGCGATGGACATCGGCCAGAGTGGCACGCGGCGCGAGGAACTGCTCATTCCGCCCGCCGACTTGGAGAGGATCGCCCTCCTGCGCCGCGGGATCGTTGACATGGCGCCTGAGGCAGCGATGGGCGGCCTCGTCAACGCTCTGAGCAAGACCAAGTCCAACAAGGAATTCCTGACGCAACTCGGTCGCAGCTCCGGCTTGCGTTTGTAAGAGCGTCAGAGAATCGGACTGCAGGCTGCGGGGAAGCTGGTCTCTCTCACGATCCCCATTTCTTCAGCGCTGGTCGAGCGCCTTCAAAATGGCGTCGGCCACGGCTTCCCCTTGGAGTGTCTTGCCCTTGCCATTGTAATGAACGTTGCCTTTGCTCGCGGTCAGTTTCTCGATGTCGCCGACGACCAGACCGTAGAGGTCGTTGATCGGGATGCCGGCTTCCTTCATCACTTTTCCGGCAATCGCGTTGCGCGCCAGCGCCGTGGCGTTTCCCTTTTCATCCAGTGCCACGCCTTTCTGGCTGGACGGGACGGGCGTCGTGTTCGCCCAGATTAGTTTCGCGTGCGGAGCCAGTTCGCGCAGTTTCTTGACGTAATCACGCAGGCTCGACTCGTAGTCCTGGCCGGTCACGTGACCGCCGTGCAGGCCGTTGTTGAAGTGGATGACCGCGTGCCGGTAACCCTCGATTGCATAGGTCGTTTCCTTCAACCATCCGGGATCGGAGATCGCCTTGGACGTGGCCAGCGCGTCCACATTGGCCTTGCCCTTGAGCCGTTCCTTGACCACGCTGCCGTAACCGACTGAAATCGAGTCACCGATCAACAGGACGCGCGGCAGTTTCAGATCGTTGGTGTTTTCCCATCTGAGGTTGCACCACTCGATGGTCTCTCGCCGGACGGCGGTCTGGCTGTTTGCGGCCGCAATCCCTCCAAGGACGGCGGCGGCCAGAAAGATTCGCACAATGGATATTCTCATTTTGTCTCCTCTATTCGATAAGCGGCGATGCCGGCTGTGTCTGTGGGACCCGTGAATCCCGGCCCGCCGGCGGCCACGTAGCCATGGCTCGCGCCGCCAGCGTCGGGACTGACCCAGAAGGAGTAGAGCGAGCCGTTCTTCAAGTGGAACCGGAACCTCACCGGTCGGCCCGCGAGCTTCGACAGGTCGCGCCCGCCACGCCAACTCACGGGCAGTAACGTCTTGTCGCCGTGGATCGGCTCGCAGTTTGCCCGCGTGAATGGCGCGATCGGCTCGCCACGTTCATCGATAGCTTCCACGCGGAGTTCACCTTTGGGCGCGGCGAGGTTGACGAAGAGACGGTTGCCGCTGAAGCGCACGCGGCGCGTCGTCAGTGTGGCCCCGGCGTCGCCGGCATCCATTGAGGCGAAGCCGTCACGGCGCAGAATTGCCAGACCAGTGCTCGCGCCGGCGTCGTGAAAGTTGCAGCCGGGAAAACCTTTTCCAGCCCGGCCGCTGACGTAGAAGTAGAGCTTCTCTCCAACGACCAAACAGCAGCCGCCGACGCTCTGCACGTTACCCCAGTTCCAGTCACCCATTTTCTCCGACACCGGACAGAACGGTCGCCGATCGGGACGGTTCCAATGAAATCCATCACGGCTGAAGCCGACGCAAATGGAATTCTGCTTCGGCCGGCCGAGTTGATTGAGTTCGATGGCCTTCGACGTCTGCTTCGCACCGCGATAGTCGCCACGCCAGACGCTGAACAGCCCGACCAGCACGCTCTCGTAGGCCGCGCAGTCGAGATTGTAGAGCTGCGGCTGTGTGAGCAGATCGTCGCGTTTCCAATCGGCGTTGTCGGAGGCCACCCAGACGACCGGCTCCTTCTTTTCTGAAACCTGCGGCGTGAAATTGAAGAAGTCCGTCGTCTCCCAATAGTGCCGGCTGCGGCCACGCTTGGAGCCGCTGCGAATGCTGAACACCCACCGCTCACGAAATGGATTGTAGAAGAACGAGCTGCGGTCGCCGGTCTTGGAGCCGTCGCCCGCCTTGGTCCAGTGGATGCCGTCAGCCGACCGGAACAACGATAACATCCCGCCGCCGGCATAGACCGCCATCTTGAACCGCTGCTGCGGGTCCGTTGCGTTGTGATCGAGCCAGACCGTGTTGGAATCGCGCCCGCCTTTGAGAACGATGTTGGTGTCCGGCACCACGTCGAGTTTCGGCTTCTCCCAACGGATGCCGTCCTTCGATGTCGCGCAGCAGGTCTGGCCGCCACCGTGGCCCGCGTAATACCACATCTTGAACAGCTTGTCCTTCGCATCGAACCACACGCCATCGCTGAACGGCATCACCGCCGGCCCGCGTCCCGCAGATTCCCACGGCTGGTCCGGTTTCAGAATCGGGCTGGCGGAGTGATATTCGGGCGCGTGAAACGTCCGCTTCAGCGTCGTGTTCTCGACGAGGAAATCGTCCACGAACAACTGCCGCCCCACGTCAATCGGGATGACTGCCGGAGGCGACGCGAGGTAAGGCGGCGTGATCGGGTTCTCAGGAAAATCCGCCAGCCGCGGCGGCCATTCCACCGGCAGCGTGATGCCGTTGTAGAGGGTTTCTGCCGACGCTGTGCCCGCCATGCCGATGGCGACGAGCCAACCCATCCACCTGCGCGTTCTCATGCTCAATCCTCCTCGGTTCTCGCGCCGCGAGGTGAGCGTGGTGGTTTACCACTTCACCTGCACAACGCGTTTCTTGCCAAACCTGTCCACGTAGAAAAGTTGTTTGTGCTGGCTGCCGTATTCGTGGACGAGCTTGGTGATCTTCACATCGAAGCAACAATACTCGGCGATCTCCATCAACCTGCCCTCCTTCCACCATTGGAGGGCCTCCAGACCGTCGGCGATCTTCCCGCAGCCGAGCGTGCCGGTCGCAAACGCGTCGAGCGGCAGCTTGCGTCCGACGACCTTCTCCAGTTCCACCAGCAGGTCCAGTGTAGGCGCTTGCGTCAGGTCCAGCGGCGTGTAGCCCGCCAGCACCTCGTAATCGAAGTTGATGATATTATACCCGACGACGAGATCGGCCCGCAGCAATGCCTTGACCAGGTCGTCGACGTGTTTCTCGTCGAAGATTTCGTAGCTCTGGGTGGCCGTGGAGAAGATGACGCCGATCGACATCTTCATGTCGCGCTTCTTGTCCCATCCACCCACGTCCGCAGCCGACTTCTGCGTCTCAAGGTCGAAATAGACGATGTTCTTGTTCTCAGCCACGACGCCGAGGCTAACGAACCGCCGCGCAACGAGCAAGGAGAACGATGCAACTTAAGTCCAGCACGCTTTGTTCATGGCGAGGAGACCAGCGCGGGCGGGTGGGGCGGGTAGTAGCGCTGGTAGTAGAACGGATAGTGGTAATAGGCGAGTTGGCGCGCGCGCCAGGCGCGCAATGCGGCACGGAGACGGGTGGCCAGCGCCGGTTCGCGCGTGAGCAAGTTGTCCTTTGTGAGTTCGGTCGGGCTGGCTGTCAAGTCGAAGAGCGCCTCCTGGCCGGTAAAGCGGTAGTGGATAAGTTTCCATCGCCCCGCCAGCAGACAGGCGTCGGTGCGGGTGTTGGGGTTTTCGGTGTGGAAGAAAAGCAGCCGTTGGTCCAGTGGCGGTCGGTCGGCGGCGAGGGTGTTGATACCCTGGAAGTTCGAATGCGACGGCCAGCCCATGAGGCCGAGCACGGTCGGGGCGATGTCCACGGCTTGGAACGGGTAATCCTCGGCGCGGGCCTTCAGTCGGTCTGGCGCGTGGATGACGCAGGCGATGTGTATCTCGGGGTCCACCGGGTCGTTGGCGTGCAGGACGCGGCCGCTCTCGTGGAACGCCTCGCCGTGGTCGCCCTGGACAACGATGATGGTGTTGTCCAGTCTGCCCGTGTCGCGCAGGGCGGCGATGAGGCGGCCGAGCTGGCGGTCGCATTCGCGCAGGCTGTTGTAGTAGGCGTTGCGAACCACATCGGTCTTGTCCGCCGGAAATTCCATGAACGAAGTCGGGAAATCCATCGCGCACGGCTGGAAAAAACGCGGGACACTTGGTGGTATGCTGTAGGGGAAGTGAGAGCCTGCGAAATGCATGCCGAGATAGAATGGTTTGCCGCGCGCGGTTTGCTGTCTGATCCAGGTCATGGCGGCGTCGACCGTCTGGGAGTCATCGACGAACCCCACGCCATGCGCTCACTTGATGTCTTCCCAATTCGTCTTGGCGGAGAACGTGTCGTTAGTCTGGCCACCGGTTGCGCAGCTATCTCAAAACACATCCAAGTTGGGCGACTGCAAGAAGTACGCCATGCCTCCCCAGTTCTCGCTCTCCGAGGTGATCAAGGCGGTCGCGTAGCCGGCGGGTTTGAGCAGGTCGTAGATCAGCGTCTTCGGCCAGGGGTCGTCCTTGCGGTAGAAGTGGTGCTGCCGTTGCCGTAACGGGAACAGCGACGATTCGCGGCAGACGCTCGCGTAGTCGGTGTGCGTGCTCTGCGAGTAGGCCCGCGTGAAATGAACGCCCGCACGCGCCAGGGCGTTGAGGTTGGGCATCACCTCCTGCCCATGGTGTTTCAACAGCACGACGTCGTGGCGCAGGGCTTCGATGCACAGGAAAAGAACCGAGGGACGATTGGTGGCCGTGGCCGGCGGCGGTTGCCACCGCACGGAAGCAATCGGTTGCAACTCCTCCGTTCGCAGACACGGCTCGACAGGTTCCAGGTTCAACAATTCCACCGCGCCCGCCGCCAGTGTTGCCGCGGGATTCAGGCGCTGGCTGAGGACTTCCCGCTTCATGCCAACCCGGAGCCATTTCAACTGGAACTCGTTCGAATCGATTTCCATCGCCAGCAACAACCCCGTCCACGCGAGCGTCAGCACCGGCCAGGAATTCCGCCGGAATCGCGGTGACGCCGGCGCGGGCCAACGGTGACGTGCCGTCCAACTCAGGAAGAACGGCAGTGTCACCATGATTGTCACGAACAGCAGCGCGAACGGCCCCACCTGCGAACTTTCAGTGCGCAAAAAGAAAAGCCAGTGCGAATGCGAGAACGCAAACTGGAAGGACTCGAAGTTGGCAAATCGTCCGGACTCCAGCCGGAACGCCCAGCTCGCCAGATACAGGAACGCGAGCACAGCGAACGGAATCGAGAGAACAACAATAACGACTCGTCGCAGCCAGACGGGCCGGTTTACGGTCAACTTCCCGGCGATGGCACAGACAGCCCAGACGCCCCAAGCCGCGGTGTGCCAAAACCACGCGAGGAACAGCAGCGACAGGAACACCAGCAACAGCCCATGCTGATAGATCGTGTCAGAACCGCGTCCCGACAGCACGGATTCCGCCACGAATCCGAAAACCATCAGCGCCAGCGCTGGCAGATTGGGGGAAAGCAGGGCCACGGCGCGACTCAGGAGATTGTCGCGCTTGCAGTTGTTCGTTGTCGGGTTGCTCACGGTCAGTCAACGCATCGGATTGCTTCCTCGTTAGCTGGGAGCGGCGGTTTTCGAGTCGACGCACGGTTCGGCGTGATGACAACGGTGCGGCGGTTCGAAAACCGCCGCTCCCAGTAAGGCTCATGCCTGCGAACCACCAACTATTCGCCGGTAGCGCTTTCCTGCGCCGTCCGCCACGCGTTGCCGCGCGAAACCGCCGACGAGGAGCACGCTGCCGCCGGTCGCCGTTCGACTGACTCACGGCACGGTGAGCTTATCCAACATCAGGTTGACCAGTGAATAGTTCTTGGAGTTCCCGGATTCCACGATGCCGACCACAAGCTCACACTCAAGCTGGAAAGAGGTGGACGGCTCCTGACTTTGACCAGACCGATCTTTCCAAAACGTTATTGTCGCTCGGATGCTTTGCCCCGGTTGAATCGTTATCGTAGATCCATAAACACAATTCTCCGCCTTCTCATTCAATAACTTAACGATATCTGTTGGAGTATAGGATGTGCTGGCAGAGAGGTGTGTCAATCCTTGCATGTCATTGCTCACTGATTGTGGCTGCCATTTATGACCGCTGGAGTCAATCAGTGTTGCACGTATCTGCTGACCATAAATAGAATTTGCCGCCACCAGCAGTGGGCGGGAAAGGTCGCGATTGCTCAATTCAAAAACGCATACCAAACCTTGATTATTAGTATAATTAGAATTCCCTTTAACCCGCCGAATTGTTTTCAATGCAACTCGTAGCGTGTCGAAGTCCTTCGTAACAATGGCATTATTTACTTCTTCGTAACGCCCAGAGGTGCCAGTAACCGTTGCGCCCGCTTGTGAAGTTGAGCCAACGCTTCGGGTCAGAAGCTGTTGAATTTCGCTGGTCTTGGAAAACTTCGTCTTGCCGGCAGCAACGATCTCGGCGGTGTCCGTGGCGACGGCCTTGATGGTTAACACAACTCCGTCATCCAGCGAGGTCACGGTGCCAATCAGGATTGCATCCACACCGGCGAACTGGCCGATCTTCTTTGCGTTCTCCGGGTTGACCAGACCTTCCTCGCTCAGCTTGTGCTCGGCGAGGATGCTCTTGATGTTCGCGCGATCAACCACTGACACCTCGCTTGCGCCAACCATTTCCACCGAAACCTGCTCGGCCAGAAAACGGCCGAGTTCCGTAGGCCTGCCCTGCAAATCAGTGAAATCGAGCGCGGCAACTTTCTTGCGTCCTTTGGCGGCGAGATCTTTTGCCAGCTTGGTTGTGATTGTCTTTATCTCCGAGTCCATGGACTGGGCGTTCGCAGTTGCGGTCGCAAGAAACGCGACCATCGCCACAGCGATTATGCAGCAGGGTTTGAATTTCATAAGACGAGAACTGCCTCCAGCTTCTTTTTCTTCATTTGCTCAACGGCTCGTTCTACAGCCATTGTTTCTGCGCCAGCCTCTGAGAAGCCAACGCCTTTGGCTTCGATGACGACCGCGGCCTTCTCAGCGCCAGTGGCTGGGTCGAAACTCTTCACTGTGAGGCGCAAGCTGGCCGAGAAAGTCTCGGTCGCGCTCGTGTTTCTGGATCTCGCAACCGAAAAGTCTCCAGCGATCACGTTTTTGAAAAAGTCTTTCAGGTGAAGCGTGGTAATGCCGGACCTATCGCCTGTCAAGATCGCGGTAATCTTTCCGTCGCCTGCGAAGGCAGGAAGAATTTTTGTGGTAGTTGTCTTTGGCGGACACGCCGCGACGATTGCCTGAGTAAGTGTCTCTGCCTCCGAGTCCACGGTGCTCGCGTTCCGAGCGATGATGATGCCGTAGTCAGTTCGGGCCGTTTGATCGGCAAGCCAAGGGGAGGGAAAGTAGCGCGCTAACGTTTCGCGCGTGGCTTGTAGCTGCCTTTCAGCTTCTGCTTTCTCCTCTGCCATACGTCTGACCTCAGCCTCTTGCTTGGCGATCACGGCGGCCTTTTCCTCCGCTACACGTTTGGCTTCGATCTCTCGCTTTGCCATCTCGACGACCTTTTCCTCCGCTACACGTTTGGCTTCGATCTCTCGCTTTGCCATCTCGGCTGCCGCCAGTTCTTCCTTATGCCGCACTTCAGCAGCGGCTTTTTCCTGTTTCCGACGTGTCTCGGCAGCAGCAGCCTGTTCCTGCTGTTTCCGCCGCCGCTCATCCTCAAACTGTGCAATCAGCTTCTGCCGCGTGGTCTCGTCTTTCACGGGCTGCAGTTCGCGGCCCGTGTCAGGGTCAAAGCCGGGTGCACCCCAAAGCCGAAACCGATGGCTAGAATCTTCCGAATACCACACCTGCGCGTCGCCCGTGTTGTTGAACCACCGGAGTTTGTTCCACTCGGCGGTGACTTCGTGTTGCTGCACTGAGGCGGCGATGACGCCGCCCGTTTTGTTGCCAATGGCCCAAAGCAACTGATCCATGTGCCGTGGAAAAATGAGCCCCAGCACGAGGAGAGAGAAGAGGAAGATTACGAGGAGCAGGAAATTGCGGATTAGACCAATGATGTGCAGGATATCTTCGCGAAGGCTCGGGAAGACTCTGCCCGCCCGACGCATTGCCCAGTAAATCGGCACCAGCAGCAGAAACCACGCGACAGCGACCAGACCTGCCCAGATGACATACGCAGCGTAGAGCCATCCTGCTTTTGCATGGAATGCGAGACAAGGAACAACCACGATCAGTGGCGCGAATATGGCCACGATGAAGCGGACGCTCCACTTCTTCACCTTGCCAAAGTATGCCGTCAGGAGTCTGCCGGCTTCATCAACCCCTAGGGCGGTCATGTTGGATAGAAACCGGAACAGCTCTTTCACCAACGGCCAGAATTCATTGTTCGCAGGCATGGCTTAAGTCTCGGTGATTCAGTTTCTCTTCTGCCGTCGCTTTTCCAGTCGTTCGTTCAGCCCCGCCAGTCCCGATGTCATGTCTCGAAGCGGCGATCCTGAAGTTTTCCTATCACTGGTGTCGCGCGTGTCTTGAACTTGGGCAAGCTTCGTATTGGGCGGCAGCTTGGGCGTCGTGGGCGTTTGGCCGGATGCAATCTTATCGAGTAGCGTTTGTGCCAAGGCTTGCCGATCTTCAACCATTGAACTCTTCGCTGCCGACAGAAGAGCTTCCAAACTCGCGGTGTCCATTTCAGCCATGCTCCGCAAGACAGCACCGACAATTTCAGGCGACTCACCTGCCTCGCGCACTGCGGCGGCAATTTCGGTGTCGCCATTCAATATCCGCTTCGAAATCTCGGAGGGGGCGTCCTCCGCCAACTGCATAAGAAATTCCTTCCAAGCTTTCCCAGGTAACTTGTCTTCGTAAGCGTTAAGCGAAGCCGAAGCCAGATTCAGGGCCACTTCAATGCCAAGCTTCGTTGGGTAGTTTAGCCCCCGCAACCGTTTTCCTGCTTGGGTCTGTCCGAGACGGTTATATTGGCTCTCCAGCATTCGCTTTGCGTAACCAGCGGCAAAAGCCACCAACCCTTTTTGAAACCGAGGTTCCTGAACAAGATCGAGTGGATTCATACGAAGGATAGGAATTTCGTTTCGAACCGCTTAGCAGAGCGGCACTGGTTTTCGGCCTGCTTCTCGGTTGGATTGCTCCACCACGGAGCCACCATACCGTTCTTCATGGCTTGCTCGAACATCGGCGGCATCCTAGCGGCCTCCCACCAAGTCGCAAGCGCAAAGTTCCCCCAACGCGAACACTGTTGGTCCAATCTCTGAACGCTTCGCTTGGCGGCGGCGGGTCGCAAGGAGGCGAGTGGAGAATGCAAAGGCAAGAACCAAAGCTTTCATCTCCTCTGTGCCTGAATCTACTCGTTCAGCTTCGCGATGATGGTTGGTAGGTCGGCGTTGGGGTCGAACAGTTGGACGGCGTTGGTGTTGGCGCTCGTATTTACGCTGACGTTGTTGATCGCGTCGTTGAGTTGTTGATTTGAAACTTCTCCCGGCGGCCCTTGCGGGCCGACGAAGCTCACTGCAACGTCGGCGCACGGCGTGAGACTACGACATCGGTGACTGCTACGCCATCTTCCGCGCAATGGAATGCCACCAACCGTCGTAAAGGTCGGCGACGGCCCACTTGCAGGCGACCTTGCCGGCTTTGATCGACAGTGCTTTGCCGCCGACGGTGCCGATAGCAGCGGCGGGCACGCCTTGGGTCTTCAATTGCGTGACGACCGCGTCGGCATCTTCCTTTGCGACGCTCAAGATGATGCGCGATTGCGCTTCGCCGAAGAGCAGCGCGTCGAGACGCGTGCCTTTGGCGAAGGCGCCGAGGTTCACCTTGGCGCCAATGAGTTCTGGTGTATTGCGACCGGGATGCTTTGAGATGCAGCTTTCGGCCAGCGCGACGGCGAGGCCGCCCTCGCTGCAATCGTGCGCGCTCTTGATCTTGCCGGCGCGAATGAGCGCGAGCACGGCGTCCTGAAGCTTCTTTTCTGTCGCGAGGTCAAGCCGTGGCGGGAGGCCGGCTTTGATGTGGTGCAGGCGCTTGGCGTATTCGCTGCCGCCGAGGCCGAGATATGGGTCGGCGCTGTCCACGGCGTTGCCGGCGAGGATGATCACATCGCCGCGGTTCTTGAACCACTGCGTTGTGATGTGTGCGATGTCATCGATGAGGCCGACCATGCCGATGACAGGCGTCGGGTCGATTGCGCCGGTGGGGCTTTCGTTATAGAAGCTGACGTTGCCGCCCGTGATCGGCGTGTTGAAGGTATTGCAGCCTGCGGTGATGCCTTTCGCAGCCTCGCGAACCTGGAAGAAGATCTCCGGCTTCATCGGGTTGCCGAAGTTGAGGTTGTCGGTGGACGCGAGCGGCTGGCCGCCGGAGCAGACGATATTGCGCGCCGCCTCGGCTACCGCGATGGCGCCGCCGGTTTGAGGATCAAGGTAGCAGTAGGTGCCGTTGCAGTCCGTGGTGATGGCGAGATAGCGGTCTTTCGCCGGCGGCGAGCTGAGCTTGAGTCGCACAACGGCCGCGTCACTGCCGGGGCATACGACGGTGCGTGTCTGGACCATGTGATCGTATTGGCGATAGACCCAGTTCTTCGACGCGACGCTCGGCGACGCGAGCAGTTCCGGCAGAACCTTCTGCGGATCGCTGAGCGGCGGGAGTTCGCTGACCTTCCATGCGCGCGTCTTGGCGAAATAGCCGGGTTCCTTCGACTCGCGATAATAGACCGGCGCGTCATTGGCGAGCTTTGCGGCGGGAATCTCAGCGACGACTTTGCCGTGGTTCTTCACGCGCATCAGGCCGGTGTCCGTGACAAAGCCGATCTCGGCCCACGGGAGGTCCCACTTGTCAAAAATGCGCTGCACTTCAGCCTCGCGGCCCTTTTGGACGATGACCAGCATGCGCTCCTGACTCTCGCTCAACATGATTTCGTAAGGCGTCATGCCCGGCTCGCGCTGCGGAACCTTCGCGAGGTCAATCTCGATGCCCGTGCCAGCGCGCGAGGCGGTCTCGCACGTCGAGCAGGTCAGACCCGCCGCGCCCATGTCCTGGATGCCGACAACGGCGTCGGTCTGGAGCAGTTCGAGCACGGCTTCGAGCACGAGCTTCTCCATGAACGGGTCGCCGACCTGCACCGCGGGCCGGTCCTCGTGCGATTCCTCGGTCAGTTCGCGCGACGCGAACGCCGCGCCCGCGAGGCCGTCACGGCCCGTGGCGGGGCCGACGTAGAAAACGGGGTTGCCCGTGCCCTTGGCCGCGCCGCGTGCGATCTGCTCGTGGCGCAGGATGCCGAGGCAGAGCGCGTTGAGCAGCGGGTTGCCCTCGTAGCTCTCGTCGAAATACACCTCGCCGCCGATCGTGGGCACGCCGATGCAGTTGCCGTAGTGGGCGATGCCGCCGACGACGCCGGCGAAGAGCCGCTTGTTGCGCCGCGCCGCCTCGTCGTCGCCTTCAATCGGTCCGAACCGCAGCGAGTTCATGTTCAGGATCGGCCGCGCGCCCATCGTGAAGATGTCGCGCAGGATGCCGCCGACGCCCGTCGCCGCGCCTTGGAACGGCTCGACGGCGCTGGGGTGATTGTGGCTCTCGATCTTGAACGAGATGGCCCAGCCATCGCCGATGTCGGTGACGCCGGCGTTCTCCTCACCCGCACCGACGAGGATCTTCGGGCCTTTGGTCGGGAAAGTCTTCAGCACCGGTTTGGAGTTCTTGTAGGAACAGTGCTCGCTCCACATCACCGAGAAAATGCCCAGCTCGGTGAAGTTCGGCTCGCGGCCGAGGATGCCTTTGATGCGTTCGAATTCCTCCGGCGTGATGCCGTGGTCGGCGATCAACTCTGGTGTAATCTTGGGGTCAGTCATAGTGCCTCTAAATGCGGAATGCGGAGTGCGGAATGCGGAAGATGGATGGCGGAGCCATTCATGAATGATGTGTCCGCGCTGTGCGGATGGAGGAAACGGTTATTGCGACAAGCTGGTTGGCTTCGTCGAAAAGGTTGGCAATGCGGTCTTTCTTGATGAGGCCGGACTCAGCCAGCAGATCCATCCAATACATCGTCTCGTCCGCTTCTTCTTCAACGATCGCCATCTTGGCTATGAAATCTGCCTGCGACTTTGCGCGGCACGCGGCGCGGTAGTTTGCGCCAACCGAGCAACCGCAACGCAGAAGTTGCTTCCCGATCACGTCAGCGGCGCGATCCTTCGGCAAGGTGTTCACCAGCCGGATGACTCGCAGCGCAAACTCGCACGTTCGCTTTTTGAGGTTGCTCGTTGCCATGCTCTTCATAATTCCGCATTCCGCACTCCGCATTCCGCACTTACCCTCGCAGCTGGTTCAAGATGCTTTCGAAAACAACCCGGCCGTCGGTGCTGCCGAGTGTTTCTTCGGAGGCGCGCTCGGGGTGCGGCATCATGCCGCAGACGTTGCGCGCTTTGTTGCAGATGCCGGCGATGTTCTCGACCGCGCCATTCGGGCTGGCGGTGTCAATAACCTTGCCTTTGGCATCCACGTAACGGAACAGAATTTGATTGTTCTTCTTCAATTCGGTGATCGTTTCCGGGTCGGCGAAGTAGCAGCCCTCGCCGTGGGCCACGGGAACGCGAATGATCTGTTTTCGCCGCGCGGCGTTTGTGAACGGCGACCGGGTCGTTTCGACGCGCAGGTAAATATGCTCGCAACGGAACTGGAGCGAGCGGTTGCGCAACAGCGCGCCAGGCAGCAGGCCGGCTTCGCAGAGAATCTGGAAACCGTTGCAGATGCCGATGACAAGCTTGCCTTTGGCAGCGTGGTCGGCGACGGCCTTCATCACGGGCGAGAAGCGCGCGATGGAGCCTGTGCGCAGGTAGTCGCCATAGCTGAAGCCGCCCGGCACGACGATGCAGTCGAGGTCGCCGATATCGGTGTCCTTGTGCCAGAGATAGCGGGCTTCCTGTTTGAGGACGTCCTGCAAGACCCAGAGCTTGTCGAGGTCGCAGTTGGAGCCGGGGAATTGGATGATGCCGAATTTCATGACGTGATGCGTATTGCGAAACGCGAAAGCGGCTCAGCCCTCAAGTTCGACGCGGTAGTCCTCGATGACCGGATTGGAGAGGATGCGATGGCACATCTCATCGAGTTGTTGTTTTGCCGCGGCCTGATCGGTTGCTTTCAACTCAATCTCCATGTATTTGCCGATGTGGACATCGCCGACGGCGGCGTAACCGAGCGAGTGGAGCGCGTTGGCGACCGCCTTGCCCTGCGGGTCGAGCACGGCCTTTTTTGGGGTAACGTAAATCTTCGCTTTCATTGTTATTCGATGCCGAGTTTCTTGAACGTCCAGTTCACGTGTTTGAAATGTTGTTTCAGATCGCAGGCCTGTTCGATCTCTTTCTTCGATAACCGTTTCGAAATCTCCGGATGAGCCTTCATGTTCGCGAGCAGGCTGTCGGTGCCGCGCCAGGTCTTCATCGAGGCATCCTGCACCCACTTGTAAGCTTCCTCGCGCGTCGCGCCGCGTTTGACCAGCGCCAGCAGCACGCTCTGGCTGAAGAACAGGCCCTTCGACTTCCAGAGATTGGATTCCATGTTCTCCGGATAGACCAGCAACTGGTCCACGACCTTCGTCAGCAGCGAGAGCATGTAGTCGAGCAATGTGCAGGAATCGGGGAAGATGACGCGCTCCACCGAGCTGTGCGTGATGTCGCGCTCGTGCCAGAGCGCCACGTTCTCCATCGCCGCCAGCGCGTTGCCGCGGAGCACGCGCGAGAGGCCGGCAAGCCGCTCGCAAGTGATCGGGTTTCGCTTGTGCGGCATGGCGCTGCTGCCCTTCTGGCCTTCGCCGAAATACTCCTCCGCCTCCAGCACCTCGGTGCGCTGGAGGTGGCGGAACTCCGTCGCCCAGCGTTCGACCGAGGAGCCGATGACGGCCATCGCCGCCTGGAACTCCGCGTGCCGGTCGCGCTGGATGATCTGTGTCGAGAGCGTCGCCGCCTTCAGGCCCAACTTCTTGCAGACATAGTCCTCGATCTTCGGGTCGAGATGCGCGTGCGTGCCAACAGCGCCGCTGATCTTGCCCACACGACAGGCTTCCCTGGCGTTCTCCAGCCGCTGGATGGCGCGGCCAAACTCGTCATACATCAGCGCCATCTTCAGCCCGAACGTGACCGGCTCGGCGTGGATGCCGTGGCTGCGGCCGATCATCGGCGTCAACTTGTGCTCGCGGGCGCGGCGGGCGATGACCTCGCGGAGCGCGCGCAGGTCGTCTAGCAGGATGTCGGCGCTCTGTTGAATCTGGACGGCCATCGTCGTGTCCAGCAGGTCGCTGGAGGTCATGCCGTAATGCAGCCAGCGCGACGACGGACCGATGTTCTCGTTCACGCACGTCAGGAACGCGATGACGTCGTGGTTGGTGAGCCTCTCGATCTCGCGGCAGCGCTCGATGTCGAACTTGGCACGCTTCTTGATGACGGCGAGATCGGCCTTTGGCACGAGGCCCGCCTTGCTGAGTGCCTCGCAGGCAAGGATTTCGATCTGGAGCCAGATTTCCAGCTTGCGCTGTTCGGTCCAGATTTCCCGCATCGGCTGTCGTGAATATCGCGTTATCATGGAAAGGAGCTTTATACGGGCCGCGAGGAGGAAAGTCAACGCACCCAAAATGTAACAATTCGCGTTTCAGCCCGGCGTTGAAACACCGGCGGCGCGCATCTATGCTGCCGCCCATGA
Source organism: Verrucomicrobiia bacterium (assembly GCA_041651735.1). GTDB lineage: Bacteria > Verrucomicrobiota > Verrucomicrobiia > CAIQCK01 > CAIQCK01 > CAIQCK01. The sequence continues at coordinate 4,367 of JBAZIR010000034.1, read as the reverse complement.
AACGGCTCTGGTTGCTATCGGTGCTTGCGGTCGCGTGGACGGCGGGCGCGCAGGTTCCCAATCCATCGTTTGAACAAGGCGGCGGCAACGTTCCCGACGGCTGGAAACTCTCGGCGCCGCCGGGCGAGTGGAGCGCACAAGGCCGCACCGGCGCGCGCTGCGTCGCCGTGACGGGTTCGGGCGAGGACTCGAACTCCTGGCAATGCGACGGGGTGAAGTTCGAGCCGTCGCGCCTCTACCGGTTCTCGTTCTATGCGCGTTGCGCGCCGGGAACGACGGGCAACCTCATCAGCGGGCCGTCGTTCGCCAATCGCGACCTGCCGGTGAGCGACTCGTGGGATCAAAAATCATTTGTGTTCACAGTGCCGACGGTCGTGTCGCCGGGCGCCTGTCTGCGGCTGGGTCACTGGCACATGAAAGGCACGGCGATGTTCGACGACGTGGAACTGAGGCCGGTGCAGGCCGTCCACGCGCGCATCGCCGGCGTCGAGCTTGGCCAGGGCGAGACGGTGAGCGACAGCCTCTACCGGTTCCGCACGCAGTTGGGCGGCGACGGCGGCAACTACTCGCATCCGCTTGACGCGCACATGGCGGGGTTCAACAGCAACCGCTGGACGTTCGGCCCCGGCGGCTACGTCGTCTACAAGCATCAGGTCGGCAGCCACACGCAGCGGAACGGCAAGGTGACGATCAACATCTGCCATTACCAGGGAGGGCGGTGCATGATCGAGATGAGTTTCGACCGGCTGACGTGGACATCGGTGGGCGAAACCGCCGGCTTGGGAGAGCACACGGTGGACCTGCCAGCGCGGATGTTCCCGGCGGCCGTGGTTTATGTGCGGCTGCGCGCTGAGAGTGGAACTGAGAAGGAGAAGCCGAAATCCGCGTCGTTTCAAGTCAGCAGCTACACTTACGAGGCGCAATTGGCCGGGCGGACCACCGACGGCCGCGGGCGGACGGATTTCGTCGAGATCCAGCAATCGGACAAGCTGTTGAATGCTGTCTGCGAGACGCTTGGCGATCCTCTGCCCGGCGGCGATCACAACTCAATGTGGCGCTTGCGGAACGATTCCGACGAGCAGGCCAAGGTGCTTGCCACGCTGGAAGTGTGGCGTGGCGACCAGCGCGTCTCGACGTCCAGCAGGGGCGTCACGCTTTACCCCGGCCACTCGGAGGTGGTTGAACTGCGTTACGATGTGCATGACGCCGGTGAGTACGAATTTCGGTTTGTCGAGCGTGACCTGCGGAGCCAGCGGGAGCTGTTTGCAGCGCGTGTGTCCCTGAGCGTGCCCATGTTGTTCGCGTCTGGCTACGGTTGGCGGCTCAGCGAGGAGAAAGCCCATGTTGGCCTCTGGTGGTGTGAATCAGCGCGGAAGATCAGCCGTGAGCGGCCCATACCGAAAGGCAATCCGCAGTCGCTGATCCGCATCAGCGCTGCGCGGAACGAGCGGGAGAGTTTCCAGATCGCGATCAACCCGCTGAAGACGGTGCCAAAGGTCAGCGTCAGCGTCAGCGATCTTCGCGGGCCGCGTGGCGCAAAGATCCCAAGCGAGAACGTTGCCATCCATCGCGTCGCCTACGTGCGCGTGGACACGCCGACCGACGAGACGGGTGTGACCGAAACGTGGCCCGACCCCTTGCCGCCACTGGCGCAGGGCGAGGAGTTCACGGCGGACGTGGGCCGCAACACGCCGCTGTGGTTCACTGTGTTCGTTCCCGACGGCGTGCCGGCGGGTGACTATCAAGGCGTGATCGAGCTGAAAGAAAAACCACGGTCAAAGTTCGACCGCTCGTCGTGGAAGGCGAAGGTACCGCTGCGCGTGCATGTCTGGAATTTCACGCTGCCGAAGGAGACGCGTCTGAAAACGGCGCTCGGCGTCAGCGTGGAGGCGGTGAAGGCGTATCACAACCTCACCACCGACGAGGAACTGGCGGCGGTGTGGGACAAATACATGCAGAACTTCGCCGCGCACCGCATCTCGCCCTACTGGCCGATGGGCAGGGCGAGGATCGGCATCCAGTTCGACAAAACCGCCAGCCCGCCGCGCGTGAAGCTGGACTGGACGCAATTCGACGCGGCGGCGACGCGCTATCTGGATGAGTTCGGTTTCAACACGTTCCGGCTGCCGTTGCAGGGGACGGGCTGGGGCGGCCAGGGCAAGCCGTGGCACGATGGAGAGTTTGGCGGGTTCAAGCAGGGCACGCCGGAATACGAGGCGTTGTGGGGTGACTACGCGCGGCAGCTTGTGGACCATCTCGAACAGAAAGGCTGGCTGCGCAAGGCGTATCTCTATTGGTATGACGAGCCGGAGCGGAACGACTACGCGCCCGTGCGCCGCAACAACGAGCAGATCAAGCGCCTTGCGCCAAAACTGGCGCGAATGTTGACGGAAGAGCCAGGGCCGGAGCTGATCGGCGCGGTGGACATCTGGTGCCCGGTGACGCCGAACCACCGGCCGGACATCTGCCGCGAACGCCAGCGCGCGGGCGAACATATCTGGTGGTACATCTGCTGCTGGCCGCACGCGCCGTATTGCACCGAGTTCATTGACCACGCGGCGGTCGAGCTGCGGACATGGCTGTGGCAGACGTGGGGCTACGGCGTCGAGGGCATCCTCATCTGGGAAACCAACTGGTGGAACCAGCGCACGCGGTTCAAGCCGCCCGCGCGGCAGAATCCGTGGGAAGACCCGATGAGCTATAGCGAGAGCGGCACGTGGGGCAACGGCGACGGCCGTTTCATCTATCCGCCCAACCGCGACAACGACCGGAAGCAGAAATTCCTCGATGGCCCTGTCAGCTCGCTCCGCTGGGAAATCCTGCGCGACGGCGTCGAGGACTACGAGTATTTCGCGTTGCTGCGCGAGCTGCTGAAATCGAAGCCGGATGCGGCGGCTGAGGCGTTGTTGAAAGCGCCCGCGTCAGTCTTCACCGACATGACGCACTTCAGCACCGACCCGACACCGCTGTTGCAACATCGCGAGAAGCTGGCGCGAGCCATCGAGCGGCTGAGCAGGGAGTGAGGACAGGCTGTTTCCGGCCCGTGGCCACTGCAAGCGCTGTTCGGCTTGGGCGTAAATTGCATTGTCTCACGCCGGTGCGTTGCTAGACTGTCTGGCGTGATTCGATACCTTCTACTCTCAATCATCGCCGTCGCGCCGTTGCTCGCGCAGACGCCGGACGCCAAGCCGGCCCTGCCGGCGGCCGACGTGGTGCTGAAGTACCACGACACGCGGCTGGCCGCCGTGAAGTCGTGGCAGGCCAACTTCATCAAGAACATCAGCGAGGGCTTGCTCACCGTCGTCCAGAGCGGCACGGTGCGTTTCGTGCGCCAACCGGCGGGCAGTCCCGGCCAGCCCGCCGTCGAGAAGGGCCGCGCGGATTTCATGATGCAAATCAAAGGCCGCGACCTCGGCCAGACCATTATTTCCGGTGCAGACGGCGTCGCGTGGCAAATCGTCAGCCAGGACAAGCTGCGCGGCATCTACAAACTCGACATGAACCGCCCCATTGCCGGCTCCAAGGAAGACCCGCACAACCTGAACCCCATCAACGAGGTCAATCCGCTGGCATTGCTGCAGAAGTTTCGCGCGCGTCTCGGTTTTGTCACCGAAGGCGTGCAGGAGCTCGGTGGCCGGCAGTTCTACCGTCTCGTTGGCAAACCGAAGGCTGCTGCGATGCCCGGCGACGTGCAGATCAGCGCGTTGCAGGTGTGGATCAGTTCCGACGACGGTTTTGTCCATCGCATCGTTGTCAACGACTTGCGTGGCAATCCCGCGCTGGCCATGGACCTCAGCGCCGTGCGGCTGAATCTCCAGTTGGACGACGCCCTGTTCGTCTTCACCCCTCCTCCCAACGCCAACGTTCTGGACCTCAACGCCCGCCTCGGTGGCGCCAAGTAGCCGGCACGGTTGGGTAGCCCGCGACTCCGTCGCAGGATTTGGGAGCGCTCTGTAGAGCACATTCTCTCAGCGCCGAAATCAGACGGGTGGGTGGCGGAGAGAATGAAGCTGTCGCCTAATCGCTGGACAATCGCCATGACCAGTTTCAGAATCTGCTGCGGTCCAGTCATTGACGGCGGTTGCATCACCGAGAGAGATTCGTCATGAATATCGGGAAGGGATTCTACAAATCGCCCTTAATGCTTCTCATGTGTCTGATTCTGGCGGGTTGTTCACAACACACTGAAGAGGTCAAGGACGAGCCATTACCAAGTCAGCCGTTGGATTCTCCAACGGCTCTGGAGTTTGGCTCATGACTATGGAACACGGTTTAATTTTTGACTGGTATCTAGTTATAAGACTAGATATATTCCCGCCATGGGTTATCCAACTAAACTTCAATGCATCTCTCGCAAGAACTCCGAA
>JBAZIR010000033.1:0-25232 GCA_041651735.1 Verrucomicrobiia bacterium | reverse complement strand
ATCATGAAGATTCCCGTCGAGTTCATCTGTCAGCATTGCCCGCGGCTCATCGGCACGGTCAAGGGAGACAAGGCCAACCCCGCCATATTCGACAACTCAAAGATCAAGCGGTTCGTACCCGAATTCCAGTGCCGCAAGCCGTTCCGCGCAGGCATCCGTGAGTCCGTCGAATGGTTCCGCCAGCATCCCGACCGGCAGAAGGTGAATCCCGAGGCCGACGCCGAGTTCGATCTGGTCACCACCGCATGGCTGGCGCAAGGCGGCCAGTAGCTCGCGCTCGACTCGCGCGGCAGCTTGAGGCATGTTTCGCACACACGTAATTTCATGAAACCACATCCACTGGCAGGAAAAACCGCTCCGGCGGAAATGTTGATTGATGTCGCCGATCTCGAACGGGCGTATCACACCCGCACACCCGATCTCGCCGACGCAAACCAGCTCGTGAGCTTTGGTACCAGCGGTCATCGTGGCACGTCGCTCGAAAGCACGTTTACCGAGGCGCATGTGCTGGCGATCGCCCAAGCCGTCTGCGACTACCGCCGATCCAAGGGCATCAACGGCCCGTTGCTCATGGGCAAGGATACACACGGTCTCTCGATCGCCGCCGAGCGCACGACGCTGGAGGTGCTCGCCGCCAACGGCGTCGAGACGTGCATCCAAGAGAACGACGGCTTCACGCCGACGCCCGCCATTTCCCGCGCCATTCTCGTTTATAATCGCGGTCGAAAAGAGGGCCTTGCCGACGGCGTCCTCATCACGCCATCGCACAATCCGCCGGCTGACGGCGGCATGAAATACAACCCTCCCACCGCCGGCCCCGCTGACACCGATGTCACCAACTGGATTCAAGATCGTGCCAACGTTCTGCTGCGCGGCGGCAACAAGGAGGTCAAGCGCATCCCCTGCTCCACCGCTTTGAAGGCACCCACGACGCATCCCACCGATTTCGTGTGGCCCTACGTGAAGGACCTCGACGCGGTGATTGACATGGACATGATCCGCGCCGCGCACATCAAGATTGGCGTGGACCCGCTCGGCGGCGCGGCGGCGGGCTACTGGGAGCCGATCCGCGAGCATTACGGCCTGAATATCGAGGTGGTCAACAAGCGCATTGATCCGACGTTCAGCTTCATGACGCTGGACCACGACGGCAAGATCCGGATGGATTGCTCCAGTCCTTACGCGATGGCTGGCCTGGTCAAACTCAAGGACCAGTTTGACATCGCTTTTGGCAACGACCCCGACTCCGACCGCCATGGGATCGTCACGCCCTCGGTCGGGCTGATGAACCCCAACCATTACCTCGCCGTCGCCATCCGCTATCTGCTCACGCATCGCCCCAACTGGCCCGCAACGGCAGCCGTCGGTAAAACACTCGTCAGCAGCAACCTGATTGACCGTGTCGTCGCCAGCCTAGGCAGGACACTCTGCGAAGTGCCGGTGGGATTCAAATTCCTCGCAGCCGGATTGATTGACAGCTCGTTCTGTTTCGGCGGCGAGGAGAGCGCCGGGGCGAGTTTCCTGCGCAGGGACGGCACGGTGTGGACCACCGACAAGGACGGCCCGCTGCTCGGCCTGCTGGCTGCCGAGATCACCGCCGTCACCGGCGAAGACCCCGGCAGTCATTACCTAGAGATGACGAAGGAGTTCGGCACGCCGTATTACACCCGCATTGACGCGCCCGCCACGCCAGAACAAAAGCAGAAGCTGAAGAAGCTCTCACCCAAAGCCGTCGCCGCAACCACCATGGCCGGCGAGACGATCACCGCCCGACTGACCAAGGCCCCCGGCAACAATGCGGACATCGGCGGGTTGAAGGTCACCACGGAAAACGGATGGTTTGCCGCGCGGCCCTCGGGCACGGAGAACATTTACAAACTCTACGCTGAGAGCTTCAAGAGCCAATCCCACCTCGAAGCCATCATCGCCGAAGCCCAGAAGATTGTCAGCGCGGCGCTGAAATAACTGGTGATGGGCTAGACGCGATCACGGTCTATTCGTGGCCGCCGCGTTGGCGCAGCAACTCCACCACAGCCTTGCGGCACTTCAATATTGCCTCAGGACAGCCGGCACTCGTCAATAACTCACACCTCCCCACCGCCATGCGCAAAGGAGTTCTGCCGTCCTTGGCCTTGGCATTGACGTCGGCTTTATGTTCCAGCAGCAAAGCCACCATATCCACGTTGCCCCAAACCCCTGCCGCCAAATGCAGAGGCGTCTCGCCATCCTCGTCTTTACAGAAAACCAGAGCAGGATTGCCTTTGAGCAAAGCCTGGGCCTTTCTCAAGTCGCCAATGGCGGCTACGTCAAGAAGAGTGTATTCGGCCTTTTTGGCCAGCAACAGTGCCACTACGTCCTTGAGGCCCATCGCCGCCGCTTGGCGCAAAGGCGTCCTGCCCTCGTTATCCTTGGCATTGATCTCGGCCCTGTTAGCCAGCAGCAAATTCACCAAGTCCTTGTGGCCATGAGACGCCGCCACGTGCAAAGCTCTCTTGCCGCTATTGTCTTTGGCATTGACCTCAGCTTTGTGGTCCAGCAGAAACTCCACCACGTCCTTGCGGCCAGAATCCGCCGCTATATGCAACGGCGTCTCGCCTTCGTCGTCCTTGGTATTGACCTCGGCTTTGCGGGCCAACAGTGATTTCGCCACGTCCTTATTTGCCGCCCAGTGCAAAGGCGTCTGGCCTTGGCTGTCCTCCACATTGGCCTCGGCCTTGTTGGCCAGCAGCAAATCCACTATGTCCTTGCGGCCATCAGCCGCCGCCGAGTGCAAGGGCGTCCAGCCGTTTTCGAGCTTGGTATTGGCATCTGCCCCGTTGGCCAGCAGCAATGCGACCATCTCCTTCTTGCGCCATGCCGGTTTGTCCCTTCGTACCACCGCGAATAAAGGTGTGTTACCGTTGTTTTTATTAGCATTAACGTCGGCCTTGTTGGCCAGCAGTAATTTCGCCACGTCCTTGTGTCCCGCCGCCGCCGCCGAGTGCAAAGGCGTCCAGCCGCTTTGGGTTTTGCTGAAGGCCAGATCGGGATTCGTTTTGAGCAAAGCCTTGACCCTCTTATAGTCGCCAATGGCGGCTACTTCAAAAATAGTGTAGTCGGCCTTGTTGGCCAGCAGTAATTCCGCCAAGTCCTTGTGGCCCATTATCACCGCTTGCTGCAAAGGCGTTCTGCCGTTCTTGTCCCGAACATTGACTTCGGCGTTGTGGGCCAGCAGTAATGCCACCACGTCCTCGTGGCGCGACCATGTCGCCGCTTCGCGCAAAGGCGTCCGGCCGTCCTTGTCCTTAGCATTGACCTCGGCTCCTTTGGCCAGAAGCAATCTGGCAACATGCTTGTTCGCCCGCAGCGACACCGCATAGTGCAAAGGCGTCCGGCCTACGTAGTCCTTGGCCTCGACATTGGCTTTGTTGGCCAGCAGCCATTTCGCAACATCAGGGTGTCCCCCATTGGCCGCAGCGTGCAAAGGCGTCAAGCTCCGTTTGTCTTTACTAAAAACCAATTCGGGATTGGTTTTAAGCAAAGCCTTGACCTTTTCCACATCACCCTTCCTGGCTGCATCATGAATCTCGCCGCCGAAGGTGAGGCTGCCCCAAGCCAGCGCCATCAGCAAAACGGCAGTGGAACGGAGGCAAACACGGACGGCATTCATCGTCGCACCAATCATTGTTTATCGGCGCTAAATTCCATCCACCAGTTTCTGCATCGCCTCTTCCTGCTCGGCGATGGACTGCACCAGTTTGAACTGCGTGCGGCATCGGTCCAGGTTGTGGTGAGGACGGTGAACGCGGAAGTAGGTGTCGCCGGACAGGTAATCGGCAAGGAAGCGGATTCCGATGGTGAAGGTGATCAGCTTGCCGGAAAACGCCAGATACGATTTCTCCGCCTGCGTCAGAAAACTTGTCGCGGCGCCCACATAACCGCGCGCGAGCGCCTCGAACATTGGCATCTGCATCGCCACTTTCGAGAGGTCTTCCTCGTCCTCCACCGTCGGACTGGTGGTCGTGCGAATCATGTCGCCGAAGTCGTAGAGGACCAAGCCCGGCATCACCGTGTCCAGATCGAGCACACACATCGCATGGCCGGTCTCCCAGTCGAGCATCACGTTGTTGAACTTCGTGTCGTTGTGCGTGATGCGCTCCGGAATCTTCCCGGCCGCATGAGCATCCAGCAGTGTGCCAATCCACGGTTCCTGCTTCAGCGCGAACTCAATCTCTTTGGCAGCCGACGCGGCACGGTTGCAACGGTCTTCCGAGATAGCGTCCTGCAACGCCGCAAACCGCTTCCGTGTATTGTGGAACTCGAGGATCGTCTCGTGCAACCGTGGGCCGCGCAGATTGGACAACTGGCTTTGAAACACCCCAAACGCCTTCCCTGCTTCCTGCGCTTGGTTGGGCGTATGCACCGACTCAAACGACTGCACCTTTTCGATAAACACAAATGTGCGCCAGAACTCGCCGTCGCCGTCCTGACAGAACGACTTCCCGTCGCGCGTCGGCACCACCGTCAACACCCGGCGTGTCACCTCCCGCGCCCCCTGCGAAATCAACTCGTTCCAGATGTGTGTCGTCACCCGCATGATGTTTTCCATCACGGCCACGGGATCCTTGAAGACGGTTTGGTTCACCTTCTGGTGGATGTAGCGAACCAACACACCGCCCTGATTGTAGGTGGCGGTGTAGGTCTCGTTGATGTGCCCGATCTTGCACGCTTCCGCGTGAAGAATCTGGCCGTAGATTTGAAACTTCCGGGAAATTTCCTGAAGATGCTGTTCGCGATATAGCGGCATGGTTATTCCTGTTGAATCTTCTCCATCTCAAAAACAACGTCACGAAGAGGTTTAATGGAAAAACGTCCCGATGGCAAGGCGAGCCGGACGCGGTCTGCGCGCTAAGCCGCGTCCTTCACGCGCCAATCCTCGTTGAACTCCGGCAGCGTGTGGCGCTCCGGTTCACCTTGCCTGCGACAAAGTGCCTGTCCGCATCGCAAATAACACCACTACCAACAACACGAACGCACCTTCCACGAAATTCGCCGACCAATGACGCGTGAGATAATGACTTGCGGACACAAGCATCACAGCGAAGGCAAGCAGGAACGCGTTCCACCACCGTGATCCCTTTGATGTGGCGGCAATGTCCTCCCTGATCTTCGCCAGCCACTCCTGGTAAGCGAGACAGACATAGATGATGCCCACAAAGGAGCAGACGTACCAAAGAAGATGGCAGACCCGAAATGTGCGGCGGCCGTAGTGATAGAGAGGAACCTGCAGAATCTCCAACTGCCCCGTCAACCATCCCTCCTTGTGTGTGAACGAATCCAGAAACAGATGTGTCATCGTTCCGATCAGCAACGAAACAAGAATGGCTGCCAGAGGCCCCAGTGGACGCTGGCACAGCGGCTGCAGTGCTGTCCGATAGACCTCGGGCAGAAACCTGACCAGCCAGCGGCTCAAGCGATGCAATCCCCACAACGCCAGCAGCCCCGCCGGCAGACAGAACACGATCCCAACGAGATGGTGTGAGAACCGCTGCACTTCAACACCTGTAAACGCAAACGCATAGCCCATGTCAGGGCTGAGGCTTCCGATGATGAGCGCAGGGAAACTGAGCCCCTGGGGGCAATAGCGCCTCAGGGGCAGCACGGCAGCCGGATGTGCCAATGGAAGTGGCATAATATGGCCGAGAAATTACCCAGTCGCTCACCCAATGTCCAACGGGAAGCTCAGGAGACCCGGTAAGGAACACTTCGCTTCAAAACACGACAGCCGTGTTGGCGAAGGGCACCCTTCCACCAACACGGCTGTCGCACAATCCAATATTCAACGCGAAATCTGCGCCGGGGTTACTTCTGCTTCTTATCCTTCTTCTTTTCCTTCTTCATCTCTTTCTTGATTTCTTTCTTACTTTTCTGCTCCGGCGCTGGTGGCTGGGCGGCGATCTTCATCATGGAATCGTCCCATTTGCCCGCGGCGTCAGGCTTCACACCGGCCCAGATGTCCTCCGGCTTCCACGTAAACCCACCCGGCAACGCCTTGCCCGCCAGCAGGTCCTTTTCGGACAGCGGCGCGGCGTTGTTGAAGTAGCAGACGCATTTCTTCACATCGCACATCAGGTGCGGCGTGGTGTGCTCGTATTCGATCGCGAAGACACCCGAGAAGCCCTGCCGCTTCATTTCGGCCAGCAGCGCCCCGGCATTGGAGATGCCACTGCCCCACGGCACGTCGTGGGCCTTTCGCGCCTTCTCGTTGAGGTCCTTGAGATGCAACGAGATGATGTGGCCCTGCAACTTCTTCAGGCTTGCGAGCGGGCAGAGGCCCGACCGCACCCAGTGGCCGGTGTCCGCGCAGGCGCCCACGCGCTTGCTGCAACCCTTGATCGCAGCAAGTACGGCGTCGGGGTTACAGTAGCGCGACGGCTCCGGGTGGTTGTGGATGGCGACGTTGATCTTGTACTTGTTCGCGAGCTTGTCCACGAGCGGCATCTGCTCCGGCGCCGGCTCGGAGACGATGGTCTCAATGCCCATCGCCTTGGCGAACTCGAACAGCTTCGTCCATCCCGCCTCGTCCTTCGCGCCCGTCACGCCGAAGTTCATCAGCGTGACGCCGGCTGACTTCAGCTTCGCGAGCACCTTCTTCTGCGTGGCCACGTCCAAGTCGGGCGTCAACTTGCCTTCCATGCCGCCGCCGATGACCTGTCCGGGAAACGCCTCGATGTATTTCAGGCCGAGTTCCTTGGCCTTGTCCACCGTGTCGCAGAACGTGTCCTTGTTGAACGTCCATGCCTGAAGCGCGAGCTTCCAGTTCGCCGATGCGGCCGAGGCCGTCGTGACCGCGCAGCTCACCAACGCGGCGCCCAGCAATGCAATGAGTGATCGTTTCATGTCGTGTCTCTCTGTTGCTCGATGAATTCCTGTTGAGGCCTAGAACACGCGATACGGCTTCGTCACCAGCTTCTGCGCTTCGGGGAGATCGGCCTTCAACTTCTTGCCGTCCCACTTCACCTTCTTGCCGACGCGAATGGCCAGGTTGCCGAGCAGCACCATCTCCGTGAACGGCCCGGAGTAATCGAAGTTCGACCCCGGCTTCGGTCCGCCGTGGCAGGCAGTGACCCACTCGAGATGCGGGTCGCCGTTCGGCACGCGCGGAATCGTCTTTGCCGGGCGCTTGAACGCCTGCATCGCCGACTCCGGAATCAACCGCGGGCTCCGGCAATAGTCGGTCTCGTCAAAGATCGTACCCTTCTCGCCGACGATATACTGGCCCGAGCTTGGCATTTTCCGGCTCTCCTCCAGCCCCTTCGGACGCGGACAGACACTGCTGCTGTTGTCACCGTCATACCAATACAGCGTCAGTTCCGGCATTTTGCCGCGCTTCGGGAACTTGTAAATGATCTTCGACCGCTTCGGCGCCGATTCGTCAGTCATGCCTTCCGACGTCGCTTCGACGCTGATCGGATACTTTAGGTCGAGCGACCAGAACGCCGCGTCCATCTGGTGGCAGGCCATGTCGCCCAGCGCGCCGCAGCCGAAATCCCACCACCCGCGCCATTTGAACGGCGCGTAGCAACTATTGTAAGGCCGCTCAGGAGCCACGCCGAGCCACGCGTTCCAATCCAGCGTCTCCGGCACCGGTTCCACCTCTGTCGGCCGCGTGCAACCCTGCGGCCAGATCGGACGGTTGCACCAGATATGAACCTCATGGACGTCGCCGATGCCGCCAGACTGAATCCACTCGCGCACCAGCCGGATGCCCTCGCCCGCGTGACCTTGGTTGCCCATCTGACTGATCACCTGGTGCTTGCGCGCAGCCTCGGTCAACGCACGCGCCTCCCAAATCGTGTGCGTCAACGGCTTCTGGACATACACGTGCTTGCCCATGGTGATCGCCATCATCGCCGCCGGGAAATGCATGTGGTCCGGCGTGGAGACCGTCACTGCGTCAATCTTGTCGTCCATCTCCAGCAGCATCTTGCGGAAGTCCTTGAATTTCGGCACATCGGGGAACTTCTTGAAGACGTCGAGGCCGCGCTTGAAGTCCGCGTCGCACAGCGCCACGATCTCGACGCCGGCATTGACGCTGTTCATGATGTCGCTCTGGCCTTTGCCGCCGCACCCGACCGCCGCCATTCGCAGCTTCTGGCCGGGCTTGAGGATGCGGCCCTTGCGCACGCCGCCCTTGGTGGCAGCCTCCGCCAGCGCCACGCCGAGGTCGGTCATCGAAACCGCCGCCGCGCCCGCGCCCGCTGCCTTGAGGAACTGTCTTCGATCCATCGTGAAGTATGACATGAGTGAGTTCTCCTTCTGCCGCGTCTCCGTCTCGGGAGCTTGTCTGTTGTTACGTTGTGGTCACGTCTGCGTTAATTTTCTCTCGTTTCTGAGAATGAAATCGCGCGGTTTGATACCAATCCCGCTCCCCTGTTGCAAGCCCTCCTTTGCCGCCGTGACTCCCACCATAGTATCAGTGGAGGATTACGTCCCGTCCGCGTTCATCCGTGGCTCTGCCTGTCATAAATAAAGGCTGGTCGCCCATCCGCAACGGCCCGCCGTTGACACAAACCTGCGGGTTGATTTGGCAGGGAAGTTCGCTATGCTCCGCGGGCACAATGAAAACGCTTTGGATGCTGTTGTTGGCGCTTCTCTCCCCCTCCATCGCCTGTGCCGAGGCGCCGCTGCGCCCGCCGTCGGTGCCGCTGGTGGCTTGCGACCCGTATTTCAGCGTTTGGTCGCCCGCAGACCAGTTGACCGCCACGAACACGACCCACTGGACCGGCAAACCTCACTGGCTGCGCAGTTTTGTCAGCATTGATGGCAAGGAGTTCCGCGTCATGGGCGGAGCGCCCCCACCTCAGACGCTGCCCGCCCTGCCGCAAACCAGCCTGACCGTCTGGCCTACGCGCACCATCTACACGTTTGAAGGCGCGGGCGTGGCGCTGACACTTACGTTCATGACCCCTGCACTGCCGGACGATCTCGACATCCTCTCCCGCCCCGTCACCTATTTGACTTACGATGTTCGTTCGGTGGATGGCAAAACTCACCAGATCCTGATCACTTTTTCCGCGTCCGCGGAACTTGCTGTAAACACCCCCTCCCAAGAGGTGACATACCAAAACAGGAAGGATGATCCTCTTGTTTTGGTTCAAATCGGGTCTGCGGCTCAACAGGTTCTGCAAAAAAGAGGAGATGATATTCGAATTGACTGGGGTTACTTCTACCTCGCCGCCTTGAAAGACATCGGGAAACCATTTCTATATTGCAGCGGTTCCCATAACCGCGACGATAAACCAAGCGCTACGGATCAGCCAAAACAATGCCCTGCAGACGACGTCTGTGCTAACGCATGTCTTCGCATGGAAGTGGGCTCCCATCCCGTCTCCCGCTGGCTGATGCTTGCCTACGACGATCTCTACTCGATCCAATACATGAAGCAGAACCTGCGGCCTTACTGGCGGCGGAACGGCTGGGATGCCGCCGATCTGCTCAAGGCCGCGGCGCGCGATTACGAGTCGTTGAAGAAACGCTGCGAGGCGTTTGACAAGGAACTCATGGAAGACCTCACGCGCGCGGGCGGCGCGAAATACGCCAAGCTCTGCGCTCTGGCCTACCGGCAATGTTTCGCGGGCGGCAAGTTCGTCGCGGACGCCAACGGCAAGCCGCTCCAGTTCTGCAAGGAGAACCATTCCAACGGCTGCATCAGCACCTCGGACGTGTTCTACCCGATGGCGCCGCAGTTCCTGCTCTTCGGCCCGACGCTGGCGAAATCGTTTCTCGTGCCGTTCATGAACTACGCGGCCAGCGAGCGGTGGCGGTTCCCGTTCGCGCCGCACGACCTCGGCACCTATCCGCACGCCAACGGCCAGCGTTACGGCGGCGGCGAGCGCACGGAGGAGAACCAGATGCCCGTCGAGGAAAGCGGTAATCTGCTCATCCTCATGGCGGCGATCGCGCAGATGGAGGGCCATGCCGATTTCGCCGGGTTGTATTGGAAGCAACTCGATCAATGGGCGGAATACCTGAAGGCGAAGGGTTTTGACCCGGAGAACCAGCTCTGCACCGACGATTTCGCCGGTCATCTCGCGCATAACGTCAACCTCAGCGCGAAGGCCATTTGTGGCCTCGGGGCATTCGGCAAACTCTGCGAAATGCGCGGCGAGAAAGCGAAGGCCGCCGAATACATGAAGCTTGCGAAGGAGTTCGCCGCGCGCTGGGTGAAGGAAGCCGACGACGGCGATCACTTCCGGCTCGCCTTCGACAAGCCCGGCTCCTGGAGCCAGAAATACAATCTCATCTGGGACCGCATTCTCGGCTTGAACCTCTTCCCTGCCGAAGTCGCGCAGAAGGAAATGGCCTACTACCGGAAGATTCAAAACAAGTATGGTCTGCCGCTCGACAACCGCAAGGAATACACCAAGCTCGATTGGATCACGTGGACCGCGACGCTGACGCAAAACCGCAGCGATTTTGAAGCGCTCATTGACCCGATCTGGACGTTCATGAACGAAACGCCCGACCGCTCGCCGCTCACCGACTGGTATTGGACGCAGGACGCCAAGAAGCGCGGCTTCACCGCGCGGCCGGTCATCGGCGGCGTGTTCGCGCAGATGCTCTACGACAAGGCCGTCTGGAAGAAATACGCCAGCCGCGACAAGACGAAGGCCAGCGGCTGGGCGCCAATGCCCGAAGCGCCTATCGTTCGAACCCTGGCGCCGAATGCACGAGAGGATGCCAATATCACGTGGCGCTACACAACCCAGAAGCCGTCCGATGGTTGGTGCAAATCGGATTTTGACGATGCAGCGTGGCAGCAAGGCAAGGCCGGTTTCGGCACGTTCAAGACACCGGGCGCGAAGGTGCGAACGCAGTGGAAAACCGCCGACATCTGGCTGCGACGCGAGTTCGAGTTGCCGGCGAGCACCACCGGAGACCTGCGGCTGACCCTTCACCACGATGAGGACGTGGAGGTTTACATCAACGGCGTCCTCGCCGCACAGGCCACCGGCTACGCAAACGACTACGAGGAGGTGCCGCTGCTGCCCGCCGCGCGCGCTGTGCTCAAACCCGGCAAGAACCTCATCGCCGTGCATTGCCATCAGACCCGCGGTGGACAATATGTTGACGTCGGTATCGCGGAAATCGTAATCAAGCCGGAGAAGAAACCATGATCATTGCCGATCTATCAAAGACCGAAGGCCGCACCTATCCCGCGCGGCGGCGCACACAGAACATCGTCGGCGGCGCGTCGCCGATCCAGGCTAAGAACTTCGCCATTGGCAACGTCACGCTGGAGCCGAACGGCGGCCAGGTGCCGTGGCACAACCAGGAACAGGAAGAGGTTTATTTCGTCGTCGAAGGCACCGGCGAGATGTGCCTCGGTAGCGAACGCCAAGTCCTGACAACCGGCCAGGCCGCCTACATTCCGTCCGGCGTCTTCCACCAGCTCACCAACGTCGGCAACACTCCCCTGCGGATGATCTATTGCTACGGTCCCGCCGGCGATGTCGCCCATTGGAAACAGGAACTCGCCGGCACGTTGCCGAAGGCCGGCGTGGAAGCCCCGCCGCTGCCGCCCGGCGCGCGGCCGCAATGCACCGAGAAGCCGCAGTAAAAATCCATCTCCCAGCTTTCAATCATCAGACCGACAAGGAACTCCTATGGAAAACGCAATCATCCACAACATCGGCATCATCATGAACGGCGTCACCGGCCGCATGGAGACCAACCAGCATCTCCTGCGCTCCATCGCCGCCATCATTGCGCAAGGCGGCGTCAAGATCAGCGACGCCGAGCGCATCATGCCCGACCCGATTCTCGTCGGCCGCAATCCTGCCAAGCTGGCGAAGCTTGCCGCGCAGGCCGGCGTCAAACGCTGGACCGCCGATCTGGACGAGGCGCTTGCCGACAAGCAGAACGTCATCTACTTCGACTCGCAGACCACCGACCGCCGCGTCGATGCCGTGCGAAAAGCCATCGCCGCCGGCAAGCACATCTATTGCGAGAAGCCCATCGCCACCACGACCCGCGAGGCGCTGGACTTGTACCAACTCGCGCGCAAGGCCGGCGTGAAGAATGGCGTCGTGCAGGACAAACTCTGGTTGCCTGGAATGCTGAAACTCAAGATGCTCCATGAAACCGGCTTCTTCGGCCGGATTTTCTCCGTGCGTGGCGAGTTCGGTTATTGGGTGTTCGAAGGCGACAGCGTGCCCGCCCAGCGTCCATCGTGGAACTACCGCAGGGAGGACGGCGGCGGCATCATCATTGATATGCTTTGCCACTTCCGCTACGTGCTCGACAACCTCTTCGGCAATGTTCGCGCCGTCTCGTGCCTCGGCGCCACTCATATCCCGAAACGCTGGAACGAAAGCGGCAATGCCTACGAAGCCACCGCCGATGACGCCGCCTACGCCACCTTTGAACTGGAGGGCGGCATCGTCGCGCACATCAACTCCAGTTGGTGCGTGCGCGTCCGCCGTGACGACCTGTTCGTGTTGCAGGTGGACGGCACCCGCGGCAGCGCCGTCGCCGGCCTGCGCGACTGCTGGGTCCAGCCCTACGGCGCCACGCCGCGCCCGGTCTGGAATCCCGACATCGAGCAACCGATCAACTTTTATCAGTCGTGGCAGAAACTCCCCGACCAGCAGCACTACGACAACGCGTTCAAGATCCAGTGGGAACTCTTCCTGCGCCACGTCGTGAAGAACGAGCCGTTCCGCTGGTCGCTCCTCGAAGGCGCCAAGGGTGTTCAGCTCGCCGAAAAGGGCGTCGAGTCGTGGAAGAAGCGGAAGTGGATTTCCATTCCCGAACTGAAGGCGTAAATCACGTCAACGGCTTCTTCCGCACCGAACAGTTGGGGCCTGGCAACCCGTCGGCGAGCCGCCTCATCGCGCCAGCGGCTTGCTTGTGATGAGGCCGATGCCGCGGCCTCCGGTGGCGTCCTTCTTTCCGGGCACGGCGTTGTAGAACATGTAGAAGGTGTCATTCTTCGGGTTGTAGACAAGCCCGATCTTGTGGGCGAATTGCTTGTCGAGGCCGCTGGGATTGCCGCCGGATTTGTAGAGCGGTTCGGGATGAGCGGTCCAGTTCACCAGATCGCGCGAGAATGCCACCATGATGTGCGCGCCGCCGCGGCCCACGCCGAAGTAGAACATGGTCCAGTGGTCGCCGTCGCGGAAGACCTTGCCGTCGGAGCTGAACCGTTCGTCGTAGCCGCCCGCGCGGTTGCGCACGATCGGATTGCCGGGATGGCGCGTCCAGTTGAACAGGTCGTTCGAGAACGCCACGCCCATCTGCTCGATGCCGCCGTTGGCGGCGTTGTAGAAGTCGAAGAACTTCCCCTGATGCTCGACGAGCCAAGGCTGGTAGATGCAGCTCTTCTCCCACGCGGCGCAATCGGAATCGTGGACCGAGAGGACCGGCTGGTCCTTCGCGCGCCGCCACGTCAGGCCGTCGTCGCTCACCGCCACGCCCTCGTAGCCGGGACGCAGCTCATAGCCGCCCTGGCGCGGATAAGCGCCATAGAGCGTCCAGAACTTGCCGTCGCGTTTCTTCAGCAAGCGCGGCGCTTTGATGTCGTAGCTCTCGTAGAGGAACGCGCCGATAACACGGCCGCCGTGATCGAACTCGTTGGCCGGGCCGAACCCCATCGCGAGCCGGTAGTTGCCCCAGTGGACGAGGTCATCACTCTCCGCCACGAACGACTGGTAGCCGCGCCCGTTGAAACCGATGAAGCTCATGTAGTATTTGTCGCTGCCCGGCACCTGATAGACTGTCGGAACATCCGTGCCGAGCAGATTGGTGACCGACCCGATGACGGGCCGCGCCGGTATCACGTGGTCCGGCCAGTAATGCCAGCCGCGATACGGCGCCGACCAACGGTCGAGCGTCGCGCTGTCAATCGCGTCCTTGCCGTGGGAAGCCGCCCCCGGTTTCAGAAACCCCACCGCCGACCGCGGCGCGCGAAAGATCGTGCCGTGGCGTGGATTGTTCGGCGGCAGCACCAGCTCGCCTGTGCGGTCCGTCCACGTCTTCAAGTCGGGCGAGGTCGCCATCGAGTAGTGGCCGTTGGCGAAGGCGTCGGTATAGAGATGCCACTGCCCTTTCCATTTCACCAGACAGGCGCCCTCGACTTTCTCATGCGGGCGAACCGGCGAGCCAGGGCCAAACACCGGTGCGCTCACCGGAGACCACGGCTTCGAGAGATCGAGCGGCGCGAACGTCAGCCGCAGGTTCTTGCCGCCGAGCGGGATTTCCTGCTCGTGCTTGAGCGCCATCACCCACCGGTCGCCATCCACCGTCATCTGCGCGTCAATGACGCTGAAATGCTGGTCGAAGAACAGCTTTGCCGGCGAGAACGTCTTCCCATCAGCAGTGCGCGTGATGTAGATGCGGTGATCGTGGCCGTCCTTGCCGTTGTTGTTGCTGCCGTCGCCGTTGCGGCTCTCGCGGTCGGTCGTCGTGGAGAACAGGATCGCGTAGTTCTTCTGTGCCGGGTCCCAATGAATCTCCGGCGCCCAGATGTTCCGCGGCTGGTCCTCCGCCGGTACGGCATCCGGGAACGGCTGCACTTTCAGCGGCTCGGACCAATGCACGAGGTCGGCCGACTCCGCGTAGCCGAAGACGCGCCCCTTCCAACCCGTCGTCCAGACGGCGTGAAACCTGCCATTATGATAAATGATGGAAGGATCGCGCGTGAGATTCTGCTCCGGCCACGGCGCGGGCGGGAATATCGGCTTGTCGTCATTGAGCGGCTGGAAATGCAAACCGTCCTCGCTCCAAGCCAGATACGTGCCTGCCTCGCCGTTCCCGCGGAAGAACGAGAAGAGCAGCACCTCGTCATTCGCTGCTGCGGAGGTCCACGGCGCTGACAAGAGGACGCTGAGCACGCAGAGCAGCCATGTCATGCGTTGCATGCTTTCTCGGATTCGCTTCGACTGGGAATTTGACATGGGAAAATAGTAGCAGTCCAACGCTGCCGCAACAAGTGGCCGCCAAGTAGCCGCGTCACTCCGTGACGCGAAATCATCAATTCATAATCGCGTCACGGAGTGACGCGGCTACTTTGGCGCAGCGGTTTGACACTTCGATAGTATAGGAACTCGCCTTCGCGCAGGCCCACCTTCTTCGGGTTATCGGCGATGTATCGGCGAAACTGATCGAACGAGCCTTCGCTCCGCACCAAGTGATCAAAACTCTCTGTCTGCCAGAACTCGCCTTCGCGGCCCGAGCACCGGTTGATCTCCCCAGCGCTGAACTTTTTCCACGACCGGCACTCGCGGCGCAATGCTTCGCGCCCAGCGATGCCTACGAGCAAATGCACGTGGTTCGGCATCACCACGAAATCACCCATCTCGTAACGCACGCCGTCAAAGTGGCGAAAGCTCTCCGCAACGATCTTTGCCAAACCTGGCTGACGGAACAAACATTCGCCGTGACAGCGGTCGAGTTCATCGTGCCACTTCTGCGAGAACCGGCGGCTGAACTCGCGGCGGGATGCTTCCGGCAAGAGTTCGAGTTTGGACTGCCAATCATCGTCGGCCAGATCAACGCCACGCTCCGTGAGCCACGCCGCACGCTCCTGTTTCCATTGGTTGAACACGCTTCTCGGAATGGAATCGACTGTGCGAAACGTAATGAAATAAGTCGCCCCGGCCTGTTCCCAGTGCGGCAGCCGCCCGTGTGAGATTGCCAATTCGGCATCGGGGTCGAAGAACTTGAACGACATGGCGCAGATGATAGCGCCGCGAAGTTGTCGCGCCAAGCGGCCAAGTAGCCGCGTCACTCCGTGACGCGATTATGAATTGATGATTTCGCGTCACGGAGTGACGCGGCTACTTACTTGATTCGCAGCACCGTCACCGAGTTACCGGGGAAGGTGTGGCGGAATACCGGGCCGGCCACGTTGAGCGTTTCGGTCTTCGGCATGACCTTGGTCGGCTCGTCGAGTGTGTTCTCGTCAAGTGCGCTGGCGGAGGTCAACACGATGGCGGTCGCGGCCTTCACCTTTGAGAGACCTTTGAGGTTGATGTCGGTCGCCAGCGGCTGCGTGTTGGCATTCACGACTTTCAGGATGAGTTCGCCGGTTTTCTCGACACGGCTGGCGCTGGCGTACAGCGACTGCAGCGGCTCGCGCGACACATCATGGATGAGCTTGCCGTCAAGATAGCAGCGAACGTGCGCACCAAGACACTCGATCTTGATGTCATACCAACGGCCCGTCTCGATAGCGCCATCAACGTGCTCGGCGTGGATACCTGGCACTTCGAGGCCGTGGCGCTTGTTGCCCCAGCCGCCAAGATTCCACCAACTCTTCTCCCTGTCGCGCTGGATCTGAAACTGGATGAGGAATCCTTCCGCGCCCCCAAGCTTGCGCGCCTTGAGCGAGAGCGTGTAGTCGCGCCACTTGACGTCGCCCACCGTGGCGCGCGCGTCAGTGTTTTTGCTCGTCTGGCGCAACACGCCATCGACGGCCTGCCATTTGCCGTTGCGCGTCTTCCATCCCTGCAAGTTCTTGCTGAAATCACTCTCGAAGAGAACGCGACCATCCTTGCCGGTGACCTTGATGTCCTTGAACTCCGCCTGCGTGGCCCACGTGCCAACGCCAACCGCGCCAGCCCGCGCAGGCGGGTCCATCGCGGGTGATTTCACGTCGAGCGGCACCGTGACATCACCGCGGTGCTCGCTGAACATCTTTTGCACATAGTAGCCCGGCAGGCCAAAGGCACGCGCGCCGTCGAAGTTGATGAGGTTGATGGGCCAGCGTTTGTGGTTCGCGTTGCAGAACAGCGGCGCGTAGCTGGCCATGATGACGACGTCGGAATTGCGCTCCATGCCGGTCATAAACGCCGCCTCGCCGACCGCGCCGCGCAGATTGCCAAGGCCGCAGTCGCGCGTGACGGCGTACTCGCCAATAAAGACCTTCGGGCCTTTGCGGTCGTATGCGTCGTATTTGCCGGCCTGCGCCATGAAGAACTCCGGCGCGTTGTAATAGTGCTCGTCGATGATGCCGGGCGCGGAGTTGGTCGGATAGCCGCCCCATACGTTGGCGATGAGCTGCATCTGCGGATACTTTGCCTTGATCGCGTTCACGAACAACGGCCAGCGCTCGTGATACGCCGGGCCGCCGTTCTCGTTGCCGATCTCCAGATATTTCATGTTGAACGGCGCCGGGTGGCCGTTTCTGGCGCGCAAGCCGCCCCAGACGGTGTTGGTGGGGCCGTTGGCGTATTCGATGGCGTCGAGCGCATCCTGCACCCACTGGCACATCTGGTCCATCGGCACGACTTCCTTGTGTGACATGCCGACGTTGATGCAAAAGAGCGGCTCCGCGCCGAGGTCCTCGCTCAACTGGAGATACTCGTGGAAACCAAGCCCATGCGTGGCGTTGTACTGCCAGATATTCCAGAGCGGGATGCGATGGGCCACGTCGCCAATGGTGTTCTTCCAATGATACATCCGCGCCATGTTTTCACCCTCGACCCAGCAGCCACCGGGAAAACGAACAAACGACGGCTTCAATCCCGTAAGCATCTCGCACAGGTCGGGGCGCAAGCCGTGGTCCTTCCACGTCTTCTTCGGCATGAGCGAAACCATGTCGAGCCAGACAGTGCCCCGTGCCGCCGCGCTGATCACAAGCCGCGCCTGCGAGTCGGTTGCGTTCGCCTTGAGGTCGAGCGTGAACGTCTTCCAGCCGCCGCTGATGCTCTCAATCTTCCCCCGCGCGAGTATTTGGCCGGCCTTGCTTTCGATGCTGACGCTGAGCGGGCCGGTGAAACCGTTCGTCGAGCGAGCGGCGAGCGAGAGGTGGTACTCAGCGTCCTTGGCCACTGCCATGCCGTAGTAACCCTCGTTGACAAGACACGCGGTTGGCTCGCTGATGTTCCAGCGGAGGCTGCGCCGATTGAACGGATTCAGCGGAAGACTATCGTCAATCGCCAAATCCGCCTTCCCGACGCCATTGGTGGCCAGCGACCAGTATTCCGCCACCTTCTCGTTGTCCTCAAACGAGCGGTTACGCACCAGTTCCGGGTAAATACCGCCGTCGGCAGAGAGGTTGATGTCCTCAAAGAAGATGCCCCATAGCGTCTGTGCGATGGCATGACCACGTTTGTCCGCATGAACGACCACGTGCGCGGTTTGCTCGGCGCCGGATGCGGGGAAGAGGTCACCGGCACTCCATAGCACGCCGCAGATGAGTAAAAGACCAATGGTGAAGGGGTGGGACTTCATAAAACGATTCCTGTTTGCATGATTCACATTCGTTGCAACACTCGCCGCAGGTTACCGGAGCCCCCACCGCGCGCCAACGCCAGATTGCGTCCAAGTTCAACCATTTTGCGTCCCGACCGTTTTCGCTTCCGTCGCCTGCCGCGGACCGAATCATCGCAGCTTGGGATTGACGACACCGACACCGGAGTTCAGACTTGCCGCGTCTTTTGTCAGCCATTGGATAAGACACTGAGGAAGCAATGAAACACCTGACGAGAATCATCACCCTTGTTCTGTTGACATTCACCGCCTGCCCCGTTCGCGCCGCCACCCCATCCACCCCGGCCTTGTTGCCCAATCCGTTCTTCCCATTCTGCATTGACTGGCACGACTCCAAGAAACGGACGTTCAAGGAACAAGCTGACATGCTCAAGGAGCTCGGCTATGCTGGCGTTGGCCACATCTGGCTGGACAAGGTCGCCGAGCGGTTGAAGACGCTCGATGATGCCGGCCTGAAGTTGTTCCAGATCACGATGAAGGTGGACCTCGCGCCCGGCAAACCCGCGTATGATCCGCAATTCAAAGACGTGCTGGCACTCGTCAAAGGCCGTGGCGTGCAATTCTGTCTTCTCATCAGCGGCCAAAAACCTTCCGATGCCACTGCCGATGCTCGCGCCGTGGAAATTCTTCGTGAGATGTCCGACCTTGCGCGAGACTCCGGCGCGCAGTTGTTGCTCTACCCGCACGTCAAAGACTGGATCGAGCGGATCGAAGACTCGGTGCGCGTCGCGGAAAAGGTTGATCGGCCCAATGTCGGCTGCATGTTCAACCTGTGTCACTGGCTGCGAGCGGACACGAGCCGGGACTATAAGTCCTTGCTGAAACGGGCCTTGCCGAGACTTTGGGCAGTGTCCATCAACGGCGCCGATGAGCGCGACGAGAAGCCCGGCTGGTCGAACTATATCCAGCCGCTCGGCCGCGGCTCGTTCGATGTTTGCGGAATGTTGAGGACACTGAA
Source organism: Verrucomicrobiia bacterium (assembly GCA_041651735.1). Classification (GTDB taxonomy): domain Bacteria; phylum Verrucomicrobiota; class Verrucomicrobiia; order CAIQCK01; family CAIQCK01; genus CAIQCK01. Next base: position 6,016 of record JBAZIR010000033.1, on the reverse strand, counting down.
AGAGCTCGGTTACAAAGGACCGATTGGTCTTCAATGCTTCGGTATCCGCGGCGATACGAAGGAACATCTTGCTGAGTCCATGAAAACGTGGCGTGAGTATTCCGCACGGCTCGCGACTGCGAAATAGTCACACAAGGAGGAGCAACATCATGAACTGGAAACCCCTGACTGCCGCAGCCGTCACGTTTGCTGTCATGACCGCCGCCGCACCCGGCCAGTCACTGCCGAACCCGTTCTTCGCGATGGACACCGGCACACGCGACGCGATGCATAAGACGCCCGAAGAACAAGTGGCACTGATCAAGGAACTCGGGTTCGCCGGCATTGGGCCGATCTACCACGGCGTGGCCGACCTACAGCAATGGTTCGCAGCGCTCGACAAGGCCGGGTTGAAGATGTTCGTCCTTTACGTGCCGCTGCGTCTCGACGCCATCGAAGCCTCAGTCACGTCGTTGAAGGAAGTTGCGACCGCACTCAAAGGGCGCGATACCATGCTCTGGCTTTACGTCACCGACAAAGGGCGCGCACCCTCCAGCACTGAAGATGACGACGCGGCGGTCAAAGCTTTGCGCGACATCGCCAGCTTCGCCCAGATGGCCGGCCTGCGCGTGGCGATGTATCCACACACGGGTTTCTACGTCGCTCGCGTCGAGGATGCCGCGCGGCTCGCCGGAAAGGCCGGCTGCAAGAACCTCGGCCTCACGTTCAATCTCTGCCACTGGCTGAAGGTGGACGGCAAGGACCTGGACGCGACGCTGAAGGCCGCGCAGCCATACCTGTTCTGCGTCTCAATCAACGGCGCGGATGTCGACGGAAAGGACTGGAAGGCGCTGATCCAGCCGCTGGACTGCGGCACCTACGACGTTGCGCAACTGCTCCGCCGGCTGGCGAAAATGGGTTACACCGGCCCCATCGGTTTGCAGCACTACGGCATCCTGGGCAGCGCCCACGAGAATTTGAAACACTCGATCGAAGGTTGGAAGAAACTCTCGGCAGCCGCCATGAAGGAGTGACACCATGATTTCCCGCCGCCATTTCCTGAAACAGACAGCCGTCTTCGGCACAGCCGCCGCAGCGCCGTGCATTCTGCCGGCATCAGTCTTCGGCGCTTCCGCCAGACCGACGCCATCGAATCGCGTCACTCTCGGGATGATCGGCGTCGGCGGCCACGGCGTCGCGATGAACATGCGAAGTTTCCTGGCCAATGCCGACGCGCAGATCGTCGCCGTGTGCGACGTGGACAGCGATCACTGCATGAAGGCGCGGGCAATCGTGAACCAGCGATACGGCAGCACCGACTGCGCCACCTATGGCGATTTCCGCGAGGTCATCGCGCGCAAAGACATCGATGCCATCTGCATCTCCACGCCCGACCACTGGCACGTGCCGATCTCGCTGATGGCCATCCGCGCTGGCAAAGACGTGATCTGCGAGAAGCCAACCCTGACCATCGAGGAAGGGCGCATTCTCAGCGACACTGTGAAGCGGCACGGAGTGATTTTCCAGACCTCGACTGAAGACCGTTCGCTGCCGGTCTATCACCGCATGGCCGAGCTGGTACGCAACGGCAGGATCGGCAAACTGAGAACCATCCATGTCGGGCTGCCCTCCGGCGGCGGCCGCAACATCCCCCTTGAGCAGCAGCAACCGGAGCCGGTGCCTCCCACGCTTAATTACGAGATGTGGCTCGGTCCTGCGCCGTGGGCACCCTACTGCGCAGCGCGCTGCCATTGGAACTTCCGATGGGTCTACGATTACTCCGGCGGCATCCTGACCGACTGGGGCATGCATCTCGTGGACACCGCCCAATGGGGCAACAACACCGAACGCAGCGGCCCTGTGACGGTCGAAGGCAAAGGCGAGTTTCCCACCAGCGGCATCTACAACACAGCGACGGAATGCCATCTCAAATACACCTACGCCAACGGCGTGAAGATGTTCATCGAAACCGGTGGCGTCGGGTTGCGGTTCGAAGGCACCGATGGCTGGGTCAGCAACAAGGGATGGATCGGGCCGCTTGAAACCAGTTCGCCCAGCATCCTGATCAGCACGATCCGCCCAGAAGAAACCCACCTCTACACCTGTCCCGGCGGCGAGCACCGCAACTTCCTCGATTGCGTCAAGTCGCGCCGTGACCCGTATTTCCCGGCGGAGATCGGCCATCGCTGCGCGTCGGTCATGCACATCGGCAACGCCGCCATGCAGCTCGGCCGCAAGCTGCAATGGAACCCGGCAAAGGAAGAGTTCGTCAACGACGACAGCGCCAACCAGACGCGTTCACGTGCCATGCGCGCCCCGTGGACGCTATAGAGTTGTGTTTTGCCCGCGGACGCCGGAGAAGGGAGGCTCCTACTTCTTCGGTGCTGCCCACTCGACCGCATTGCGCAGAATCCGCTGCACGTTCGGCTCGTAGTAGTGCTTGCAGGTTTCGTGGCCGGTCTGGAAGTAAAACACCTTCCCCTTGCCCACCGTCCAGCAAAGCCCGTGCCGCGCCTTTTCCGTGTGTCCATCCGGGAACCGATACTCGCAATCGAACGGCACCGCCTCCGGTTCCGGCACGACGAACTTCTCGCCGTAGCGCTCGGTATCGCCGAGGTCGAAACATTTCTCCACGCCCTTGCAGATCGGATGATCCGCATCCTTCACCATGACTTTGACCGCGCTGTCGCACTTATACGCGCCCCAACTGCCCACCCGCTTCCGCATTTCCTCGTCGTTCGGCTTGGCGATCTCCAGCAGGACCGCCTTGAACGGCTTCGCGTAATGCGCGGAATGTAACGAGATGAAACCCATGCCGTCCTCCTTGACGCGCTGGACGATGCGCTTGACCAGGTCGTCGTTGACCTTGCCGTGCTTCTTGTGGCCCCACCACACCAACACATCTGTGCTCTTGAGCAGCTCGTCGCTTATGCCCTGGTCAGGCTGATCGAGGTTCGCCGTGATGACCTCCCAGCCTTTCAATGTTCTCAACGTATCCGCAATCGCGCCGTTGATGTCGTTGGGATACATGTTCTTCGGCGCCGTGCATTCGGACCAGACCACGACACGACGAAGGCGCTCCGCGGCCGCTGCCTCCGTGTTACAAAGCGATGCTCCAACGACAACAGCACTCAAGGTCAACACGATGGTTTTCATTTTTGAAAATCGATTCTTGGTCATGTCTGCATACTCCTTGGCCACGCGCATCGAGGCAAACAGTTTCTGGCATCAAAACATCAGGTTTTAACTGCTTATCATCACAATTGTTACGCACCCAACTGTATTGAGTCCGTGACGCCCAGCGATTCGTAAATGCGCCGCGTGGCCTTCGATCTGTTCAACGTGTAAAGATGAATGCCTTTGACGCCGTGATCAATCAGGTCCCGCACCTGCTCGGCGGCCCAGTGCACACCGACGTTCTCGACGTATTCGTCGTTCTGCGCGCGCGAAACGGCCCGCAACAACTTGGCAGGCAGCCGGCATCCCAGCGCGAGCTCTGCCATGCGCAACATGCCCTTCCGCGTCGCCACCGGCATGATGCCAGCGATGATGGGCACCTTGATGCCCGCCAATTCGCACCGCTCGCAAAAATCGTAAAAGTCGTGGTTGTCGAAGAAGAGCTGCGTGCAGACATAGTCGGCGCCCTGGTCCACCTTCTGTTTCAAGTAGTCAATCTCCTTGAGCCGGTTGGGCGTCCCCACGTGCCCTTCGGGATAGCCGGCCACGCCAATGCCCATCTTGGGGAAATGCTCCTTCACAAAAGCCACCAACTCAGCCGCCCTGCCAAACCCGCCTTCGGTTTTCACAAACGCCGCCTGTCCGGCCGGCGGGTCGCCGCGCAACGCCATGATGTTCTCAATGCCGCTGGCCTGATACTTCGTCAGGATGGCGTGTATCTCATCCCGCGTCGAACCGACGCACGTCAAGTGCGACACCACCGTCAGGCTCGTCTCACGCTGGATGCGCACCACCAGATCGTGCGTCAACTCCCGCGTCGAACCACCCGCGCCATACGTGACGCTGACATACGACGGCTTCAGCGGCACCAGTTCGCTGATCGTCGTAAAAAGCAGCCCCGCGCCCTTCTCGTCTTTGGGCGGAAAGAACTCAAAGCTGAAGCAATTCTTCTCCTTCGCCAGTATGTCCTTGATATGCATGTGCTGGGTTTCTTAGCGCAACAGCGAATTGAACTCAAGCCCTTGCAGCGGTGGCTACTGACCGTCACTTCATCGGGTTTCGTTTCGCGAACAATGGCCCGGCGGCGCGGCTTGTCCGGGACAATATCGGCGCTTCCTTCAAACGACAGGCATGGCCAGCGGCCGACCCTGATGGCGCTACGGTTTTGCGCCGGCGTCGTCGGGTTTCGGGGGCTTTGGAGTCGGGGGCGGGGCTTGGCCTTCAGCGGCGATTTCGCCGAGGAAGGTCTGAAAGCCTTTGCCGACAGCGAACTGCTCCTCCACAAGGCGGATGGCGGTGCCAAAACCGGCGGTGACCGTGCACTCGGCGACAAAGGTGAATGGCCCCACATCCAGCTTGTCCCCGTTCACGAGCATGCCGCTGGTGACAGCGCGGCCGTTGATGCGCGTGCCCGTGGTTGAGGCAAGGTCCTGGACGTGAATCCCGTTGGGAGACACGGCCACGGTACAGTGATAGCGACTCACGGTCGTGTCTTCGAGAATCACGTCCGCATTCTCGTCGCTGCCAATGACCTTGGGGCGCGAGCCCAGCGCGATCTTCCGCGCCGTTCCGTCGGGTAATTTGATATGCAAGCAGTTCATGCCGTGGGCTGGGTTGGTTTGGGTTCGCTTCCGCCAGACTTGGAGATGCGGATATGGGCGGAGGTCTTCGCTGCGTTGAGTTTCTGGTAGATGTCAAACAGGGCGTCGTATACGGCGCACCAATCCGGCGGCCGCTTGGCCGGGTCGAGATCCAACATCTGGAGAAGCAGGTTGGCGAAATCGTGATTCATTCCGGGCATGGCCTCCCGGGGATCCCGCACGGGTTCGGTCGCCTGCTTCATCAGCAGGCTGAACTCGTTTTCGGCAGTGTGGATCGTCTGGCCAGTGGCAGCGTGGAACAGCGTCGCGCCGAGCGAGTAAATGTCCACACGGCAATCCAGCTCCTTGGCGCCTTTCAACTGCTCCGGCGCGATGTAGTGAGGCGTGCCCAGCATGTAGCCGGTTCGCGTCAACGGCGCGTCGCCAGGCTTGCTCGCCATGCGCTTGGCGATGCCGAGGTCGCAGAGTTTCAGGCGGCCATCCTCGGCCACGAGCAGGTTTTCCGGCTTCACATCGCGGTGGATGAGACGCACGGTTTCCCACGCGTAGTGCAGGGCCGAGGCCACACACATGCCGATGGCGGCCACGGTGGCCTCGCTCAAGGCGCCTTCGCGCCGCAGCAGCTCGCGGAGATTCATCCCCTCGACGTATTCCATGGCGATGAAATGCGTCAAGCCGCGCTGGCCGTAGCCGAACACGCGCACCAGATTCGGGTGGCTTAGGTGGGTCGCCGCCTCAGCCTCGGCTCGAAATCGCGCCAGATAGGTGAGATTGCCCGCGAGAATCGGATAGAGCACTTTGAGGGCGACAATTTGGTCGGTGAACAGGTGCCGCGCGCGAAACACCACGCCCATGGTTCCCTCACCCAGGCGTTCGAAAAGCTCGAACCCTTGGACATCCACCAGTTCCTGGCGGTTTGGGCTTGGTTCAGGCGTTGCCATGATGCGTTCGCTCTCTGTGCTTATCGGTCGTCAAACCCTGTGTCTTGACTGCCACATATCTGCCTCAAACAGCCGTCTGCCGGCCGTCGAGGCCAGTTCTCGCGCTCATGCCGTGCCGTTGCGCGCATCCCGCGCGCCCCGGCCTAGCTGCACCGCTCGTGCTTACGACGGCGGCGCCAACCGGCCAGAGCGGCCAAACCCAGTCCCATCAATACACCCGTCGAAGGCTCCGGCACAAAGACAATCTGTCCGCCGTTGTCCAGGAACACGTTCGCCAGCCCGTAGCTGTCCTTGTTGAACTCCGTGATCGCATCGCCC
>JBAZIR010000032.1:0-25269 GCA_041651735.1 Verrucomicrobiia bacterium | reverse complement strand
GGGCAGGTCGCAATATCCGGCAGAATCAGCGCCGTCTTTGCGCCCGACGCGTCACTCTCGCGAATCTCAAATTTTGTGAAACCGACCGGGTCGAGCCATGAGGACTCCAGACTCTGGATGTATGCCCGTGGCGGTTTCTCGCGCGGGATGCGCAGCAGGAAACTCTGAAGCGGGTCGCGCCGGCCCTCGACTTCGATGAAAACGCCCTGCGTCGAGTTGTTCACCCAGCCCGTCAGCCCGAGTTCCTCCGCCAGACGGAACACGAACGGCCGGAACCCGACGCCCTGCACCGCGCCGCGAATCGCCACGCTCAGGCGCTGCGCCTGTATCGCGCTTGTCTTCGCTGGCGGTTGAGCAATCATGTGCATCTTTCTGGTTCCGGCCTTGGGCGGCTGAGCCGCTGCGCTCAACCACCACGGCTTCAAAAGGTCACACCTTAGTGTCAACCGTCGGGGACAGCTACGCGTCCCTTGGTTTGCTCTTAGCCGATATTGTCAGTGTTACAATGGGGGCTTGGCCGTGAAATCCGCCCCCGTTTCCAGTGTTCATCTCGCCGCGCCTGGCGCATCCGAACACCTCTTCAAACACGCGATCAGTTGCGCCTCGGCGCGAACGCGGCGGATGTTCCAATGTCGCCGGGCCTTTTCAATCTTGACCGGCCCGGTGGAATGCATAGCCTGTTCTTCCGTCGGTCGAACCACAAACGAAAGCGCCACCATGAATTCCTCCTCATCCCCAACCGAATTGTCATCCACCCCGCTCCGCAAACCGATGTCCGGAAGCTCTCATGCGAAGATGTGGATGGCCGGGATGGCGCTCTGTTTTGTTTTGGGGCTGGGGGCCGGGCCGCGCGCGCTTGCCCAGGGACAGGGAAATATCGCGGATGGCATCCTTCCCGGCGGCAACCTCCTATGCTGCGAGACGTACAGCCTGCGCGATCTCTTCAAGGAACAGAAGCCCGATCCAAAAAAACCGTGGATCGGGAAGTATCCGCAGCTCACCATTTACACTTTCCCCGCCTTCATGAAGGAGCTGGGCATCAAGGGCATATCCATCAACGAGAATTACATGGGGTCGCTCGAGACAGACAATCTCGACAAGATCAAGGAGGCGTGCCGGGCGGCCGACCGCGTCATCGTGGCGTTCGTCACCGGCGGGCCGATGGCGCTGGCCGACAAGGAGAAGCGGTTGGAAGGTCTCAAGGAGCTCGAGAAGAAAATGCGCGTTGCCAGGTATCTGGGCGCGTCGGTCATTCGCATCAACCTCGGCGGCCCCGGCAAGGGAATCGCCGATGAGGTCGGCGTGCAGAACTGCATCGACTCCTTCAAGCGGCTGTTGCCTCTCGCGAAGGAGCTGAACCTCAAGATGTCCATTGAGAACCACGGCGGCGTGTCCAAGACTGCCGAGCAGATCCTGACGATCATCAAGGGCTCCGATCCGGAGTGGGTGGGTTCCTGCCTGGACTTCATGAACTGGCCGCACAAGCCGGATGACATCCACATTCTCTACGCGTCTTGCGAAGCCCTCGCACCCCATGCCTACCACACACACGCCAAATGCCTGACGTTCAAAGACGATGGCGAAGAGGCGACAGTGGATTACGCAAGGCTTCTGGGCTGCCTCAAGGCTGTCAAATACAAGCGCGCGATTTCGATGGAGTTTGAAGGACCGGGCGATCCCGTCGAGGGCGTCAAGAAATCACGCGCCCTGATCATTAAACACTGGAAGTAAATGGAACGCGCGGCCGGACGCAGGCCGTGACGGGCGATCGGGGCAATTCAGGGTGGCCTTTTGGGTCAGGTCTCAAACCTGACCCCTGTTGGCGCAATCGTTCCTTTGTGCCACCGACGGTAGATTACTGCTGTCGCCAGTTGTTGATGTCGTTGTTGTCCTCGCCGCCGAAACAGTGTTTCATCCCGCCGCGCGCTGAAACCTGTGTGTCGAACGGCTTGAAGAAATATTCAGGTATCTCGCCGCGATCCTGTCCGTTGCCGTGGATCACGGTGGTCATGCGATCAAGGCTCAACTCCTGCTGGCGATCAAACGGCTTTTCGAATTCCTTCCAGGTCGTGCCATCCGCGCCATAGGAACACAAATCGTAGGATTGCGGGCGGTGACGCGGCGCAACGCTTCCATCAGTGAATCGGTAGCTGTTTCCGTCCACGCTCTTGTAATTCAGTGGGTTGCCCCAAGCATCCATGATCCGCTTGTAGCGATCGGTGGACGAACCGGATTGCGTGAGGATTCTTGTATTTCCCGTCACCGTCTGGTCGCCCTTGAAATCAATGTAAGGTTGTTTGGGATGCTGTTGATGCGGCCCCCAGTATCCCAACCAGAACCACAAAGCTTCGCAGGGCCAGACATACTGGCTGGCTTGAAGCACTCCGCCGTCGGTCGTGCAGGTGAAATCCGGCGGATACCCGTTCCGGTCGGCCTTGAACATCTCGATGGCGGTGCACACTTGCTGGAGGGTGGCCTTGGTGCGCGTCCTCAGCGCTTTTTCATGGAAATGAACAATGACGGCAATCAGACTCCCGGCGACAATCCCGATAACAACGACCACAGCCATCAACTCAACCAAGGTGAACCCGCGCGAACCCCGGCGAATCCGCGCCGTCAGCGGGGTCAGCTCCTGGTTCTCAATGTTCCTCTTCACGGCCCTTTCGGATTGGCCCGGCTGGCGATGAACTTGTCCCAGAGATTCTTCTGAATGTGGATGTTGAGCAGCACCATCGGCCGGACGCCGTAGAACTCCGTCTGCCAATCCGCGCCGAGCCTGGCGGCGACCGCTGGTTCTTGATCCATCGAGGTGATGATGATGGCGGGGCGGAGGCCGGCGGGAACGTCCCCGGCCTGAGTCCAGTAGCCGACATTGTGGAACTTCCGGAAATACCACGGCAGGGGCCAGGTGTCGTAGGGGTTGGCGCAAACCTCGATCACCATGTCGTGATGCGCGGGATGGACGGCGGCGATCTGGTTGACGCGCTTGACGAGGTTCAACAGGTCCGCGCTGGTGTGCGCATAGACGCAGGGATTGCGCGGGTCGGCGCAGAACCGGCCGTTGGCCCGGCACGCCTGGCCCCCGAGTTGCCACGCCGCCGCCGCGATCAACGCGCCGGCCAGCCATTTCGCCCAGCGTGGCCGGGCCGCTTCGATCAGCGCCACCGCGCCAACACCGGCGAGCAGGATCATGCCGTGCAGGAACGTGAGCATGAGCCACGGCGATTTGTGGCGGATGATCGAATAGATCACCGTCAGCGCCAGGGTGTAAACGGCGAGGAACCACAGCCATGCCGACGCAGCGTCGCTGTTGCGCCGGCGCCGCCACGCGACGACCATCGCGACCGCCGCGAGCGCGACGATCAAAGCCTCGTTCCAAACGGGGCCGCGACCTTCATGGAACCAGAGCAGGATTTGCAGGTAGTAAGGCCACGGGTGAATGTGCCGGCTTTTTTCGCCGCCCGCCCAGCCGAGGTAGTTCCCGTAGCAGAGCACGGAATCGAGCACGCCGCGCCAGTGCGTGAAGAACGCGGAATAGAAAATCACCGACACCGCCGCCGCGACGCCGAACGCGGCGAGCAGATGCCGGCGGTTCACCGCGAGCAATCCCGCGCGTGCCGCCGGCGACACCGCCAGCGCGACGGCCGCCGCGCCGAACGAGAGCACCCACGTTTCCTTCGTCGCATACGTCAATCCCGCAAACGCGCCCACCAGCAACGCCCAGCCGGCGGATGGATTGCGCGCATATCGCCAGCCGGCGGCGAAAGTGCCGAAGGTGAAAAAGACCAGCAGCATTTCCTGGATGTAGTAGCGGCTGTAAAACGTCATTGCCGGCGAGATCGCCGTCAGCAACGCGCTGACAATCATCGGCCATCGCCCCAACCCGTCGCGCGCGAGCCATAGCAGCAACACCAGTCCTGCGCCGAACAACACCGGCACCAGCCGGAACGTGATCTCGTTGGTGTCCGCGAAAGTTTTTCCCGCCGTCAGCCACGCGAACGGCAGCGAGAGGTAATAGAGCGTCGGGCCGTGGTTGTCTTTCAGGTCGTATTCATACCGGCCGGTTTCCATCAGGATGCCGGTGCGGACCGCTTGATTCGCCTCGTCGCCGTGCATGACGCGTTCATCGAGCCGCCACAGCCGGAAAGCAAGCGCGCCAGCCGCGATGGCCACCAACAACACACAGGCAAGAAGGTTTTGTCGCACAGCGTTTTCTACCACAAACCGCCGCCTGTCAGAAGCCTGTCGTGGGCGCAAAAAACAAGAAGACCGGCGAAACGCTGTGTCTCGCCGGTCTTCCTGAAACTTCATCCCGCCATCAACAGGGGAAGCGGAGATGTGTTAGAGGTTTACTTCCCGAAAACTTCCACCTCCGTGTAGTGGTTCATCTGGTTGGAGGTGTTGCCATTGCTGTAGAGGCGCACGTAGCGGCCCTTGACACCTTTGACGGCGATCGGACGGCCATCGTAGGTCTCGATGAATTCGAGATCCTTGCCGATGCCGAGGCCGGCAGAGTTGTCGTGGTCGTTGTTGAACACGGTCTTCACGTTCGTAATGAAGTCCGCATCGTCGGCGACCTGGATCACCACGTCGCGATAAACGCGCGGCTCGCTGTGGAAGTGCCACACCACCATCGCCCAGATCTCGCAGGTCTTGCCGAGATCAATCTGCACCCACTGGGAGCCTGGTCCAAGCTCCACATAGCTGCCCTCAGCGCCTTCTTTGTCGCTGTCGGTAAGGAGGTCAAGGCTGCCGATGACCGGCTCCTTGTCGCTCGAGGTCACCTTCTTCTTGGTCGAGAGGTTGGTGCAGCCCGGCGGTACGAAGGTTGGAGGACGGGGCTTGTCACCGCGCGCCGGTTCGAGGTTCGGGGTCTTGAGGTTCTTCGGCGTGCCGACGAACATCGGTTTGGGCATCTTGTAGTCCAGCTTCACCATGCCGGCAGGAGCTTCCTGTCCAAAGCTCACCTGGCTCAGCACGAAGCAGCCGAGTGCCACCATCAATCCATACGACGCGTATTTCTTCATAAGTTGGTTTTCCTTATACCGCATTCCACTGTTTTCAACGAACACTGGTTTGTCCATTTAATACGAATTATTGCTCCGAACGCAACAAATTCCTTTCATTCGGCGTCACCACGCGCGCTGCAAATGCCGGCGTCGCTACCACCTTGTCGCCCAGCATCCGCAGCAGGCCGCGGCGCTTTTCAACAACCAGCGCGCCCACTTCGACGCGCGACCGGCAGTAGCTATTCACTTCGGCCGTTGTCATCACCATGAACGCCGTGGAAAGCGCGTCGGACATCGCCGCTGTCGGCGCGATGGCCCATGCGGCGAGGTGGTTAGCCGCCGGCCGGCCCGTGTGCGGGTCGAGGACATGCTGGCCTTTGACCTCGGTGCCGGAACCACTGAGGGCTGCGCCACTTAGGAGCACGGTGTCAAAACCCGCCTTGCGGCTCCAATCACCTGCGACACCGAGCGGCCAGCCGCTTCTGCCGGCGGGGCAACCGGCCGCCTCGCCGCCGTTGCCGAGCGCCAGCACGGAGCTGGTCCCGCTGTGGAGGAGCACGTCGGGAATCTCCCAGTCGATAAGAAGTTCCGCGGCCTTGTCGAGGGCGTAGCCTTTGCCGATGGCGCCGAGATCCACCTCAACGCACGACGAGGGTTCAGCCTCGGAAGCGGGACGAATGGTGACGGTGAAATTCTGTGGATTCAGAACCAGCCGCTCCATGCCGACAGCGACGCGCGTGGCGGCAAGTTCCGCGTCGGTGATGCGCTGCCAGTTGCCCTTGGCGTCGCGCATCAGATTCATGAGCGGGCCGACCGTCACGTCAAACGCGCCGCCCGTGTCCGCGTGGACTTGGGCGGCGAGTTGGAGACACTCGAACACTTCGAGGCAAACGTGGAGGGATTCGCCGGGCTTGAGGCGGTTGATCTGTGCGATGTCGCTGCAAAGCTGGAAGCGGCTGAGCACTCCTTCCAGCCGGTCAATCTCGCGGAACACCGCGTCCGCCGCCTGACGCGCGTAAGTTTCCTCCTGCCCCGCGATCACCACCTCGAACTCGGTCGTCATCGCTTCGTGAGCGAAGCGGTGCAGCGAAGGAACGGCCGGTGTCATGAATGTGGGAGGGGCCTCAGCGCCCCGGCGATCCTGGCGCATGCCGCTGCGTCTGGTCGGGGCACCGAGGCCCTTCCCACGTTCAGCAACGACACGCTCAACCGGTTCATGATCCCAACGAGCCGAACGACCGGTCGGCTAGGATTTCTCAAGCAGCAGCGAACCACAGCAGCCAAACCCGCCGATGACCGCCAGGAACGAGCTGCAACGGTGCAGATCCACCAGAACCTCCTGGCCGTGTGTGCCGAACCACGGTTGCATCATCACCACCGCCGTCAACACCACGCCCAGCCCGCCGACCAGCAGCGCCCAGAACAGGAACCGACCAGCGCCGATTTCCGCCTCGGCGCGAAGCACGGCCAGCACCGCCAGGCTGCCGGCAAATGCGCCACCAGCGCCGGTGTGGCAGATCAGCACGTAGCCGCTCAGCGGATGTCCGAACAGCAACGCATAGAAGCCGGTGAGCGCCAGCACAGCCAGACTCAACCCCACGATCAACACGAAGAACTTGTCGACCATGGGAAACCGGACGGGCTTCCTGCCCGCACGACCGCACGAGCTGCTGCCGCATTTCGCGGCTGCGGCGCCGACGATCAGAGAAAGCACAGCAAGAATCTTGAACATGGCGTTGTTACTCCTTCCTTCCGAAATAGCGGGCAATCTGCTGCAAACAACTCAGCACGCCCACGCCCAGGATGCCGACCATCAGGCCGCAGCATCCCCACAACATCATTTTGAACAACGGCCGCATCGTGAACGAGAAGCCGAACAACTTGTGGTAAGTGCCATCGAGTTTCGACATCTCCACCATCGTCTTCACCGCCACGGTCTTCGTCTTGAGCGGACCGCCGGCCACAACGCGGCCGAAAAGCATTGCCGCATCCGCGGAGTGACACTCGGTGCACGCCTTCGCGCCGAGCGAGGCCACGGCGGAACGGACGTTGTGCGCCACCGGCCAGAAGACCGGCTCGGCGGCGGGATTGCTGGAGGCTGCCAGTTTGCCGTCCTTGCCGAGCGCGAACACGTAGCCGCGGCCGACATAGACGAACTCGGTGGACTTGTCGGTTTCCGCCAGCGCCTGCAACATCGCCACAAGTTGTTCCTCGATGAACGACTGCTGCGTGCCGGCGGTTTCCACCACCGCGCGCACCGCGAAGTCGGGAACGATCGGCTGGAACTTCTCGTTGATCATCCGGCCCCAGACAGCGACCGCGCGGTCTTCCGATGAGTCGGATGTCGTGAGGCTGCCGTCGTCGCTGCGCGTATAGATCTTCTTGCCGCGAGCCAGCGCCGGCGTGCCCGTTGCTGGATCATCCAGCGCGAGCGCCTGCAGCACGTTCAGCAAACCCGACTCGACGGTCGGCTCCAGTTGCGCCCCCTCCGGCTTGAAATCCGGAACGAGCGGCGACAGCTTGCCCTCCTTCAGCCACAGGAACCCGGACGGTGAGCCGGCGGGCGGTGCAAACTTTGTGTCGAGGTCCACGTCGCCATCGGTGTTGACGCGGAACAGTTTGCCCGATGCGACGAAGACGGCTTCGCCGTTCTCATCGCCGAGCTGGGCGATCCCCTTCAGCACGCTGCCAATCTGCTGGCCCGCGTCGAGAATGCCCTTGGCGGACTTGGTTAGTTCGTCAGGCCGGATCGGCGTGAGCTTGCCCGCCGCGCGGCGAGCCCAGAACGCGGGCCACATCACGCGGTTCGGCGCGATCTTGCCGTCGCTGCCCTTGACGAAGACCGGCTCCTGGATGAACGGCGCGTCCGTGAACCAGAGCGCGCGGCCATGAATGCCGAGCCGGTTCGCGCGCGATACGCGCATGTCGGTCGGTGTCGCGCCGGGTTGCTGGCCAGAGTGGCACGCGGTGCAGGAGAGTTTCTCAAAATGCAACGGCGGGATGCCGCCATGTTTCGGATGCGGCGCGCCCATGCGTCCGCCGCCCTTGGCCGGCTCCTCGATGTGGCAGCCACGGCAACTGAAATCGCCGACCGACGCGTCTTTGCGCTCGACCGCTTCGGTTTCGTAGCCGCGCACGATCGAATGGTTGATGCCGTTGCGATGGCAATCCACGCACTTGAATCCGGCGCGCGAGTGCACGTCCTTGTCCACGTCCTCCTTCTTCGCGCACATCGGCGAAGCGGAATGGCAGTTGAGGCAGCTCTGGTCGGCCGGTTTCTGGATCTGGAAGACCGTCCGGTTTTTGCTGTCGAATTGCGCCGTCAGATACTTCACGTAAGGCGGCACCGCGTATTCCTTGTCGTCCGGGTTCGGCCCGTCGTTCATCGTCCATGTGGACTTCACGCGCAAGGCCATGCCGCCGACCTCGCCGAGACCCGATGCGGCGGTCGCGGCCCACGCGAAGTTCTCGCGGCCGATTTGCCGCACCCACTCGCTATGGTCCTGCGCATGAGAACCGCTGTGGCAAGCCAGGCAGTTGACTTCCAACTTGCCCGACACGGTCCAGCGCGCGTGCGGATCGGCGAAGCAATCCGCGGGTTCACCGGTGTCGCCTCCGGGCATGTGGCGGGCGAACATCTTGGTGAAGTCCCACTGCGTCAGTCCAACCGCCGACGGGTTCCACGTGCCGCTCCAGCCGCGATACGACAGCGGCAGTTGCGTGCCGGTGAGTCCGTCCACAAGGACCCATGGCTCGCCGGGCCGGCCGGCGGCAGCTTTTCCAGAGGAGGAGTTGAAGTGCCAGCCGCCGGAAACTTTTCCGTAGTCGTGGCACATCCCGCAGGTCTGGCTTGTCGAGAGCGGCTTGGCGCTCGACATGGAGGGCACGATGCCCTCGCCGTCGGGATCGTTGAGCGGAATCCGGTGGACCGGCACGGTGCGACCGCCGTCCCACGGCTCATCCGCGAAACCGCGCGGAGCGGCCAGCAGGCCAGCCGCGCCTATCGTCAGGAGAACTATGGAAGCACGCATGATTATACCTTGAACTCGTCGGCCTTGAACTCGAGTTTGCGTCCGGCAGCAACGGCGTCGTTGGCCTTGAGCACCGCGACGGCGGTTTCGTAGGCGACTTCGCCGGGGCAGTTGAGCTTCGCCCGGCCGCGAACGGCGTCGAAGAAATTCTCAAGGTGCGGCTGGTGCGCCGGCTTGAGCAGTTCGATCGGGAGCGGCCACTTGCCGGATTCGGCCGTGACGCGCACGTCCACCGCGACGTTGCGGGTGGTGGTTGGCTTGATCGTTTCTTTGACCGGCTTGAGCCAGCCCTTCTTGGCGTATTCGTCCCACGACGGCGCGTGCGCCTCGCGCTCGACGGTGTCGCCGCGCGCCGCGACCTCGGAGATGGTCAGCGAGCCGTTGACGCCCATGAACTGTTCGTAGAAACCGCCGCGCTTGGTGGTGGTGAGCACATGGTAGTAGGCGCGGTTGATGCCTTCCGGCGTCTTGTATTCGTAAATGGTCATGACGTTGTCATACCACTCGTTGCCCTTGTAATAGTCGGCGCCGCCCATCGCGACGATGGCCGACGGGTTGCACTCCCAAAGCCAGCTGAAAAGGTCAATCTGGTGCGAGCCAAGGTCCACGATCGGGCCGCCACCGTATTTCTTGTACCAGCGCCAGTTCCGGAACTGCTCCATCGAGACGTAGCCGAATTTGTCGAGCTTGGCCTGGTCGATCGCGAATTTCTTCGGCCAGCCGAGCGGGTCGGCGACCGAGCGGTTCCACTGTCCGTAGGCGTGCGTGACGCGTCCGAGGAGCTTGGCCTCGCGGATGAGCCGGTCAATCGCGTGGATGTAGCGCGGGTTGCTGCGGCGCTGGTGACCGATCTGGAGCAACTTGCCGGTCTTGCGCTGCGTCATCACCATGCTGCGGGCCTTCTCCAGCGAGTTGGACATTTCCTTCTCGCAGTAAACGTGCTTGCCGGCCTCCATGCAGGCGTTGGCGATCTCGGCGTGCATCCAGTCGGGCGTGGCTACGACGACCGCGTCGAGGTCCTTCTCCTGCGCGAGCAGCTCGCGGTAATCCTCATACAGCTTTACGTCGTGGCCGGTCTTCCGCAAACGGCCGCCGACCAGCTTCTGGTGGTATTCCCAGATGTCGCAGACGGCCTTGAACCGCACGCCCGGAATTCCGCTGGCAGCCTCGATGAGGACCTGTCCCTGCGCGCCGAGACCGATGATGCCGACATTCAGGTCGTCGATGCCTTTCGGCCCCGCGACCGTCGCCGGCTTCGCCGGCTGCGCGACGGCTTGCGCCAGCGCGTTGCCCGACAACGCCAGACTCGCGCCGGCCACCGCGGCCGACTGCAAGAACGTCCGGCGATCCACTTTTCCGTCCACGTTTTGCTTTTCGTTGCTGCTCATAAAAACTCCCGCTGCACTCGATACGTTATTTTTTCACCGACTGAAACCTGTCCAGAAGCTTGCCAGCCCTGGCACGCGTCGCCGCGTCCTTCGTCAACTCCAGACACTTTTTCAAGGCAGCGACCGCTTCGTTATGCTGCTTTTTTTCAATAGACTCAACAACTTTCAAATAAGCATTTCCAGCTTCGGCCTTGATCGTGTCGTCCACCAATAGCGGCTCGATGACTTTCAACGCGCCGGTGTTCTGGATGCCCGCCAGCGCGCCGAGCAAAAGTCTCTTCTCGTCCGGCTCTTTCGCCGCCGGCAAGGCCTTGGTCAAATGCTTCAACTTCTCGCCTTCCGCGCGCCGGCCGCCGAGACCCGCGATCTGCGTGTAGCCGCGCAACGCCAGCACGCGATGGGTCTTGTTGGGCGATGACTTGATGACCTCGAGCAAGTCCGGCAACACGCCGGCATCGTCCGCCGACGCCAGCGCACGCACCGCCGCATCGCACACTTTCTCGTCCTTGTCCTTCAACGCCGCCCGCAGCGTGCCGAACGCCCCCGGACCGCCAATCTGGCCCAGCATCTTCAACATGGCCAGACGAGCATCGCCCTTGGACCTGTTGAAGGCGGCCAGCAGGATTTCTTCAACGTTCCTCTGGTCATACATCCGCCGTGCCGCTGTCACCAGCGCGTCCTGCGCGTCGGTGTTGTCGGGACTCTTCTCCACCAGCGCCACCAACCCCGGCAACCCGTCCTCGTCCGCCACCATCCCCAGCGCCTTGAATGCCTCGCGGCTCACCGCGCTGTCCTTGTCCGCCGTCGCCTGTTCCAACACCGCCTGTGCCGTGACCGTCCGCCGGGCGCCAAGCGTCTGGATCAACAACACTTTAGCCTTTCCATCAGCGCCCGCAATCCGCTTGATGAGCGACGGGTCAATCTTCCTGCCGGTGATGTTCTTCAGGCTCTCCATCGCCGCGGCCGCCGTGTCGCCGTCGCTCGCGGCAGCCTTCAAAAGCGTGTCGAGACTCGATTCATCGCCGAGTTTGCCGAGCGCGGTGATGGCCGCAACACGCACCGGCTCGTTGTCGCTGGCGGCGAGCGGCGTGACCGCCGGCAACGCCACCCGGTCGCCACGATCCATCAGTGCCAGCAACAGATTGACCTGCAACTCCGGCGGCAGCCCGGCAAGTTTGCCAGCAAACGCCTTCGTCGCCGCAGGCCCCGGCAGATCGAGCAGGCAGCGGACGGCGGCTTTCTGGACAGCGGGCATCCTGTCGCTAAATGCATCAAACACCACTGGCAGCGCCTTCGCCTTCTCGGCGCGGACGAGGCCGCGCAGGCCGGCAATACGCGCTGCCGGCGTGTTCACCATCGTGAACAGCCAGCGATAGTAATTCGCCGCCTCGAACGCGTTCTTCTCCTCCTCGAGTAATCTGTCGGCGCTCATCGCGACCGCATCGGCCCGCCGGATGACGAGTGCGTCGGCGACCTTGGCCTCCGCGAGAATTCCCGCGCACTTGCCGCCGCCGATGCGGCCAAGCGCCATGATCGCCGCGCCCGCAAGCTGCGGGTCGGTATCCAGGATGAGCTTGGCCAGTTGCGGCACCGTCCTTGCCTCGCGGCGCTCGCCAAGACTGCTGATGATGCCGGCCTTGAGCTTGCCGCTGACCTTGTCCAGCGCGGCAAGCAACGCGTCGCCCGCTGCCGGACACGCGGAGTTCTGCAAACCATAACGCGCGACGTGCGAGAGCTTCTCATCCGTCAATAGAGCCGCCAGTGCCGGCACGCATTTCTCGGAACCGATCTGCCGCAAGGTCTTGCAAATGAACTCTTTCGCAAACAACGGGGTGCCGGGTTTTTGCAAGACTTCCAATAACTTCGCCTCGATGACCCCGAGCTGTTCGGGATCGGCTTTGATGATCTTGTTCTGGATCGCGTAGATCGCGCTGTGGCTGGAGTCGAAGTCCACCTTGCCGAGTTCGGCGTAAGGGTCGGCGCCGGGTGGCAGGCCGGGTGCGGGATCGGCGGCAAAGGCCGCTGCCAGCAGCGCCGGCAGGATCATCGTGATTGCGATTTTGCTTTTGAGTGACATGGGATTCTCCAGGTTGAAAAATGTTCTCAATTCTGACTAGAGCACCCATGGCTCGCGATAGGCGCGGCCGAGCATCGCTGACGCGCCTGGATCGTCGAGGATTTCCTCGGTAGCAGGGTTGAACTGGATTCTCCGTCCGGTCAGCATCGCAATCTGGCCGAGGTGGCCGATGCTCGCGGAACGGTGAGCCACTTCCGCCGGCGTGATCGTCACGCGGCGTGTGCGGACACAATCGAGGAAGTTCTGGTGGTGATCGCGGCTCTTGTAGAGGTGAATTTCGTTCGCGCCGATCTTGTCGCGAAGGATCGACTTGGGCTCAGCCTCAAAGCCGCTGCGGTCCACCCAAATCCAGCCGCGGTCGCCGATCCAGCGCGCACCCATGCCCTTCGGTTGCTGCGAGGCGTTGGCGACGATCATCCTCGCCCCATTGGCGAACGTGGCGGTGAACTTGTAACTCGTTGGCGCGTCGTAGATACCGTCCGTCGGCAGCTCGCAGCCGTTGCTCACGATCTCGACAGGGCCGGTCCACTCCGTGCCAAGGCCCCACTGCGCGATGTCGGCATGGTGGCCAATCCAGTCCATCATCTGACCGCCGCCCCAATCGAGCACCCAGCGCCAATCCCAATGCGCCACACCCTGATACGGCCGCCATGCCGTCGGGCCAAGCCAGAAATCCCAGTCCATGTCCGCCGGCACTTGCTCGACAGGCTTTATCTCACCGGGCCGGCCATCGGGCAGTCCGACCTCGACGGTGTGAACCCTGCCGATGCGGCCGTTGCGAACCAGCTCGGCTGCAAGATGGTAATTCTCCTGCGACCGCTGCCAGCTCCCCGTCTGCCAGACGCGGCCGAACTTCTTGCAGGTGTCGGCGAGCACGCGGCCCTCGCGAAGATCGTGCGTGAGCGGTTTCTCACCATACATATCAATGCCCGCCCGCAGCGCGGCCACGGCGACCAGCGCGTGCCAATGGTCAGGTGTGGCCATGCTGATGGCGTCGAGGTCGCCGCGCGCGATCACATCGCGGTAATCGTGGTAAGTCTTGCAATCGCTGTTGCCGTATTTCTTGTCCACGGTTTCCTTGGCGCGCTTCAAGTGGCCGGCGTCCACGTCACACACCGCAACAAACTGGACCTCTTGTTTGCTGAGGAAGGAGTTCATGTTGCCGCTGCCCATGCCGCCGAGTCCGACGCCGGCCATGACAATGCGGTTGCTGGGCGCGTTTGCGCCAAAGACGATGGAGGGAACGATGTTCGGGAATGCGAGGGACGAACCGGCCAGGGCCGCGCCCTTCAAGAAACCGCGTCGCGAGACTTTATTGCCATTCATGATTGTCTCCATACACCAACCGCCTCGCCAACAGCGCGAGACAAGTCGCGGTGTTTCCTAACGGAATCGCCCCCATCCCACAACCGAAAAGTACTGCGCAAAAAGTATACCTCACACCGCCCGTGGCGCTGCGCTGTTCAGGAGACCGCGTCGTGTTCAGCCGAAACCAGCCACCGGTCGCTCTTGGGTTTACCCGGAATGTGGGAGGGGCCTCAGTGCCCCGACAGCGCCGTGAAGTCACCGGCTCGACACCAAGGGGTCGGGGCACTGAGGCCCCTCCCACATTCTGAACGCGCCGCTCGTCGAGGTGGGGTCGCGATCCACCTTGCCAATCGTTAGACGACCTTGATTAGGAAAGCAGCTCGTCTTCAGTTGGCCTGCCATCCTCACACCGTCCACGAGCCGCGATAGGCGCGGTGGCGGAATTGGTTGGCGGCTTCGGCGTTGGGGCCGGTGAAACACTCCGCAGCCGGATCCCACGCGAGCTTCGTCTTGAGCGTCATGACGATGTTGCCGAGATGACAGATGCTGGTGGAACGGTGGCCGACCTCGACGGGCGCGGCTGGTTCGCGGCGGCTCTTGACGCAATCGAGGAAATTCCGCATGTGGTCGTTGGATTCGTAGAGGTGGATCTCCTCCAGGCCGATCTTCTCACTGAGCAGCTTGGGATCGGACGCCGTCAAACGGTCCTGGAAAGCGATCCAACCCTTGTCGCCTTCGAGCTTCACGCACCATCCGCGCGTGCTGCTGTGAAGTTCGCCTTCGACGCCGTCGGCGTAGCGGAAGCGGAAGTGCGCCGGGTTGGCCATGTTGAAGAACGCCTCGGGATGAAACGCCCCGCCGAGATCCTCGACCTCCACCGGGCCGGTGGTGTCATGGCCGCTGGCCCACTGGACCAGATCGAGCATGTGCGCGCCGGTGTTGGTGACCTCGCCACCGGAGTAGTCGTTGATGTAGCGGAAGCTGTAAAGGCAGCGGAGCTTGTGGTAGGGCGCCCACTGCGCAGGGCCGAGCCACATGTCATAATCAAGCCACGCCGGCACCGGCTGCTCCTCCCAGGGTTCCTTCGGCCCCTCGCGACCGGGGGCCGTGCCGATCTCGACGGTGGCCTTGCGGAGTTTGCCGATGCGGCCGTTGCGGACCAGTTCGCACATGAACCGCGCCACCGGCGACGAGCGCCGATGCGTGCCCGTCTGCAGGATGCGACCGTGGCGGCGCACGGCCTCGACCATCGCGCGTCCCTCGGCGAGCGTCAGCGACAGCGGTTTCTCGCAATAGATGTCCTTGCCCGCACGGGCGGCGGCGATGGTGATCGGCGCGTGCCAGTGGTCGGGCGTGACGTTGGTCACGGCGTCGATGTCCCCGCGCGCGAGCAGCTCGCGGTAATCAATATAGGTGGCGCATCCCTTGAAGTCGTCGCGGCCCGTTTGCTGTGCGTAATGATGCTCGACGACCTTCTTCGCGGAGTCGCGGCCGAACCACGGCCCCTGCCAGCCATCCTTGAACCAGTGGCCGTATTCGTTGGAAGCACTGACCGGGTCGCAGGCGGCGACAATCTGCACGTCGTTGTTGACCATCGCGGCGCGCAGGTCGCGCATGCCCATGCCGCCCACGCCGATGCAGCCCATCGTGATGCGGTTGGACGGCGCGTTCTTCCCGAACAATCGCGCGGGAACAATCATGGAGGCGGCGACAGTGGTGGAGGTTCGGAGAAATTGTCGGCGGCTGATGGTTTTCATAGCAAGGTCCGTATCTGTCATAGGCAAGGCCAGCCGCCGCCCACGGTCAAGCCCAAAGTCCGTTGTCGCCAGCATCCCGCCACGCGTCACAACGTCCACGGCGCGCGCATCGGCCGCGACAGCATGCGATTCGCGGCGTCATCGTGCGGGAAAATCTCCCGCGCCGCGTCCCATACCAGGGGCCGGCCGAGCCGGCACGAGATGGCGCCGAGATGGCAGACTGTGGCCGTGCGATGGCCGGTCTCCGCGGGCGTGGCAGGCTGGCGCCGGTTCAACACGCAGTCAATGAAATCAGCGTGGTGAGTGTGGGCGCCGGAACGCAGGTGGATTTCGTCGGGGTCGATCACTGAGGTCAGGATTTTGTCTGAACTGGCCGTGATGCCCCAACCGCTGAGATGAATCCAGCCATCGCTGCCCTCGAACCTGAGCCCGAACTGTTCCGCCGTCGAATGAATCAACCGCACACCGTTGGCGTAGCGATACGTGATCGTGAAATCCGATGGCACGTCGTAAATGCTGTCCTTCAAAAACGTCGCCTGGCTGTCGATGTGTTCCGGACCGGTCAGATCGGTGTCCATGCCCCAGGAGGCGAGGTCAATGAAATGCACGCCGTTGTCGCTAATGTTGCCTTCGGCGTAGTCGAAGATCCACCGGAAGTTGATATGACACCGCGCCGGCGTATAAGGCACCCACGGCGCAGGACCGAGCCACAAGTCGTAGTTGAAGTCCGGCGGCACCGGCTGGGGCGGCTCATGACCGCTGTAACCGTTGCGGATTCTGATTCCCTGTCCCGGCCCGATGCTCGGCCCGACGCGCACGGTGTGGAGCCTGCCAATGCGTCCGTTGCGCACCAGTTCACAACCGAAGCGGAACGTGTCTATCGAGCGCCGCTGCGTGCCGGTCTGCAACACGCGGCCGTATTGCCGCACCGCCTCGACAACGGCGCGGCCTTCCGCCACCGAATACGCCAGCGGTTTCTCGCAGTAGATGTCCTTGCCGCTGCGCGCGGCCGCGACCGTAATGATCGCGTGTGTATGGTCCGGCGTGGCGATCATCACCGCGTCAATGTCCCTGCGCGCGATCAGCTCGCGGAAGTCCTGTGTGACGCTGCAGCCTTTGAAACGGCCGGAGCCAGCCTGTTTGCCATAATGATCCTCGATGATCGCCGCCGTGGCTTTCGCGCGCGCCAGGTCCACGTCGCACGAGGCCACGACCTGCACGCGCGGATCGGCAAGAAACACCTGCGTATCACGCGCGCCCTGAAGACCGGTGCCGATGCAGGCGAGTGTGACGCGTTCGTTCGGCGGGATCGCGCCAGAACTTTTCGCCGGAAGGATGAACGGCGCCAGCAGGATGCCGCGGCAACCGAGCCTGAGGAATTCACGACGTGAAGAACCCGAGGTCATGTGCTCTCCTTCTTATTTTGGCGGCGGCCATGCGAGGATCTGGCCCGCCCGCAACAACCGATCCCGCAAACGGTCATAGGACACTTGTTGCACCGTCGTCGTCCGTTCCACGGCCTCGACGGCGGCAACGCCGGCTGACTGGCCCAAAATCATGAACACCGGTTCCATCCGGATCGAACCGTAAGCCACATGGGAAGCTGAAGCACAGACGGGAACCAGGACATTTGTGCACTCGCTGGCCCGGGGAACGATCGAGCGATAACTGACCGGATAGGGTTGCAGCACTTCGTTTCCCTCGGTCTGAACGTTGCCTTCGTTACGGACATTGCCTTGGGCGTCGGCGTAGCGTTGCACGTTGTGCGAATCCATGCCGTAGGCCGCCAGGCCGACGGAGTCCCCGGCCATTCGCTTGCGCCAGCAGTTGTGCTCGGTCATCACGTAGTCGCTGACCATGCGGCGCGCTTCGCGCACATATAACTGATGGGGCCAGTGACCGGTGTCGGTGAACTCGTCCTTGGCCAATCCCCAGCGCATCATTTCCTGACGAAGCTTTTCCGGGACACGAGGATTGTGTGCCAGAGTCCAATACAGTCCCTGCTGGTAGGAGGCGTGATCGCGAATGATCTTCTCGCGCGTGGGATAGCCGCCGTCGGGGTAGCCGTAGTTCATGCCCGTATAGTCCACCGAGACGGCGTAGATGTTATTGTTGTCGGTCTTGCGGTTGGGCAGGAAAACCCGCGGCGACAGCCCGTTCGTACCCATGCGGGCCAGAGGGTCCACGGGAATCTTGTCGAACCCGGCTTCGTAGTAACGCAGCAGAAGCTCGTAGCGGAGCGGATCGTAGTCTGCCGGTTTGGAGATAGGAGCCTTGTTCTCCGGCTGGTCCGTCAGGCACGTGCGGAAGCAATAGGCCTGCACCCGGTGATCGCCGCTGCCCTCAGTCCCAACCCCGTTCGCGCCCACGCCCGGCAACAACCCGCTGGCCGGGTCGCCCGGTTTCAGGAAGGCGCTGACCGGTTTGCTGAACTGGTGATAATAGTAATAGCGCTCATGCTCACGGTGAGGCTGCACACCGTTGATCGTCTCGCCATGGCGGGCGTTCGCCTCGCGTCCGGTGGCGTAGGCGATTCCAGCCTGGGCCATCAAATCGCCTTCATAGGTGGCATCGACAAAAACCTTCGCGGAGAATTTCCTGCCGGACTCCATCTTGATGCTGATGACCCGCGAATCGCGTTTCTCCACTCCTCCCGTGCCAAGGAGGCGTTCGCCATACACGACAGGCACACGGCTCTCCGCAATCATCGCCCGAAAGACTTCCTCGGCTGCATGCGGTTCGAACAGCCACCAAGTCTCGTCCTTATTCCAGTCGGCCCGCCCCTTGTTGAGAGCCAAGTACTCGTCGCGCGTCCCATATTTCCAAGCCTCGGGACGGAGGTAATATTTCCAAACGCGATGGTAAAACTCGCGCGCCATGCCGCCGATGGCGCTCTTGTTCCCGATATCAGTCGCTCCCAGACCTCCCGAACTCAGTCCTCCCAAATGCCTGCCGGGTTCAATGAGCACCACGCTCTTGCCCAGCCGCGCGACTTGTACGGCGGCCACGACGCCGCCCGACGTGCCTCCATAAACGACCACGTCCGCGACCGTTTCCTCGGCGTTTGCGCAGATGCCGTTTCCCGGAAGGCCCAGCACGAACAACAGGAGGAGCAACGCCAACCACCCGTGAACGTGACAGTGCCTCTCGATTCTCCGGGATTCGCGCCAGCAGACAGTTGTGCTCATAAGTGATCGTCGGTTGCGGTAGATCGTCAATTACCAGCCGCGCTGATCCGCTTCACGCTGGGCTTTTTTCAGGACCGTCGCGATCGAAACCGGCCGGCCTCCCTGCCGCTTGCTTTCGTCGGCAGCTTCCATGAAGGCATAAATCTCCAGCGTCTGCTCCGCAGGGACCGGAGGCTTGCGCGTCTGGAAAAACTTCGCAATCTCCACCACCAGCGGCTCGTAGCCCTCGAATTTTCCCGCCGGCCCGACTCCCTTGTCGCCAAACACCATGGCGCCAAATCCGGTGCGCCCCTGCAGAATGCCCCGGAGCGTTCCGACGCGCCCGTCGTTCCACACGCCGGTCACGACATCCGCCGTCTCCCCATGAACCCGCGAAACGGTCTTGCACCCGGGTCCCATGATCGTGAACAGCGTCTCGGTGCCGTGAACCCCGTAGTAGAACAAATCAGGATGATCGGGAAGAATCGAGACGTTGTTGCTGTAAGCATCGCAGCCCAATACCTTGCCGATCTTGGGATCCTTGCTCATGCCAGCGATGCCGGGGCTGTAGCGCAACGATGAGCTGGAGAACATCGGCGTGCCCGTGCGCCTGGCCTCTCGAAAGATCGCCACAACATCCGGCAGCGACGACGCCACCGGCTTGTCCACGACCACCGGTTTGCGCGCCGCGAACACGGGTTTCACCTGCTTGATGTGCGGCCGGCCGTCAATGCTGGCAATGATCACCGCATCGCTCTTCGCCACCAACGCTTCCACCGAGTCCACGATCTCCACGCCCAGCCCGCGCACGATCTCGATGTTCTTCTGGATGTTGGTGTTGCTGAACGGAATGTCGGCACTGTAGGCCGGATAAGCCGCGACGACCTTCAGCGCGCTGATCGGCGAGCCGGGTTTCGCGCTGTGGATGATTTTCGTCCAGGGAACGGCGTGGGCGTCGAGACCGATGATTCCCACTTTGATCTGGGGCGAGGTTTGTCCGGCAACGAACGTTGTTGCCGTAATCCACAGGGCGGTCGCAACGGAGATAATATTTCTCATGGTTTCTTTCCGGAAGATGACGAACAGACTCCTTTATGCGCGCGACCTGTTTTCCAAAGCGCATCTACGTCGAGAATGTTTCGGCTGCCTGCATTCATCAACCTCGAACACGACTGGGGTCGCTCGCGCGAGTATACGCCGGTCCTCCGGCCCGGCAACGGGAATCTCTTCCGGTTTCTGCTCGTGCCCGCGGTCGCAGAACCGCGAGGCGTCACAACGTCCACGGCGGACGCATGGAGCGGCGCATCATACGGGCGGCGGATTCGTCGCCAACGATGGTTTCCTTCTTCGGGTCCCACTTGATCTTGCGGCCGGTGCGAATGCAAATGTCACCGAGATGGCTGATGAAGTCGGACTGCACGGCGGAATCGATATTGCTGGCGGGCGTGCGGCGGGTCAGGACGCAGTTGAGGAAGTCGCCGTAGTGGTTGTTCTCCTGAAGCAGGTGGATTTCGCCGGGCTTGATCTTCACGTCCAGCAGTGAAGCCGGCTCGGCAGCCAGCGTCTGGCGGCCGCGGCCGACGGCAATCCAGCCTTTCGTGCCGACGAACGTCGTCAGGTCGGAGCCGGGCTTGAGCGTGAACTCCGCGCCGTTGGCGTAACGGCCGCGCACGTCCCAATCCACGACGGTATCGAAAAGCCCTTCGGTCGGAATCACGCCGGTGCCCTCGTATTCCACGGGGATGTGCGGGTAGCCCCAATGCGCGATGTCCAGCGGATGCGCGCCCCAGCCGGCGATGAAGCCGATGGCGTAATCGTAGATGTGATAGACACCCTTGGTGCCGCCGGCGCCCAGACAACGGTCATGGCAGAACGGCGTTACTGGCGCGGGACCGAGCCACAGGTCGTAGTCAACACCCTCCGCCACCGGCTCCGGTTTGGCAACGCCGCCGCGCGCGCCGTTGGGGGCAACGACGTGGACGGCCTTGATGTCGCCGAGGTAGCCGTTGCGGACCAGTTCGCACACAAAACCGCAATGCTGGCTGAACGAGCGCTGCTGCGTGCCATATTGGAACACCGCGCCGTGCAGATGGACCGTTTCGCGCATCGCCTTGTCGTGCTCCATGCTGATGCCGAGCGGTTTCTCCACATAGACATCCTTGCCCGCGCGCACCGCGGCAATGGCGGCCGGCACGTGCCAGTGATCGGGCGTGGCGACGACGACGGCATCGATGTCGTCGCACCGGAGCAGTTCACGGAAATCGTTGTAGGTGCGGCAGCCTTTGTAGGTGCTGCGGTCGCGGTCGGCGGCGTAACGCTGCTCGACGCGCTTGGCGGCAGCTTCGCGGCGGTCCTTGATCGGGTCGCACGTGGCGACGCTCTGTCCCTGCGCGCAGCCGAGGAAGCCGTTGAGCAGGCCGGTGCCCTGGCCACCGACGCCGATGTGACCGACGTTGACGCGCTTGCTCGGGGCATTGGCGCCCAGCAACCGCGCCGGGATGAAGTTCGGCAACGCCAGCGCCGCGCCCGTGGCAGACGCACGCTTCAGAAAGATTCGTCGCGAGATGTTCTTCTTGTTCATGGTTCTCCAATGTTGCGGCGTCACTTTGTCTTGACGGCGCTGCCGTAAATTCCCAACTCCCGAATCGCCGGGCTGCGGCCGTAGTAACCGGTGATCTTCAACTCGACCACCGAGCACTCTGTTGGAGGCAGCGCCAGCGTCAGCAGGTTGTCCTTGTACTCCGCACCCTCGACTTTCTTGGCGACCTTGCCGTCGCAAATCACCTCGAAATCCTTCGGCGCGTAGTTGTGGTGGCCAAAGCCGAGGATGCGAAGCGTGGACACTGTCGCGCGCTCCCTGAGCTGGACTCGTATGTGATAGAGCTTCTGCTGGTCAGCCTCGTCCCAATAGCTGGACGGATTGCCGTCAATCGCCGCGAACGGCGGCTGGCCCTGGCCGTCCGGCGACAAACTGTCGAGATTCGTCGCCTTGCCGCCGCGCGCAAGATTGTCCAGCGTGTCGAAGAGCTTCACAATGTCCTTGCTGAACGCCGGTCCGCCGCTGCGAGCAGTCTTCGCCTTGCCGCCGGCCTTGATCTGTTGAACCGCGGCTTTCGCTTCAGCAGCCAGATCGGGATCTTTCAAGCACGCCTCCGCTGCCTTGAGGGCCTGTGCACCGTGGAAATTCCCCAGCGCGCCGAGCAACGCCCGCCGCTCGCCCACGCCGCCGCCGGCCGCCATTGCGCGCGATATCAACTTGATCACATCCGCCGGCGGCCGGTCCTTCGCCAGCGGCGCAAGCTTCGCGACGCCGCGCAGCGCGAACGCCTTGCATTTCGCGTCGTCGGTTGTCGTCGCGAGCGCAACCAATTCGTCCAGTGGCGCGGCGTCGGACCACTCCGCCAACGCGCGTACGGCTGCGAGCCGCTGTGAGGGGGCATCGGTTTTCATCGCGCCGCGCACCGCTTCCAGCGCCTGTGAACCTCCGACGCCGCCCAGCACGCTTAGCAGCGCCGTCTTCTTCGCCGCCGACGCCGTGCCGAATGCCGCGAGCACCGGCTCCAGCGTCGCCTCGCGCCGGCAGATCACCACCAGCGCGGACTCCGCCGCCTGGCTGTGTTCCACAATTACCAGCAGCGCCGGGCACGTCGTCTTGTCGCCCAGTTTGCCGAGCGCGGCAATCGCCTCCTTGCGCACCTCGTCGTTCTTGCCGCGGCTGGCCTCGATCAGCGCCGGCAGCGCGGACTTTGCGTTCCGCGCCACCAACGCGCGAACCAGTTCGCGCTGCACCGCCGGGGCCGCCTGTTTCAACTCCGCGATCATGGCCTGCTCCACTCCGCCACCGCGCAACCGGGCGAGCGACGCGACGATGATCTTCTTCTCGTCGTCGGTGGCGGCTTCAGCCTGCTTCGCCAGGAAGGAAACAATGGCATCGTTGCCCACCAAACCAAACGCCACCAGCGCGGCCTCGCGGACCGACCGTTCTTCGCTTTCCACGGCGTCCGCGATCACGGGCAGCGCGGCGGTGTCTCCGCGCTCGCTCAACAGCACGATCACCTGCACCTGCAAATCGGCGGGAAGCTTCTTCATGCGCTCGACGGCGCCCATGACCAACGCCGGGCTGCGGGTGGTGCGCAACGCGCGGATCGCCGCCGTCTGCTTCGTTCGATCGCCGCTGGCCAGTGCCGCCAGAATCATCTCCTCGCCCTTCTCTCCAAGCATTCCCGCCCATGCCGGAAACGCCTCGATGCGAATGAACGGCGGCTGGTTCGCGCGGCAAAGTGTTTCCAAAATCGGCGCGGCGTCCTTCGCTCGGCCCGCAGCCATCAGCGCCTTCGCGCACTGCAGCAGCGCAACGCTCAGCTTCAGCTTCAACGTTGCCGGCACTTTCCCGTCCGCCGACATCAGGGCGCTGACCGCTTCCGCGCCGCGAATTTTGCCGAGTGCCTCGATGGCTGCGCCTGCCGTTGCAGCGTCGGCGTCAGCCAGCAGTCTCGCAATGCCGGCGACGGCTTTCACATCGCGGCGGGCGGCAAGCGAGTTGATCAGGCCCATGCGCGCTTCGCCGGACGCGCTCGCCAACGCCGCGCGCATTGCGGCCAGCGATTCGCCGCCGGGAATCCGCTCCAGCGCGAGCCGCGCCTGATAGCCGAGGTCTTTGTCGGCAACCCACTTCGCGAGCGTTGGCACTTCGGCAGCGGAACCAATAATGGAGAGCTGCCAGCACGCGGCTTGTTTCGCCTCGACCGTCGCGCCTGAAGCGAGCATGGCGGCGAGTTTTGTGGCGAGTTCTTTTTTTGCAGCCGGATCGGTGGACGCGGCGGCAACGAGCTTCTCAAGATTGAGGACCGGCTGGCGGTTGTCGCCGAAACGGTATGCGGCCAGTTCCTTTAGCACCGTGTCTGAATCGGCCGGCCTCGCCGGGG
Organism: Verrucomicrobiia bacterium; assembly: GCA_041651735.1. Lineage (GTDB taxonomy): Bacteria > Verrucomicrobiota > Verrucomicrobiia > CAIQCK01 > CAIQCK01 > CAIQCK01. The sequence goes on along the minus strand of JBAZIR010000032.1, from coordinate 1,607 downwards.
CGGTCGTTGCGGCCAATGTGACGTTGCCGGTGGCGGCCCACTCCGTGCCACGCAGCAACAGCGTCTGGAAACCGGGCGTGGCCATGAACGCGCCGTTGTGGCCCAGCATCAACGTGAAACCGCGGCCCTTGCCAAACTCCGTGACCAACGCGATGGGCTGGTCGTCGCCCGTGGCCAGCACTCTCGCCGTCGACTGCACACCGGGACGCATCCAGAGTTCGTCGGTAGTCTTGAACGGCTCCAGGCCGCGCGTAATCGGATGCGCGGTGTCGGTGGCCTTGACGGTGAACTCGTGCGGTTTGCCGTGGCCGGTCTGGCCGAGTTTCCACGATGCGCAGCCGGCCTGCTGGTATTCCGGCCAGTCGTAGAACGTCGAGCTGCCAGCGTGGACGACGACAAGGCCCTTGCCGCCCCGGACAAAATCGAGATATGCCGTGCGCGTTGCGGCCGGCCAGTTGGTGACGGCAACCTTGCCCCACGCGTTCCAGTTGCTCAACAGCACGTCGTATCGCGCGAAGGCCGCGGCGTCACATTGCTCCGGGTGATCGGTCACATCCACGGTGAAACGCCCGCTGGCAGTGAGGATGTCCTTCAACTTCGGCGTCGTCTCTTTCCAGTTATGGTTGTTCTGGCCGCTGAGGATCAGCACGTGAATCGGGTCGGCCGCGTCCACCCGGCAGGCGAGCGCGACGAGACACGCGGCGATGGCGGGCAGGAGTTTCGTTCGGAAGAAGGACGTTGTTCTCATGGCGCTGGACTTCACGTTTCCGCGGACGGCGTGATTGTTTCGAGCATGCGAAGGATACTCCGTATTGCATTGTCCGTCTTGTGGTTTTTGCCGGCGAAGGATTTTGCACAAACGCCGCAGCAGCCCCGCCGTCGCCAGCGGAAACCGATACGGGCACTTGACGCTTGGCGCAAAGTGCGGGAGGATTTTGTTCTTGTGGACGGTGGACGGTTTCAATGACAGACGGCGAGGAGCAGCTTCGCGAAACCGTTGAGCGTGTGATTGACGAACAAGCCAGCGGAAAATGCGAATCGTGAGCGCCAAGCGGATATGGGTAATGACTCTTCTGGTCGCTGCGTGGCAGGGGGCGTTTGCGGAGGAAGTGCTGAAGACAGCAAGCGCGACCCAGAGCCAAGGGCCGCCGTTTGTCACGATGATCCGGTCGGTCGAACTGCCAGCCATGGCCGGGAACGGGCAGTTGCGCATGGCGAAAGTGCCGAAAGGCGCAATAGTCCAACTCGTCAAGGTGGATGGGGATCGTGTGGAAGTCATCCATCAAGGCCTCACGGTTCGGATGCCCGCGATCATGACAGATCTCCCGATCCGCGCCCAAGTGCCGAAACCGTCGGCTGAGTCCGCAGCACCGCCCGTGCGACCGGTCGCCGCATCTGCCGGACAGGCAACTCCGCCAAGCCAGCCTGCGCCAGACGCGCAAACCTTTATCAAGTCCTCCATGAACGAGGAAACTTTCAAGGCAGCGGGCTTGGACAAGCTTTCGCCCGCCGAGCTGGAAGCCTTGGACAATTGGTTGCTGAGCATCGTGCTCACATCGAGGCGGGCCAACACCTCCCTGCAACACAGTGACCCATTGCTGGCCATG
>JBAZIR010000031.1:0-25299 GCA_041651735.1 Verrucomicrobiia bacterium | reverse complement strand
CGAGACCGTGGCCAAACGCATGGGCGCTGCCAGCCCTGCCGACTTGATCGGCAAGACCGACGCGGATTTTTATCCGCCGGAACAGGCCGCGCGTTTTGCCGCCGCCGACCGCGAGGTCCTCGCTGGCCGCGCGCTGGCCAACTTCGAGGAGGACATTACCCACCTCGACGGCACGCGGCGGATCGTTCTGAGCACCAAAGTGCCGCTCAAAGACACCCAAGGCGCGGTGACCGCGCTGGTCGGTGTCGGGCGCGATATTACCGAGCGGAAGCGGGTGGAGGAGGCGCTGGAGACCAGTGAGAGACGATTCCGGGATATTGCAGACCACGCGCAGGAATGGATCTGGGAGGTGGACGCCGAGGGCAAATACACGTATGTCAGCCAAGTGGTCGAAAAGATCCTCGGTTACACTGCGGAAGAGACACTTCAGAAGCACTTCTATGATTTCTTCCACCCGGATGATCGGGAGTCATTGAAGGTGGCGGCGATGGCAGCTCTTGCCGCCAAACAACCCTTTCGAGAATTTGTCAATCGCAACGTCCATAAGAATGGGCAAACCGTATGGCTTGCCACCAGTGGAATTCCTTTGCTCGACGACAAGGGAAATCTGATCGGATATCGGGGAGTTGACACGGACATCACCGAACGCAAACGAGCGGAAGAGGCGCTGGCGACCAGTGAGAAGCGATTCCGGGATGTGGCTGACCATGCGCAAGAATGCATCTGGGAGATTGATGCTGAGGGCAGGTATACGTATGTCAGCCAGACGATTGAGAGAATCCTGGGTCACACGCCGGAGGAGGTTCTTCAGAAGAGTTACCATGACTTTTTCCACCCGGATGACCGGGATTCATTGAAAGTGGCGGCGCAGGCATTCTTCGCCCAGAAACAGCCATTTCGGGGGCTGATAGATCGCAACGTCCATAAGAACGGGCAGACTGTCTGGTTTGCCTCCAGCGGGATTCCTTTGCTTGACGAGAAGGGAAATCTGCTTGGGTACCGGGGTGTCAGCATGGACATCACCGAGCGCAAACAGGCAGAGGAGTCACTGCGCGAGAGCCGCCGCGCGCTGTTTACGCTGATGAGCAATCTGCCCGGCATGGCTTACCGTTGCCGCAACGACCGGGACTGGACGATGGAATTCGTGAGCCAGGGGGCGCTGGCCTTGACCGGCTACACGGCGGACGAGTTGATGGAGTCGGCCCGGATATCCTACGCGCAGGTTATTCATCCCGACGACCGGGATGCGGTCTGGAACGCGGTGCAGGCGGCGCTGCAAGCCCGGCAGCCGTTCCAGATCGTTTACCGCATCATCACCGCCACCGGCGTGGAGAATTGGGTCTGGGAGAAGGGTCAGGGGGTTTTCTCCGAGCAAGGCGAGTTGCTGGCTCTGGAAGGATTCATTGCTGACATCACCGAGCGCAAGCGGGCGGAGGAGGCGTTGGCGACCAGTGAGAAGCGATTCCGGGATATTGCAGACTACGCGCAGGAATGGATCTGGGAAATCAACATTGAGGGTCGATACACGTATGCGAGCCAGGCGGTCGCAAAGGTCCTGGGTTACACGCCGGAGGAGATGCTTCAAAAGAATTTCGCGGACTTTTTTCTCCCGGAAGATCGGGAGAAGTTCCAAGCGATGGCGGCGGAAGCTTTCACCCATAAACAGCCCTTTCGGGAATTCGTCAACCGCAACGTGCATAAGAACGGGCAGATCGTATGGCTTCTCTCCAACGGGTTTCCTTTGCTCGACGAGAAGGGAAACCTGCTCGGGTATCGGGGTGTTGACATGGACATCACCGAGCGCAAGCAGGCGGAGGAGGCGCTGTTGCTCAAGGATTCTGCCCTGACTTCGTCGGCCAACGCCGTCGTGATCAACGGGCTGGATGGCAGAGCCTTCTATTTCAACGACTCATTTCTGGCGATGTGTGGCTACACTCGCGAGGAAGCTTCTCGACTCACCGTCTTTGACCTCTACACGCAAGAGGGCAATCAACGCGCTTTCACAGAACTCAATACCCGGGGATACTTCATTGGTGAAGGTGTAGCCAGGCGCAAGGATGGCTCCGCCTTCCCCGTCGCCATCTCCGCGAGTACGATCAAGGATGCCAATGGCCGGCCCATTTCCACGATGAGTTCCTTCGTTGACATCAGTACGCGCAAAAAGGCTGAGGCGGAGTTGCGCGCGAGCGAAGGGCGGTTTCGCTCGCTGTTTGACAACATGACCGAAGGAGTGGCCCTTCATGAAACAGTGTATGATGAACACGGTGCGGCGGTGAACTATCGGCTGCTGGACGTGAACCGGCAGTATGAAATCCTGATTGACCTCAAGCGCGATCAAGTGGTCGGCAAGCTCGCCACCGAAGTCTATAAGAGCGAGGTCGCGCCCTTCTTGAAGGAATTCACCCAGGTCGGCGAGACAGGCCGGCCGTGCCACTTCGAGACCTGCTACGCGCCGATCAAGAAACAACTCGATATTTCCGTCGCGCCCCTGGGACCGGGGCGATGGGCGACGATCTTCTCCGATAATACCGAGCGTAAACGGGCGGAGCAAGTCATGCGCCTTAACGCCGAACGCGTGCAGGTCCTGCTGAAGCTGAACCAGATGACCGATGCCACGCTCCAGCAAATCACCGACTTTGCCTTGGAGGAAGCGGTTCGTATTACCCGAAGCCAGATGGGTTATCTGGCTTTCGTCAATGACGATGAAACCGTCCTCACCATGCACGCCTGGTCCAAGCAGGCGATGAAGGAGTGCGCCGTCATCAACAAGCCGGTTGACTATGTCCTTAGTGAAACCGGACTGTGGGGTGAGGCGGTCCGACAGCGCCGGCCCATCATCACCAACGACTACGCCGCGCCCAATCCGGCGAAAAAAGGCCATCCGGCGGGCCATGTTCAGGTGCGCCGGCACATGAATGTGCCGGTCTTTGCTGGCAAGCACATCGTGCTTGTGGCAGGCGTGGGCAACAAGGAGGACGAATACGACAACACGGATGCGGAACAACTGACTCTTCTGATGGAAGGCATGTGGCGGCTCATCGAGCGCCTGCGGACGGAAGAGGCGCTGCGGGAGAGCGAGTTGTTTCTCAAAGAAACCCAAAAGATTGGCCGGATCGGTGGCTGGAAGGTCAACCCGGAGACGGATTACGTCAAGGGGACGGAAGGCGTTTACAACCTCTTTGAGGTTCCGTTGGGCTTCAAGCCCACGATGGAAAAGGTATTGAAGTTTGTTATGCCGGAATACATCCCGGTCATTCACGAGCGGTTGCAGCGATCCATGGCCACGGGCGAACCGTTCCAGATGGAGTTTGAGGTTGTCACGGCCACGGGCAAGCACTTGTGGGTCGAAGCGCGCGGCATGGCCCAAGGCGCAGTAGGCGGTGTTTCCAGTGTGATTGGAACGTTCCAGGATATCACCGCGCGCAAACGGTCGGAAGAGGCGCTGCGGGAGAGCGAGTTGTTTCTACGGGAAGCCCAAAGCATCGGCCGGATTGGCGGCTGGAAGGCCAACCCCGAGACGGGGTATGTGGAGTGGACGGAAGGCATCTACCATATGTTTGAAGTTCCACTGGACCACAAGCCTGACTTCGAAGAGGGACTGAAGTTTTTCCTGCCTCAATACATCCCCATGATTCGTGAGCGGTTGCAGAGGACTTTGACCACGGGCGAACCGTTCCAAATGGAATGTGAGGTTGTCACGGCCACCGGCAAGCGCTTGCAGGGTGAACTGCGCGGTCTGCCCCATCAGAGCACCGTAGGCAAGGCTCCCTGCGTGATGGGAACGTTTCAGGACATCAGCAAGCGCAAACGGGCGGAAGAGGCACTGCGGGAGAGTGAACTGTTTCTCCGTGAAACCCAAACCATCGGCCGGATTGGTGGCTGGAAGGCCAACCCGGAGACAGATTACCTCGAGTGGACGGAAGGCATCTATCGTCTCATCGAGGCTCCGCTGGACTACAAACCCGGATTGTCCGAGGGGTTGAAGTCCTATCTGCCACAATATATTCCGATCATCCGCGAGCAGGTGCAGCGAACCCTGACCACGGGGGAACCCTTCCAGATGGAATGCGAGGTTGTCACGACTACAGGCAAGCACCTGTGGGCCGAACTGTGCGGTCTGACTCAGAGCAGTGCGGGCGAGGCTCCCTATGTGGTGGGAACACTCCAGGACATCACCAGACGCAAACAGGCGGAAGAAGCACTGCGGGAGAACGAGTTGTTCCTCCGGGAAAGCCAGATCATCGGCCGGATCGGCGGCTGGAAGACCAACCCGGAGACGGATTACCTCGAGTGCACGGAGGGTATTTATCGCATCATTGAGGTCCCGCTGGACTACAAGCCTGGGTTTACAGAAGGGCTGAAGTTCTTCATGCCGCAATACGTTCCGGTCATCCGCGAGAGGTTGATGCGAACATTGACTGCGGGCGAACCCTTCCAGATGGAATGTGAGATTACCACGGCTGCAGGCAAACACTTGTGGGCTGAGTTGCGCGGTCTGGCCCAGGGCGTCGCCGGCAAGACTCTATGCGTCATCGGGACGTTGCAGGACATCACGGAGCGCAAACGGGCGGAGGAAGTGCTGCGGCAGTCGGAAGAATCTCTGCGGCAGATTCTCGAATCCGTCGGCTTTGGCATTTTGATCGTCGGCAAAGACAAGAAGGTCCGTCAGGCGAATCACGCGGCCTTGGAGATGATTGGCTTCGGCGCTGAGGCGGAGTTGAAGGGGCATGTTTGTCACGAAACGATATGCCCTGCGAATTGTGACAAATGCCCGATTCTGGACCTGGGACAGAAACTGGATAAGTCTGAAAGAGTGCTGGTGCACAAGAACGGCAGCCGGGTTCCCATACTGAAGAGCGTCACGCCGATCACTCTGGGGGGCGAAGAAGTTCTCTTGGAAAGCTTCGTTGACATCACTGAGCGCAAGCAGGCGGAGGAGGCTCTGAGCGCCCAGCAGAGGCAACTGATCGACATCATCGAGTTTCTGCCAGACGCCACTCTGGCCATTGATAAGGAAGGGCGTGTCATCATCTGGAATAAGGCAGTTGAGGAAATGACAGGCATTCCCGCCGCGGAGATGATCGGCAGAACCGGCTACGCCCATACGATGGCATTTCATGAAGAGGCGAAACCGCAGTTGGTGGATCTAGCTTTGGAGGACCACGAGGAAGTTGTGTCGCGATATTCCAAGATCATCCGTGAAGGTGACACCCTTGCGGCGGAAGTGTTTTGCCGCGGCCTTCACGACAAGAAGGGCGCATGGGTCTTTGCCAAAGCCTCACCCCTGCACGATCAGTCTGGCAAGGTTGTGGGCGCGATCGAGAGCGTTCGCGACATTACCAGGCGCAAGCAGGCGGAGGAGGAGTTGCAGTTCAGAAACGTCCTTTTGCTCACACAGCAGGAAGCCTCGATCGAAGGAAGCCTCGTGGTGGATGAAGAAAGCCGCATTCTCACGTATAACCGCCGGTTTGTTGAGATGTGGGGTATCGCCGCGAAGCTCCTCGAAGGCGGAAACGATGAACAAGTTCTACAGTTCGTGACGACCCAGATGGCGGACCCCGGGGCGTTTTACCAGCGAGTTCAATATCTCTATGAACACAGACACGAAACCTCCCGGGATGAACTGATCCTGGCGGACGGCCGGGTCTTTGACCGCTACTCGGCGCCGATGTTTGGGCCGGAGGAGCGATACTATGGCCGCGTTTGGTATTTCCGCGACATCACCGATCGCAAGCGGGCCGAGCAGGAGTTGGGGCGACTCAACGCGGATATGGCTCATAAGAACCGGGAGCTTCAGAACATCCTGTTTGCTGCCTCGCATGATTTGCGATCGCCGCTGTTGAATATCCATGGTTTCGGCAAACGATTGGAGGATGCGTGCGCAGAACTGAGGAAGGTGGTGGACCAGCCGGACGCGGGTGCGGCGGAGTTGCAGAAGATCGCGCCTCTCATTCGTGAAGGCATGCCCAAGGCGTTGGGGTTCATCCGCTCCGGCGCGGCGAGAATGGACACGCTCATCAGCGGGATGCTGCGGTTGTCGCGGCTGGGGCGGGTGGAGATGCGGTTCGAGCTGCTGGACATTGCCAAGCTTGTGGCAGAGGTCGTAAACAGCATGGCAAGCGAAATTCAGTCCGCTGGCGGCACAGTGTGTGCCGTTTCGCTGCCGGCTTGCCACGGCGATGCGGTGCTGATCAGCCAGGTCTTTGCCAACCTGATCGAGAACGCGATCAAGTATCGTGATCCTGCCCGGCCGATTCGCGTCGAAGTGAGCGGATACATCAAGGATGCAGACGCGTTGTATTGCGTTGCCGACAACGGCATTGGCATTGCCGCAGCCGACCAGGAAAGAATCTGGAACTTGTTTTGCCGGTTGAATCCTGCTGCAACGGATGGCGAAGGCCTGGGCCTGAATCTGGTGAGGCGGATTGTGGAACGGCATAACGGCCGGGTGTGGGTGGAGTCTGTGCCCGGCACAGGCAGCAAGTTTTACGTGGCGTTGCCGACGGAAAAAACAGTGCCGTCGTGATTCCCCGGCATGAATGAACGGTTGATGTCATCCGTTCTGTGTGGAAGCTCTTGCTGTTCGATGAGTTCGCACAGAAGATAAGAGAGGATCTGGATGCGCCCAGCCCGGCCGGGCGCGTAAGAGGATTCTTCGAGTCAATATCGCGCAAGGAAGTGAAAAGGATCAGGCTGGATGATGAAACTAAATCGAGATTGCGCTTGCAACCGCCCGGCGATTGGAGTTTACACACTCGGGCCGTTTACATGCACCGAGAAGCGCAATCGGAAAATGGAAACCCTATGATGGCCAACGTCGAGACATCTGTGTGTAACACTCGTCGGATTCTGGTTGTTGATGACGAGCCGATTGTCCTGAAATCCTTGAGCGAGACACTTCGGGAGGAGGGTTGCGAGGTGGTCACCGCCAGCAATGCCACCGAGGCTTTGAATTACGTTCGCCAGCAACAGTTTGCGGTTGTCATCACCGACCAACGAATGCCGCGCATGTCGGGTTTGGAGTTGCTGGAACGCGTCAGGCTTTTGCAGCCTACAGCCAGCCGAATTCTGGTCACGGCCGTGTTGAACGTTGACACGCTCGTTGAGGCCATCAACAAGGGCGAGATCCATCGGTTCATCAGCAAGCCCTGGCTGTGCGAGGAGTTGATGGAGGCCGTCGGCGCCGCCATCAAACGTTACAAGATGGAATTGGAGAAAGCGGCGCTGGAGAGTCGTTTGGCGGTTGGCAACGAGCGGTTGTCCAAGCTGAACGCCTTGTTGTTGAAGGAAGCTATTGCCAAGGACCGTGAATTGAGAAGGGCCCGGCAAATCGGGCGCAATATCCAGCTCGCAATGATCGCCGTCAGCACGCCATCGAAGAAGAAAGCCTCCAGAAAAGCCTCCCGGCTGAGCGGCCGTGGTTCCACTCAAAAAGGCAGGGGAACCCGGTAGCTTACGCGGCTTGGGCCATCTCCGCAGACCGGAGTTGAACCAAGGCATCCACGTCGAGGATCAATCCAACGCTGCCATCGCCGAGGATGGCGCCACCCGCCAGAGCGCGATTGCGTTTGAAAGTTTCGCCCAGGCTCTTGATCACGACTTCCTGTTTGCCGAGAAGCTCGTCCACCAATATGCAGCGGTTTTGGAGTCCCGTGCCGATCATGATCACCGTGCCGCGGGTTGCGTCGGTCACGTCAGTTTTTACGCCAAAGTATTGGTGCAGCCGCAGCAAGGGCCACAGTTGGCCGCGGACGTTGACGACCTCTCCGCGGCCTTGGACGATGGAGATCATGTCGGCGGTGGGGCGGAACGACTTGCGAACATTCAGGGTGGGCAGGATGTAACGATGCGCGCCGACGCCGACGAGCATGCCGTCGATGATGGCCAGCGTCAGCGGCAGTTGCACAGAGAAAGTGCTGCCCTGGCCCAGGGCGGACTGGATGGAAATCTTGCCGTGCAGTTTCTCGACATTGCGCCGCACGACATCCATGCCGACACCGCGTCCCGAGATGTCGGTGACCTTTTCGGCGGTGGAGAGGCCGGCGTGGAATATGAACTGGAAGATCTCGTTGTCACCCAGTTCGGCATTGGCATTCGTAATGCCGGCGGCAATGGCCTTGGCGAGGATGCGTTCACGGTTGAGGCCAGCGCCATCGTCGGCGATCTCGATGACAATGTTGCCGCCACGATGGCAGGCACGAAGATGAATGGTGCCGACTGCGGGTTTGCCGGCAGTCTGGCGGATATCGGGCATCTCGATGCCGTGATCCACTGAATTGCGGATCATGTGGACGAGCGGATCATTGATTTGATCCACAATGGTGCGGTCCACCTCGGTTTCCTCACCGGACATCTTCAGTTCGACTTTCTTTCCCTGCTTGCCGGCCAGGTCGCGCACGAGGCGCACCATCTTCTGAAAGGTGCCGCGGATGGGCACCATGCGCAGAGAGAGCGCGGTTCGCTGCAAATCAGTGGTCACGCGGCCGAGACGGGCGAGGTTGCGCGCCAGACGCTGGTGTTGGACGGTTTGCGTCCCGGTGTCATGGATCACCTGCGATTGGATGATCATCATCTCGCCAACCAAGTCCACAAGGTTGTCGAGTTTCTGGGTGTCCACTTTCACGACGACGCCTGAAGATGTTGCGCCGGTTGGCGCGTCGGCGCGTGGGGCGGTGGGGCGCGATTCTTCCGCAAGCGCGTCGGCTGCCTGCGAATCAGGCTGCATGGCGCGCCGGACACGGACGATCAGTTCGCCGATCGGGATCACAACGGCCTCAGGTGGTTTGCTCCCGCTGATTTGCGCGTTGATCTCGCCAACGAATCGTTTGAGGGTATCGCCGCCCTCCAAGATGATATTGATGATGGGGCGCGACAGCCCCAATTTGTGTTTGCGGAGCTGGTCGAGCAGCGATTCCAGTTCGTGAGCAAGCTTGTAAATAGGGGTAAGGTTCAGCAAACCGGCGCCGCCCTTGAAGGTGTGGAACGCGCGAAAGACGGAGTTGAGTGTGTCGGCATTCGCGCCCCCCTGCTCCAGCTCGATGACGCCCAATTCGATGTTCTGCAGGTGTTCGTGCGATTCGTTGACAAACTCGCGCAGCAGTTCGCCGTCGCACTGCATGTTGATGATCAACGGCATCGCAGTGTCGGCTGGCACCTCAATTGCCGATGTCGCAGGAGCCTCTTTCGTCGCAGGAGCCTCTGCCGGCGCGGACACGTCACTCCAGGATGTGGGTTGGTTTGGAAGGGGACGGCTGTGAGCCGCGGCCTCGCAAGCCGACTGCAGCCAAGACAGGTATTCTCCAAGGCGTTTAATCAACGCGCTGTCCAGCAGACCGGCAGTTGCAAGGGCCTTGTCCACTCCTTCCCGGGCGAGCCGGATAGCGCGATCAATCTCGGGTGTCGGTGGCGCAGCGGGTCCTAGTTCCTCAAGCTGTGTAAGCAGACAGTTGACTGGCAGTAAGACGTCATCTTTGCCTGATTCCGCAAAGGCCAGTTCAAACGCGATCTTATCCGCCAATGCGGCGATCGACTCCAAATTGCCGCCGGTATTGTCAGTCATAACAGTAGTAATTAGTCTTCGGCAGGATTCGCCTGGTTCTTAAGACATTAAACCCGAAAACCGATGTTAATCGTGAGGCGGACATTCCTGTCTGCCCAATTTCGGTTTTTGGGTTAAACGAGAACGGTGAAACCTGGATCCAGCCTTCCCATGGCTACAGTGCCAGCGGTCTCCTCCAAACCGCCCGCAAATCAACAATACACTTGCGCAAACTGGCTCACAGGCGAGACGCGGCGGTGGGCGTGTAGTTTGTCGATCGCCGCCGAAGTCAGTTCCTGGCCTTCGAACAACAACAAGAATCCGTTGGCGTCGTAAACCCCTTTGGCCAGGACCATTCCAGGTTCCAACTCGGCCAGGGTCACTTCGCGTTCCTTTCGCGGCATGGAATCCTGGGGCAGGCATTCCATCAAGACCTGCACGGCATTCGGATCAAATGCCGTCCCGGTGCCCGCTGATACGGCTTCGGCGGGATGACATTTGATTCCGTCGTCTTCGGCATAAGCCACAGCCACGGCCAACAGCCGCGCCAGCCAGGGAATCCGCTTGCCGCTCAGATTGTCCGGATAACCCATTCCATCGAAACGTTCATGATGCGCCCGGATGACCGCGCCCACCAACCCGAGCTTGTCCACAAAACGCGCAAGCTCCTGGCCCCAGATCGGGTGCTGGCGGATCAAGGCCCTTTCCGCTTCGCTGAAGTTCTCCGGTCGCCGGTACCAGCGCCGGATCAGTTCGCGTGGCACTCCAAGCAGGCCGATATCGTACAGCCAGGCGCTAACCTCCAGCGTTTGTCGCTCGTCGTCAGGCAGTTTCAGCTTCGTGGCCATGCTTTTGCTAAGGGCGTGGGTACGCCGGGCGTGACTGCCGAGCGTCGGATAGAACGTTTCCAATGTCTTCAGGCAAAGCTCGACCGATCGTTGCAGGTTCTCATTCAATGAACGATTGGCCTGCTCCAGTTGCAGGTTGCACCTGGCACTGATGCCAAGCTGTTCTTCCAGGGTGGCGTTGACCTTCTGGAGCTGCTCGTTCATGGACTGCGTCGTGGCTTGGAGAGTCTTGTTGGCCACGATGAGTTCGTAACGCTGGACGGCGTTCTTGATGGTGACGAGCAGTTCCTCCAGCAGCCATGGCTTGACCAGAAAACGGAAGATCTCGCCCGTGTTGATGGCCTTGATGATCATCTGCAGATCCAAGACCGCCGTCATTAAGATCCTGCTGGCATCCGGCTGCACGAGCTTCGCCTTGGACAGGAACTCCAAACCCGTCATTCGTGGCATGCGTTGGTCGGAGAGGATGACTGCGAACGACTGGCGGTTGACATGATCGAGTGCCGCCAGGCCATCTCGCGCGGTTGTGACTTCGTAGCCTTCGTCTCGCAGTGTATCTTCCAGCGTGCGGAGCACAATAGCCTCGTCGTCCACAACGAGAACACGAGAGGCCGCCGGCTTGCTGGGGGATTGCTCAGCCACGGTGCTCCTTTCCCCTGGCAGGCGCGCGAAACAGAACGCGAAGCTGTTCAAGAATCTCATCCACCGGCAGTTCCGTAGAAATCACCATGTGGAACTGACGCAATATGCGACCCGGCATCTCATCAGGATTCAGGCCCACCAGATGCAGGATCGTTTTCACGGGCAACTTTTCACGGCGAATTCGCGCCACAAACGCCAAGCCGGGACTGTCTTTGGAATCGGTGGACACGATTACGCCGTCGAATGACACCGTCCCGGAGAACAGGTATTCGTTGGCAGCCTCCACCGTAGGCGCTATGGACACTTGGTAGCCATGGACCCGCAGGAAATTCGCGCTTTCTTGCGTGAATCCGTTCCCATCACCCAACAGGAGCAGATGGAGCACACGAGAGTCGCTGCCGGCTTCGGCGTCAGTCGTCGCGTTGAGATTGGCTTCCGGCAACCAGATGTGGAACCGGCTGCCTTGGTCGGGCGTCGAATCCACTGTGAGAGCGCCACCGTGCCGCTCGGCAAACATCCGCGCGTTGTAAAGTCCCAACCCGTTGCCCTTGCCGAACGCCTTGGTCGTGAAAAACGGTTCAAAGATGGACGCCAGATGTTGTGGTTTGATGCCACACCCGGTATCGGACACAGTCAGACAAACCACAGGCAATGGGTGCGCGGCCTCTTGCGCGCCAACCACCACCGGCGAACGATTGTGTCGCGATGTGGACAGCGTCAGCGTTCCCCCTTTGGGCATCGCGTCCACGGCATTGAGCATCAGGTTGGTGATCGTCTGCCGGAACTCCACCGCGTCCATGTGCACGGGCAGAGAACCCCCAGCCAGATTCATGCACACCTCGATTTGTCGCGGCATCACCTTGCCCACCATGTCAATCAGATCGGAAGTCAGACCGTTCAGATCGTGATATTGCCGCAGACCGGTCTCGCCGCGATGCAGGCTCATGATGTTCCGCGCCATCGCGGTGGCTTCGGTGCAATTCCGGGAAATGAGCGCCAACGACTCCGCCGCCGGGTGCTGGGCATCCAATACTGTTTGCAGTCTGTCAGCCAGCCCGCGAATTCCGGCGAGGATGTTGGCGAAGTCGTGGACCAAGCCAACCGTCAGCCGCCCGAGCGTCTCGGTCCAAGCCGTTCGCATCAGGCGTTGCTCGGCCACCGCCTGCCGCGTTACATCGAGCCAGCTACCCACGTAACCGCCATCTCCGCGATTTGCGTTCTCTGCGGGTTGCCGGCGTTCGAACACGTGATAGACCCGGCCGCTGCGCGCGTTGCGGATGCGGTAAATAAAAGAGGCCGGCTTGCCGGTTTGTGCGATTTCCTGACAACGCCGCCGCACTTCGTCGCGGTCGGCTTCATGCACCACGCTCCAGAACTTGCGGTGCGATCGCCGCCATACTGTCGCGGATATCCCCGTGAGCAACTCAACACCAGGCGATACGGACTCGAAGGAGAAATCGGCTCTCTGCCGGAACAAGACGCCGGGGTTCAAAGACAACAAATCCAATAAGTTTCGTTTTTTTGCCGGATGACGTAAACGGGATTTTGGCTTCAAAGGCGCCCTCCAGCGTTTCACCGACTTGCCGACTCTCGCGAATGTGGACGAAGCATGATTGAACTAAGGACCGCTCAGCCCCGCGGATTCGTCATGATCGTGCGGTTGCTTTTCCTACTACAGCACATTACGAGTAAGATTGCCAGACGGAATTCGGCTTGTGGACGTAGGCATGGTGCAATTGTCGCAGATTGAGGATGACGTGGTTCGTCTCCTGATGTTGTGCGCGCGCCTGCTGCAACTGCACGGCCATCAGGTCCCGATTGTACGACTCCAGTTGGATTGACACCTCCACGATGGGACGAAACTCGCGCCTGTGTTTCGTTTCATCCGCGCCACACCGCCTGGCTTCTTCCCGCACGCGTTGCTCGGCTGTGGCAATTTCCTGTTGCAGGTGTTTTTTGGTTGTCTGGAGCTGGATCACCAGATTCCAGTCGGCTGTGGTAATGGCTGCCCCTTCTTCCCTGGTCAAACATTGCCAACGGAGGTGCAGCCGACGCAGTTCCGCCTTTGCGCGCGCCAACCCAGACTCCGTTAGCGCAGCGGGAGGCTCCTTGGTGCCGGCGGTTGAAGCCATCAAGCAGGGACAGGCTCCAGAGAGGGTTGTTTGTGGAGTGTTTCGACCCATGCGTCTCGTAACACAATCAAGCGGTTGACGACTTCGCGAACGCCTTCCGGATCTTTCCGCTGGTTACTCTCGGACAGGCGCTCGTCCATATAGTTGTAGAGCCTCCGCATCGTCGTGGCGAAATCGCCGCCTGCTGCCATGTTCAGTGACGAATTGAGCTCCAAAATGATATCCTGCGCGTGTGTGACGTTGTTGTGGATGGTCAGGTTGGCTTCCAGTGGGTCATCCTTCTCAAATCCTTGCATCGCCCGCTCCAGGGAATTGATAGCGCCCTCGTAGAGCATGACGATCAGTTGTCCCGGAGAAGCGGTCTGGGTGGCAACTTGACGATACGACTTGAACGAGTGGACCACGTTCGTGGAAGCGTCTTCCTGTAGTAAGAACGGGTTGGACAGATTTGATGGGTTCATTGATTCTGGGAATCCTGTAGGTGCTTTGCCAGCATGGATGCCAGCTTTTTCGTGATCTCGGGCGAAGGATATTGAGCGCTGTTCACCAAATTGGCAGCGCGTGCCACTTCCTCTTCCCTCACATCCGGCACCTGTCGCAAGGCGTTCTGCAACGCCTCGCTATTGGGAAAAGACAGATCGCTTTTGCTCGCTTTCACAGTGAGTTGAGGACGAGGTTGATTGACCACTCGATTGACCCCAAGGAAACGTGTATCGAAGTTAAGTTCCACAACCGTTCACTCCTTCCAGTTTATGCGCCATATTCTGCATGTGCTTCTTTCGGTCGTGGTTGGGATCATGGCTTTCGCATTTCAGTCTGTTTATCGGCAGGTTGCGGAGGGACTTTAGCCAAAAGCGACATTCGATCTGGCAATGTTGCCACCGCTTGACTGGCCGAGAACTGGCCAAAACGCCGCGGTGAATTGAGGATCGTGCGTGAATCCACCGGCGTGCTTGTCTCCGGCATCTGCTTAAGAAGATAAAGACGCGCTGCATTGTTGACAGGCTCATTGCTGGCGTCAAACACCTCATCCACAGCCCAGAAGACGCTGGCCGTCTTTACGTCCACCAATCTCAAGTCCCACCCGACGACCAGCGGAGGATAGGCACGGTATTGAGTCAACCGGCTGAACAAGACCGCGTCGCAGCCTGTAACGGTTTGTAGTTGCTTGAGGAAATCAGGTGGTAGTTTCTCTTCCGCGCCCCACTGGCGTCGACCCGTGAGGATTCGCAACTGGTCTGCCGTTACTTCCACGGCTTCAAATCTGCTTGTCTTGCGCAGTTCGGCATACAGTATTGGTTCCAATGCCTGTCGTCCGGCCTCCAATGCGCTGTCAGAGGGTTTCACCATGAGTGGCAACACGGCCACTCGCTTCATTTCTGGGGGCAATTGATCGGCTGCGCGATACACATTCTTGGGGGTGCTCCCAGGTCCAATCGTGAAACTTTCCAGGGAACGATGTGAACAGGAACAAGTCAACCAGATGCCACACCATGCCAACACCCACAATACGGCAGTTGCAGACGCGGATCTGACGGTCAGTTTATCGCCGGGTTGTCGGGTCATGCGAAAATTCCAGAACATGTAAGTGTATCAACTGAAAGTACGTGTGAGATACTGAAGTTGCTGATTGATGTTCGATTGAGCGGTCTCCATCGCCGTGAAGCTCGCGACCAATCGGTCATGATATGCCTGGACCAGAACCTCCTGTGCGGCGATTTGAGTGTCAAGGTCCGCCATCTGCTTGGTCAACGTGTCCTGTCGGACATTGATCAGACCGCCGTCCTCGGTGACTTGTTCCAGATAGGTGGAGAGTCGGGTGGCGATGCCATTGGTCGTGTCGGAGAACAACGCCTTGACGTCGCCGAGGTGGTCGGCCAGCGCGCTGTCGAGCTTGGTGCTGTCGCCGAGTGAGATGGAGTCATCGTTGCTGTTGGTGACGTAACCGAGCTGCTCCAATTGCTTGATGACTCCCGAAAGCCCTGAAACCGAAGAGTAGAGCGTGCTGCGCAATTGGGAGGAAATCAGTGACACATCCCGTTCGTCAGCAAGAGTCCCGGCAGTCACAGTGCCGTCGGAGGCGATGGTGGTGGCCGTTTGCGCGCCGATGAGGGTCTGGGTCGTGTTGTATTTGGCAACCAAGTCGGTGATGGCAGCCTTGATGGTGGAGGTGTCACTGTCCACATCCACGGTGACTTCGCCCTCCTTCAACGCGCTGACGCTCAGTCCCGTGATGCCCGAGCTGGACTCGCCGATGATATTGGACTGGCTGTTGATCTGGCCGCCGCCGTTGACGGTGTAAAGGAGATTCTTGCCGCGCTCCAGCGTGCCGCTGGCAAGCTGTGTTGCAGCGACGAAATTGCCCGTGACGTCCTCGATCGCGATGCCGGTGTCACCTGTGGTCTTGTTGGTCAGGATGAAACGGTCATTAGCGGAGTCGTAGCTGGCTGTGACACCCGCGGCAGAGTCGTTGATCCTCTTGATGACGTTCTGGGCTGAGTCCGAGGTGGTGCTGAAAGTGATGCTGACGCCGTTGATCTTGAACTCACCCGCACCACTGCCCCCGTCGGAGATGGCTGTGCCGAAATTCGCATCGGCCAGCGTGGCGGAGAGTTTGATGCCGCCTAACGATGAACTGCTGGTGATGGCACTCGTGCCGTTATTGACGAGTTTGGTTGCTTGGAGGAAGTTGCTCGTGTCCGTGGCGCTCCCCAGCACGATTTCGCTTGAGCTGGAGAGACTGATCTTGTCGGTAGCTGAAGAATAACTGGCTGTGACCGTGCTACCGGTAGCGGCATCAATCTTGTCGAAAACCTCTTGGAGCGTGTCGGTCGTGGCAAGGGTTACTGTCTTGCCGTTGACGGTGAAGGTGCCCCCGGTGACCGCGGTCGAGAAGGCCGCACTGCTCAACACGACGCCGGAAACGTTATCAGTGGCGCTGAGCGCGGCTCCCGCGTTGGCGGCCCCCTTCTGCACGGCAGTCGTGGCCCTCTGCGTGATGTTGAAGGTGTAGCTGCCCAGCGGCGCATCAGCCTCCACCGAGGCGCTTGCGACGGTGGAATTAGACACGCTCGTGGTTCGGCTGCTGAAAAGTGAGCCGTCTTTGAACTTATCCGCGCAGGCCTTCAGGGCGTTGAGCTGCGTTTTGATGCTGGTGTAGGCGAGGTTGCGCTTGGAGAGCTTGCTCTGCTCGGTTGCCATGCGCGTTTCCGAGGTGCGCTCCAATTCGGTGAGCTGGTCCACCGTACTGCTCCAGTCCCAACCGGAGGCCAGGCCTGTCAGATATGTGGTCGAGGTCGACATGTAACTAATTGGTTAAAGAAACTTGCTACAGCCAGACATAATAATAGTAAGGCTATCGGCGTCCGCAGCCTGGGACTTTAGCCGTAGTAGTCAAATCACAGCGTGCCGGGGATAAAAGCAACTTGGGCGGCGCTTGCGCGCCGCCCAAGTCTTGCCCTATTCACTTATCCGGTCCAACCACGGACCTACCTATAGCTTACTGCAACAACCGCAGAGCGGTCTGAGGAAGCGAATTCGCTTGCGCGAGCATCGCCGTGCCGGACTGCACGAGGATGTTGTAGCGCGCATACTGCGTGCTTTCTTCCGCCACATCCACGTCCTTGATTCGACTGTTCGCGGACGAGAGGTTGTCTTTCAACACACTCAGTTGATCGCTGGTGTAGTTCAGGCGGGCGACGTTGGCTCCAACAGTAGCCCGGAATTCCGCCAGCTTGGTGATCGCGGTCTTCACGCTGGTCAACGCGCTTGCAGCGCCGCTGGAGGTGGAGACCGAAGCGCCGGTCGAGGTCGCGCCAGTGATGGCCGCGTCGCCGAGGTTGATGCCGCTCATGGCGAACGTGGTGGCATCGCTGTCGATGGTCACGTTTGAACTCGCGCTGCTGAACAGCGTCACGCCGTTGAACTGCTTGCCTGCGATGTCCGTGACGTAGGACTGCAACGTGGCGAACTCAGACTGATACAGACTGCGGTCTGTATCCGTCTTCGTCACGTCTTGCGCCAACATCGACAGCTCGCTCATGCGGTCGAACGCCTTGCCAACCTTCGACAGGTAACCGTCCTGCGTCTGGCTGAAGGACACGGCGTTGCCGACGTTGTTCTTGGCCGCGCTGACGCGGTTGATCTGAGCGTCGAATCGCATGGACACAGCAAGACCCGCCGCGTCATCTTCCGGGGAAACGATCTTCGATCCCGAAGACAATCGTGCGAGTGACTTCGACAACTGCGAGGTGGATTCGGAAAGCAGCCGCGAGCTGCTCAGTGCTTGGGTGTTAGTATTGATAACCATGACTACAACTCCTTCCGTGAGTTACCCCTTTCGGGGATTTACTTTGACGGCATCCTTGCCGTCGCCGGACGTTCTATTGAGGTGTCCGTCTTTGACCTCGTTGGCCCTTTGAGGCTGCCAACCGCCGCGCAAGTTATCGGCAGACCTCGTGAATACTTTAGTCGGCCGCAGAACGGCCGCGTTTCTCCCGGCGTTCTCGCACTTTGTTCGCGCGCAGCAGAAGCCAGGCGACTGGCCGCGGGCTGCAACATCATCACGGACTGCATCATCGCGGACTGCTGTCGTTATGTCGTTAGATGTATGTCGATTCATGTGACAGCAGGGCGGCACAGTTTCATCTAAAGTTTTGCGACCGCATGCCGATAGGCACGCATCATGATGAAAGATCTGGAGGCACTATTTACACCAGCCGTCACCGAAGTGTTCACGATGATGCTCAACTACCCCGTGGTTGAGGTGAAAATGGGGGCGAATGACGCCATCCCTAAGAACGGGGAATTGCAGCTGGCAAGTGCCGTGGGGTTTGTCGGCGAGTTCACCGGTGTGGTTTATCTCCACGTAGGTGTTGGGCTCGCCCGCAAGTTCACCTGCCGTCTGTTGCATATGACCGAGCAAGAGGCGGAGAGCGATGAAATCGTCAACGATGCCATGGGGGAAATTGCCAACATGGTCATCGGCTACATCAAGTCGCGGCTTTGTGAAAGCGGCATCACGTGCGCGATTACGATTCCATCCATCGTGCGCGGCAGCCATTTTACCATCGAACCGGTGGGCATTGATGCACGCCGGGTGTTTCTGTTGCAGTGTGACGACGGTCAGTTCTGGGCCGAGGCGTTGGCCAAGGAAGACAAGTCGAAGTGACAACAAGCCAATCGCAAGCAGACTAAGGAACGTATGGCGACGAAAATCCTGACAGTGGATGACAGCAAAACAATCCGGCTGATTGTCATCCGGGCCTTCAAGGAATTTGATTGCATGATCTTTGAAGCCTCAAACGGCGTGGAAGGCTTGGCGGCGGCCAGCCGGGAAAAACCCGATGTCATCATTCTTGATTACACCATGCCCATGATGGACGGTGGCGAAATGCTGGCCAAGCTGAAGTCCAATCCGGATCTGAAAAGCATTCCGGTGGTGATGCTTACGGCGGAGGCAGGGCGCGAAACGGTCTTCAAACTCGCCAAGCTTGGCGTTCGAGACTACTGCGTGAAGCCGTTTCGGGAAGAAGTTGTTGTGGAGAAGGTCAGTCGCATTGTCAATCTGCGCCCCAAGGGCGAAACTGCCGCCAAGCAGAAGCGTTACGACGATCCTTTGAGCATCCTGGTGGTGGATGACAAGCCGGCGATTCCCGAACAGATTCGTGCCGGGCTTGCGGACACCAAATGGGTGATCGAAGAGCGCGGCCAGACGGGCCAGGCGGTGGACAGTTGCACACAAAAGGTGCCGGATGTCGTGCTGATCAGCCTTACGCTTCCCGAAGACAGTGGTTATACGCTCTTCCAGATTCTGAGGGCGGGCGTGAAGACCAAGAACGTCCCGGTTTTTGCCCTGAGCGTCAAGACGGCCGTGGACGAGCAGGCTCGCGCCCAGCAACTCGGTTTCACAGGTGTCATCACCAAGCCGATTGATTTTGCCGACCTCAAGCTGCGCATCACACGAACACTGGCTCTCGACACATCCTACAAGTATTTCGAGCAAAAGGACGGTGTCATGGTGCTCCGGCTGCCACCGACTTTTAGCCAAAGCATTGCCAATGAGATTAATACGTATTTGCGCGTCAAGTTGGCGGAAGCGGTGGACGCCGGGTTGGACAGCTTGATCATTGATTTCAGCGAGGTCAAAAGCGCGGACGTGACCCTGATCAAGCTCGGGCTGTCGGTTGTGCAACTCTGCAAGGAGTTGTCCATGAAGCATAGCACGATCGGTTCTGAGGCCGTGTCGCAGGAGTGCAAGCATTACGAGGAAACAAAAGATTGGCGATTCTTCACCTCTTTCAAAGAAGCAGTTGATTCACTAAACAGCAAGGCTTTGGCGGCGTGACAACCATGTGTTTCTGGGGTCGTATAATTGGAGTGTTCTTTGTGGCTCCTTTGATGGCGGGGGCCACGGATGGCTACCTGCCTGCGGTGGGGCCTGTGTCGTTGAGTTATTCGCCACCACCCCCGCCACTGTCGCATTTGGCGTGGCGATTGCCTCTGCCTTCGGCGTGCATAGATGTGACTGCGGAAAAGAAGAAGACCGATTCAACCGCCCTTGCGGCGCCAGTCTCGCCAGAGGCAGCCAAGACCCCGTCGTCAGCATCAGACATCACCAACCCAAGGGCGACCGCTGCCAACGCCTCTGCGATGACAGTCGCGCCTCCGTCTGGCGGAACGCCAGCGTCGTCAGCATTTGCCACCGCCACCCAAGGAGAGGCCGGCATCAGGTCGCAATCGCTGCCGCCTGTGCCGTCGCCAGCACCACCCGTGGGTGGGAACGATTCTCAAGCGACGGCTTTCGCTCTTATGCAATACTTCCAGCCCGGCCACGCAAGAAAAGGAACGACTGACGTGATTGTTCCGGTCCCGGTGGGGTTTGTCCCGCCGACGCCCGCCAGAACGACCCCGTCAAGCAGCGCGACCTACCTGTCCCCGTGAACGGCTAATCAAGGCCATGGAAGGCAATGAAAAATCAAACACAGGTAGTTGATAGGCATTGGCAGCACCGACGCCAATGGGTCGCAGTATCGCTTTGCGTACTGCTGCCTTTATTGATGGGAGCTGATAGCGCGCGCGATCTCAAAACTGAACAAGCGGCACCCCCTGTCGCTGCGGCGCTGCTTGGGCGCGGGACGAATAGCCTGGGCCGGCTGACCTCGGCAGGAACCGGGACCCATGTCAATATCCAGACGGTGCTTCCGCCTGGAACCAATCAATTGCTTCGCGCGAGCACCAACACCACCTCCTCGGTCAAGATTGATGACTCGTTACGCAGGATGCGGAAATGGATGACTTCGACCAATGTGAGTTGCAGGACTGATATTATTGAAGACGGGATGGATGACTCCAAAGCGCGTGAACAACAGTCCCAGCATCAGTTTGAGCTTGGCCTGCAACTGCGCCAGCGGAAAGAATATGCGCTGGCAGTCAAGACCTTCATGGCCCTCGTCGAGGCCGAGGACACGCCGCGTGAACTCCGGCGCAGCACGTTGCTGGAATTGGCCATGACTGCCCAGGAACAGCAACAGTATGCGAAGGCGCAGCAGATTCTGTCGCAATACGTGCGAAACTTCTCGGAGGACTCGAGCGTGCCGGAGATCCTGCTTCGACAAGGCCAGCTTTACCGGCAAATGGGCGCCAATACGCTGGCATTGGCGAAGTTCTACGCCGTCATGACCGTGGTGTTGCATCTGAAGCTGGACCATTTCGACTACTACCGGCGGCTGGTGCTTCAGGCGCAGGCTGAGATTGCCGACACTCACTACATGGCGGGCAAGTATGCCGAGGCAGCCGACTTCTTCAGCCGACTGCTGAAGACTGACGCCACAGAATTTAGCCGTCCGGAAATCCTTTACAAACTTATTCAGTGTCACCGTACACTCGCCCATCACGAAGAGACCATCGCAAAGTCCAAGCAGTTTACGCAGCTTTATCCGCACGACCCCAAGCTGGCGGAAGTGCGGTTCACTTTGTCGGAATGCTATCGTCAACTGGGCCATCGAGAAGAGGCCTTGCAAGAGGTCAAGCAACTCCTGGCCGAGCAACACGCTGTTTCCAAAGAGAATCCGGAGAAATGGCTCTATTGGCAACTGCGCGCCGGCAATATGCTGGCCAACCAATTCTTCAACGAGGGCGACTACTTCAATGCGCTTGGCCTTTACTTGAACCTTGCACAAATGAACAACACCGTCGAATGGCAGTTGCCCACGCTCTATCAAACCGCCCTGGTTTACGAGAAACTCCGACAGCCTGAAAAGGCCGTGGAGACCTACAAACAAATCGTCAGCCGCGCGCCTGAACTGGGCGAAAATCCCAAACTCAGTCTCAAAGCCATCGTGGACATGGCCAAGTGGCGCGCCTCCTACCTCGGCTGGCGAGCCCAAGGCGATCAAGCGATGCATTCGCTTCGACCGCTTCTGCAATCGCAAGTTACCACCGCCCAATGAGCACCGCTGAATCCCTCGCCCAAAGCCTGCGCGAACATCTGCAACTGTGTCAAAACACGCTTGCCTTGGTTGGCCGCGAACACCAAGCCCTGCGCGACCCTGCGACCGCGGTGTCGACTCATCTTCTGGGTGAGAAAAAAGACTTGCTCTCCCGTCTCGCGGAGTCGCTTAATCGGCTCCGTCAACTTCGGATGGAGTGGACTCGGCTCAGTCCGGCCGAGCGGACGCGGCATCCCGACGTAACGACGTTACTAAGACAGAATCAGGATGTAATCATGAGGATCGTCATGCTGGATCGCGAAAACGAGCAAGCCCTGCTTCGGCGTGGGCTGTTGCCGCCTACTCATGTGCCGCCGTCACAGCAACAACGCCCGCTTTATGTGGCAAACTTGTATCAGGACCGTTTGCCGAAATGATGCTAATCTGAGTTATGCCATTTGAAAGAATTCTCGTTCTTGAGGATGACCTGATCGTCCGCAAGAACATCGAACAACAACTGCGGACACGCAGTTACGAGGTGACGGCCGCAGCCACCTTGGCGGCGGCACAAAGCGAGTTGGCCAATAATTCGTTTGACCTGATCATTGCCGACGTGCGTTTGCCGGATGGCAATGGCACAGACCTATTGCGGCAGCTGCAGGAGCGTCCGCAGAGGCCGTTGGTCATCATGATGTCCGGCTTCGGCAGCATTGAGTCAGCCATCGAGTGCATTCAATGCGGAGCTTTTGATTATCTTATCAAGCCCTTCTCCTCGCAGCAGCTTGAGGTGTCCATTGGCAAGGCTGAGAATTTCAACCGGTTGGTCAAAGTCAACCAGCACCTGAGCCACGAGGGCGAGGACGAAGGCGAGAACCTGTTGGTGGGGAAAAGCGCAGCCATGGAACAGTTGCGCCTGCTCATCCGCAAGGTGGCGCGCACGGAGGCTACGGTGCTGATCCAAGGTGAGAGCGGCACGGGTAAGGAATTGGTGGCACGGGAATTATATCGGCAAAGCCCTCGGGCCAACGCGCCGTTCATCAAACTCAATTGTGCTGCAATTCCTGAGAACCTGATTGAAAGCGAATTCTTTGGTCATGAAAAAGGTTCCTACACAGGAGCCACAGCCAAACGCGAAGGACGTTTTGAACTGGCGCACGGGGGCACACTTCTGTTGGACGAGATCAGCGAGGTGTCGCTCAACGTCCAGGCCAAGTTGCTGCGTGTGTTGCAGGAGCGCGAGTTCGAGCGCGTGGGCGGCAACCGCACGATCAAGGTGGACGTGCGTGTCATCTCCACCACCAACCGCAACCTGGACCAGAGCGTTGACCGGAAGGAATTCCGGCAGGACCTGTTCTTCCGCTTGAACGTGGTGCCGGTTCATCTCTCACCGTTGCGCGAACACATTGAGGATGTGCCAGAGCTGGTGGCGTCTTTCCTGCCGCGTTTCGCCCGTCGCCATGGGGCAAATGTCAGCGGCATCTCCGCGGCTGCCATGGAAGCATTGGTCAACCATTCCTGGCCGGGCAACGTGCGCGAGTTGCAGAACATCATTGAGCGCGCAGTGATTTTGTGCGGCGAAGGTGAATTGCAGGTCGGCCACCTGACATTCGGCAGGGCAACATCCCCCGCCAACGGCAGCGCACCCGCTCAGACGGCTGCCAGTGCTGCGCCCACCGGTGCGGATGGCGAGTTTCTCTCGTTGGATGAAATTGAGAAACGCCATATTCTTGTCGCGTTGGCGCGTTGCAACAATAACCGCACGCATGCCGCCAACCTCCTGGGTATCAGCATTCGCACACTCCGCAACAAGCTGAACGACTACCAAGGCAAGAGCTGATCAGTCGTTTCGGTTCGGGACGTTTCCAGATCCTCCCATGCGGAGTTCCTTGCCCGGCTAGTGAAATCACGTCGGTAACATTTTCCCATCGCGAGTGAAGGTCGTCCGTTTCTGCCCGTTTAGGGGAATGTTTTGTCTGGCACGCTTACTGCTACTACTGCGTGTTGATGATCGAAGCACTATTCGCGCAGACTAATTATGTCGCGAGCAAGAAACTGCTCGATGCGACTGTGCTGCGACATGAAGCGATCGCCGCGAACATCGCCAATGCTGAAACGCCAAATTATAAGCGCGTGGACTTGGCGCCAACGTTCGCCGCTGAATTAAGCCGAGCCATTGCCGACAAGAGTGTTTCGCAGGTCGCCAACCTGCGACCGCAGCTCGCAGTGGATGGCAGCGCCACAGCCGCCAACCGTGACGGCAATACGGTGCAGTTGGAGTCGGAACTGTTGCGGATGCAACAGAATACGATGGCGCACGCACTGGAAGTCCAGTTCATCTCGGGGTCGCTGTCCAAACTCCGCTCGGCTATCACAGGACGTTTGACTTGATTTTGAACCATGATTGATTTCATCCCCGGTATTTCAGGCACGGCCGCCGCGCTGAATGCTGAACGGATTCGGATGGAGGTTGTCTCCCAGAACATTGCCAACGCGAGCACCACACGCGGCCCCAATGGTCTGCCCTATCAGCGGCAGCAGGTGGTTTTTGAAACGGTGTTGCAGCAACGCCTGTCCGGCTCCGGTTCGGCGGGAGTGTCGCCGCAATCCGTGAAGGTGGCGCGCGTGCTGCCCGACACGCGGCCCGCACGGACGACGTTCATTCCGGGCCACCCCGATGCAGACGCCAATGGCATGGTGAAGATGCCCAATGTCAACATTCACGAGGAAATGGCAGACCTGATCACTTCGTCGCGGACCTACGAGGCAAATCTCGCGGTCATCAAGAACGCGCGCCAGATGGCGCTGCAAACGCTTGCAATTTCAAAGCACTGACGCGTGAACCTACATGAACGTCCTCGCCGCCATCAACAGTTACCAAGCCAGCGCTCTGTCGCAGGTGATGAAGACGCCGGCGCTCACGGCCGGCGCACCCAAAATTTCCGGCTCCGACGTGTTGGAACTGTCGTCCATCGCCTCCGGTCAGGGGACACAGCCGGCAGCAGCGTCGAAAGGGGCATTCTCCGACGTGCTGTCGCAGATGGTGCGCGAGGTGGACACCAAGCAGCATGTCGCCGGCGATTCGGTCAACGCGTTGCTCAGCGGCCAAAACGTGCCGCTGCACCAGACGATGGTTGCAATGGAAGAAGCATCGATTTCGTTCCAACTCATGGTCGAAGTCCGCAACAAACTGTTGGAGTCATATCAGGAACTGATGCGAATGCAGGTTTGAACCCCGCTAGGCATAACTCATGAACCAGAAACTTGCCCAATTGCTCAAGCAACTGGCAGACATTTGGAAACTGCTTGGTATCAACCAGCGCATCAGCGTGGTTCTGACCGGCGGAGTGCTGCTGGCCGGTTTGGCATCCTTGGCCGTCTGGTCCAACAGGGCCGAATACGCTCTGCTTTACGGCAAACTCGACGACGCAGAAGCTGCGAAGGTCATTGCCTACCTCGATGGCGCCAAAATACCGTACCGGACCGGCCAAGGCTCGATCTACGTGTCCGCCGACAAAGTTCATGTCAGTCGCATGCAACTCGCTTCACGCGGCATTCCGCAGAATGGCGGAGTCGGCTTCGAGATTTTTGACAAGCCCAACTTTGGCATCTCCGACTTCGTCCAGCGTGCCAATTACCTTCGCGCGGTGCAGGGTGAACTCTCGCGCACCATCGGCCAACTGGAACAGGTCGAGACCGCGCGGGTGATGATC
>JBAZIR010000030.1:0-25354 GCA_041651735.1 Verrucomicrobiia bacterium | reverse complement strand
GTGTTCGTTTCGGTCAGTGTCGGCGCGGCGGGAGCCACTGGCGGTCGCGCGAGCGGCGGCCGCACAAACGGTCCTTGCGCACCGAAGAGCGGCATAGCCGCCAGCGCCATAGAAAAGGCGATCAATCTGATTCCCATGGGCGTATTTATTACGTGCAACCCCCTTCTGAGTCAAACCGGATGAGGGAGTCAAGCGGCACAGGCTCAAGGTGGATCGCGGCCTCCGGACGCGATTCTTCATCCGCACAACCGCAAGCGCGCCCGGAGAACGCGCTCCACCTGCTCACTTGACGATGGAGGCTTCGTAGCCCGCCACACCGTGGCGGGAATGATCATGATGTCCCACGACAGAGTCGCGGGCTACAGAGAGCGGTATCGCTGCCGCCTATTTCCCGTGGCCGAAGTGCCGGTCAGCAAAGCGGAGGTATTGCTCCCAGTCATACTCGGTCACGTTGTGTTTGCCGGTGCGGATGTGGTAACCGATGGTCTTGCCGACGGGATGATCGACAGCGGGCATCTCGTCCACGCCGAGGCCTTCCTTGCCAAAGAGCCGATAGACCGGCTCGGCGTTTTTCGCAGAGAGAAACTCGCCACGCGGGTCGGCCCAACGGTCCTCCTCGGCGCTCGCCACATAGATCGGCCGCGGCGCGGCGAGCGCAATGAGTTCGTGCTGGTCCACCGGCAGCTTGGACTCGTTATCGGCGTATTGTTTGAAGTTGCCGCAGAACCAGTGCGGGAACGCATTAGTGATGATGGCCGTCGTCTCGCCGAACCACCGCCGCGCGAGCGCCGCGCCGCCTTCGCCGGAATTGTTGGAGATGACGAGGGCGAATCGCTCATCCTGCGCGCCGGCCCAGAGCGCGGTCTTGCCGAGCCGCGAGTGTCCAATCACCGCCACATGCTTCGCGTCCACGTCGCGGTCGGTTTCCAAATAGTCCAGCGCGCGACTCAGACCCCACGCCCACGCGCCGATGGCGCCCCAGTCGTCCGCCGCAAACTGAGTGTTTCCGCCGTTCTTGGCGAGCGCGGCACGGGTCGAGACCTTCCAGCCTTCGGCGAAATCCGGCTCGATGTCGCCGTAGTAGGCCGTCGCGAGCGCATAGCCGCGCGCAAGCAACATCTCGACCTGCCAGCGGCCCGCCTCAGTGCCGCGCGAGGCTTCGGTGGCGCGGTTGTTCATAATGCCCTTGTCCTTGCTGGGACGCATCCAGACCGTGGAGAGCTTGACGCCGGGATCATTCGCGACGGCGTGGTTGCCGCCGAAGCTCAGGCCAAGAAACGCCGGCACGGGCCGCTTCGCGCCGTTCGGCAGATAGACCAACAGTTCCATCTTCGGCCCGTCCTTCGTGCCGAGAAAGTAGATCGTCACCTCGCGTCGCGTCGCCTTGCCGCCGAGGGCGTTCTTGTCCTCGACCGTGACCTCGCACTTCATCGCCGCGGGCCGGGCCGGACTGTGGCCATAGACGTGCGTCCGGAACAGTTCCAGAACCTCCGGCCGGCGTTTCGCACACCACGTCGCGGCATCGGCGACCTTCGTGCCGTCGGCGCAAACGAGCGGGTCGGGCAGCGTGTAGTTGCCGACCTTGGATTCGTCGTAGTTGACGCGGGGCGGCGGCGCGGATGCGGCGATGGCGGCGGCGCAGAGCAAGGGTAGCGAAATGATAACGGCGAGCAGCTTGGCAAAGGTTGTATTCATAAGATTCTCTCTCGACCCGTGGCTTGGGCGATCAGCCGGTATGTTTCGCGTCGCTCACCTGCCGCGGGATGGCGCAGCAGATACTCTCGAATCCGGGGACTCTGCACAAGTTCGGAAAATTGCGATACGACGGCGGGATGACCGCCCATGGTGTTGGGACAGAAGGGACCCACATTCTTCTGGCTTGTCTACCAGCGGCCGTGCTAGGCTGACCTTGGATGAAGACAAACTACATCACGATAATCAGCTTGATCGTGTTGGCCACAACAGTCCTCAGCATCACCCAAGGTTGGATCAGCTATCATGATGTTGAATACATAGCGGCTGCGTTGTTTTCCATCGTTGCGGTCATCATCATTCGCCAACGCAGGAAGAAGAGTTAGTGGCTCCTGGCAGTTGAAGTGGCGGAGGTATCCTGCATAAAAAACGAGGTTGTGAGGGACTCTGGTACCCAAACCGGGGTAAGAACATTTGTGTCAAAACCTGAGACGGACTGTATACAACGGTCGCGGAGATGACACGCGAGGCCAGACTTTACGGGGAAGATCGGACGGGATTAAATCTCGAATTCAAGCTTTCCGAAGTCAGATTGCGGTGGCCGGATCATTCGAAGTCACAAGGTTGTTCGGATGTTCCTCCTCCTGCTTTGACGCGAACGTGATGCAGAAAGCGGTCCCGTGATCGCGCGTCACTTCAATGGTGCCGTGCAACTTCTCGGTCAACATGAACACCAACTGATGACCCAGTGTCGTGGTTTGGTGCAGATTCATTCCCCACGGCAAACCCACGCCGTCATCGATAACCTTCAGAAGGATTTGTTTCTGGGGTGTGGTTTGCAGTTCCACTGCAATCCGCCCCGCCCGGTTGTTCGGGAAGGCGTGCTTCAGGGCATTGGAGACCAGTTCATTGACAATCAAGCCGCATAGAACCGCCCGATCCAGGTCTATGGAAACCGGTTGCAGGTGTCGCTCCAACTTGATGCTCTCCGCCCTTTCTGCGTGGGAGCGGAAGAGGTGGCTGCAGAGGCTTTCGATATAGTCAGCGAAATTCACATTCGCCAGACTCTGCGACCGGTAAAGTGTTTCGTGCAGCAGGGCCATGGAGTGGATGCGGTTGCCGGTTTCCTGGAAGGTCTCGAGCGCTTCCGGATTTTTGGTGCGGACCGCTTGCAGCCTCAGCAGGCTGATCACGATCTGGAGGTTGTTCTTCACGCGGTGATGCACCTCTTTGAGGAGGACCGTCTTCTCTTCGAGGGAGGCGCGGGTCGCTGCTTCCGCCCGTTTGCGCTCGGTGACGTCGGTGTAAATCCCTTGCAGGCCGATCACTTTTCCCCGCGCGTCGCGCAGGGGTGTTTTAATGACTTCCATGAAAATCTTGGGCTGGTTCGGGGCTTGATGCTCTTCCACAGTCTCAAGCATCTGGCCGGTCTTGAGGAGGCGGACATCGTCCTGCTCGTGTTTCCTGGCCAACTCTATCGGGAAGAGATCGAAGTCGGTCTTGCCAATGATTCCCGACAACGGTTTGCCCAAGGTGCGGCAGAATCGTTGATTGGCGAAGGTAAAACGGCCCGACGCGTCTTTGCAGAACACGTTCTGGGGCAGGTTCTCGACCAGCGAATGATAGAGAACTTCGGATTGCTTGCGCTTCCGGCGTTCCTCCGCCTCTTTCAATTCGCGCTCCACGGCGGGCACTAGTCGCGCCAGTTTGCCCTTCATGACGTAGTCATGCGCCCCGGCTTTCATGGCCGCCACCGCTTCTTCCTCGCTGATGTGGCCCGAGACGATGATGAACGGCAGGTCCAGTTCTTTGCCTTGCAGAACACTCAGCGCATCCATCGAACTGAATGCCGGCATGTAATGGTCGCTCAAGATGATGTCCCAAGACTGCCGTTCGAGGGCGGCGATCATGGCCTCGGCGGTGTCCACCCGCTCATAGACGGGTTCATAACCGCCGACGGTCAGTTCGTGGACCAGCAACTGCGCTTGTTCCGGTGAATCCTCGACGATCAGTGATCGAAGTGGTTTGCTCATGTTGCGGGTTCTCCTCTCAACTGAGTCTTGATGGGAACATAATGCGGAAGGTGGTGCCGTGTTCCCGTATCACTTCAACGGTGCCGTGCAGTTTTTCGGCGAGCATGAACACCAGTTGATGCCCCAAGGTTCCCGTCTGATGGATGTCCGCTCCCGGCGGGATGCCTACGCCGTCATCGGCAACCTTCAAAACGATCTGTTGTTCCGGCGTCTTTTTCAATTCAACCTCGATCAGGCCTGCCCGGCCATCGGGGAAGGCGTGTTTGAGCGCGTTGGAAACCAGTTCGTTGATGATAAGACCACATGACACCGCCTGATCCAGATCGACGGAGACTTCCTCGAGATGAGATTCCAGTTTGATCCGCGCGACTTTCGGCCCGTAGGAACGGAGAAGGTGGCCGCAGATGTTCTCGATATAGTTGCCGAAGTTCACGCGCCCCAGCGTCTCCGAGCGGTAAAGCGTTTCATGCAGCAGCGCCATCGAGCGGACCCGGTTGCCGGTTTCTTGCAAGGTATCGAGCGCCGTTTGATTCTTGGTGCGAACTGCCTGGAGATTTAACAAACTGGTCACGGTCTGGAGGT
Source organism: Verrucomicrobiia bacterium (assembly GCA_041651735.1). GTDB lineage: Bacteria > Verrucomicrobiota > Verrucomicrobiia > CAIQCK01 > CAIQCK01 > CAIQCK01. The sequence continues at coordinate 21,047 of JBAZIR010000030.1, read as the reverse complement.
TGTTTTTCACACGGTGATGGACCTCTTTCAGGAGGACCGTCTTCTCTTGGAGGGAAGCCCGGACCGCGTCTTCGCCCCGCTTGCGCTCTGTGATGTCCTGGAAGAAGACAGCCATCCGATGGGGTCCCGTCTGAAAAGCGTGAAACTCGAATACACCGTGAATGCCCTCATCATTCCACTCCACCTGATCATTTTGATAGTCCTCTCCGCTGGCCGCGACGCGCCGAAATGCGTCGGGAATCTCCGTTCCTTTCAGGCTAGGGAAGGCATCCTCGATGGTTTTGTTGAAGAACTGTTGATTGGCCACGCGCGTGACTTTTTCCGCGGCGGGATTCGCTCCCGTGAGCACCAACTGTCCGTCAGGCTGCAGATCGAAGAAATACGCGCCAAACGGCGCGCGATTGATCGTGGCTTGCAGGCGACGTTCGCTTTCCCGGACCGCTTCCTCTGCCCGTTGGCGTTCTTCGATCTCCTGTTTCAGCCCGTCATTGGCTTTCGCCAGATCAGCGGTTCGTTCGGTGACACGTTGTTCGAGCGATGCCTGCATCGCCCGCAACTGTTCAAAAAGGTTGTCGAAGGCGACGCCCAGCACGTCAATTTCGTCATTCCCTTTCGCTCCCTGCGGCGTCATCCGCGAGATCTCCGACTTGTTGGCAATGTGTCGAATGTGTCGTGCCATCTGCACCAAGCGCCGTGATACAACAACGTGGAACACCACGATGATCAATCCGAACAGGAAGGCAAGCCAGGTGGCCAAGACCACCAATTTCCAGCGCATCTCGGAAGCTATGGCTGTAGCAATCCTCTCGACGGGAATTGCGATCACATCCACGCCGACCATGTCTCCCACCCGCCGATGGAAACCTGCGGTTGCGCCATATCGCTTCAGCAGTGCGGCGGGGGCATCCTTGGGGTCACCGTGGCAACGCAGGCATTCCGATGTCATTCGCCGGGCTTTGAACTGTGCCACGTAACGTTGGCCGTTGATCTGTATTGGATCGGTCGTTTGGATGACCCGGGGGTTCCTACGGAAGAACTCCATGGCACGCGATTCTTCCGGAGTGGCTTGATTGATTGGATTGCGTGGTTTATCGGAGGCAAATCGAACGATGTAGCCGGGAAACTTCTTCTGGAGTTCTTCGAAGATGTTTCGTGAGATGAACGCAGAGGACATCATCTCGGGAATAAACTCATCTTTGCCCGCGATCTTTTCCACGGCTGGACGGATCGTCTCAGCCACATATTTGCGGATGGCCATGTTAAACTCCATGACCATGTTCGCTTGTAGACGAACCATGCTGTCGGCGATATGTTGGGTCGTCGCGTAAACTTCGTAAAAAACGAGGGTCGAGAAAATAACCGCGACAGCTCCAAAAGGTAGGAGGAAACGTGCAGCGATGCTTTTCATATTTTAGTCTCCCATCTACTGCCAACTATGGCGGGAGACTACGCGAGAAGCACACGCCCCGCGAGGAAAAATCCTCTGCAGCTTTCTGTTCTGATGTGTCGCTGCCTGGAATAGGTGCTGGCCGACATCGCAAGAGCCGTGGTCCCCATCCCAGTTGCGAGAAAGCAAGGGGCGCAACTCGGCACACGCACCATTTGAATCATGCGCGAATCGCACTCCGAAGCCCCCTCACCCAGCCCTCTCCCCATCCGATGGGGAGAGGGTGGCCGAAGGCCGGGTGAGGGGTTGCCTCGCGCATTTCTTTCTTGGCGCGTGTGCCGAGTTACGCCCGAAAGCAAGGATGAATGCTTATCCAGCGTGACAGCCGCTGGCACGTTTGCTATAAGCCAGTTCCGTTTTTTTCACCACCAACAGGAGAATGATTCTATGGTCAACGTCGGCGTCATCGGTCTCGGTTTCATGGGTGTTACCCATTTCAAAGGCTACAAAAAGATTTCTGATGCACGCATCGTCGCTGTGGCAGACAGCATCGAGAAACGGCTCACGGGCGACTGGAGCGACATCAAGGGCAACATCGGCGAGGCCGGCGGCATCCAGGACCTCAGCGGGATCGCCACCTACAAGGAGATGGACCGGCTGCTCGCCGATCCGGCCGTGGAACTGGTGGACATTTGCCTGCCGACGAGCGCGCACCGCGACGTGACCATCCGGGCGCTTCAGGCCGGCAAGCATGTCATCTGCGAAAAACCTATGGCGGTTTGTCTCAAGGATGCCGACGCGATGCTCGCCGCTGCCAAGAAAGCCAAACGCCACCTGTTCATTGCGCAAGTTCTGCGCTTCGTCCCGGAGTTCGCCTACGTAAGTGAGGCCATCGCCGACGGCCGCTATGGCAAGCTGCGCGGCGCCCACTTCAAGCGCGTCATTTCCATGCCCGACTGGCTGACCGGCGACTGGATCAAGAACGCCAAGCTCAGTGGCGGCCCGATGCTGGATTTGCACGTCCATGATTCCGACTTCATCGCCCACACGCTCGGCGTGCCGAAGCGTGTCACAAGCTCGGGCATTGTGTCGGACGGCGTGGTCACCTACGTCGTGACCCAGTATGACTTTGGGACGAAGAACCTGGTCGTTACCGCACAAAGCGGCGCTGTTGCCGCCAAGGGCCTCTGCTTCGAACACGGGTTCGACGTTTATTTTGAACACGGCACGTTGCAGCACAACTCCAAGGCCGGCCAGCCGTTGACTCTCTGGAAGGAAGACGGTGGTTCGGAGAAAATCGACCTCGCCGGCCGTGAAGACGGCTATGTCGCGGAACTGCGCCATGTAGTGGATTTCGTTGGAGGCCGCGCGCCGAAGAACCTGCTCAGCGGCGCCAGCGCCCGCAATGGTTTGCGTGTCTGCCTTGCCGAAGCTCAATCCGCGCGCACCAGCAAGAAGGTGGCTGTTTAAGTTTCGTTTCTCGAATCCGTCCGTCGTGGTGAGAGAAACAGCGCGGGCAACATGCCGATGCGACGTCAAGACTTTGGACAATTTCCTTGAAAGCGTTCATCGCTTTCGTTTCACTTGCCCGCTTATATGAGTTCGGACCCGCAGACGCCTAAAATAGATGTGCCTTATCTGGCACAGCTCGCGCGCATTTCGCTCAACGCGGAACAGGTGGAGAAGTTTGGCGCGCAACTCCAGCAGATTGTCTCCTACGTCGAAAAGCTGAAGGAGGTCAACATCGAGGGCATCGAGCCGACAGCGCACGCGACGCCAATGACCAATGTTTTCCGGGCGGACGAGCCGCGGACGCCGGGCGATCCGGCACCGTTCCTGAAGAACGCGCCGCAGCAGGTCCACAACCTCTTCGTAGTGCCGAAGATTGTCGAGTAACCGCCCGGGCATGAACCTCACCGAACTGACCATCCACGAGCTGTCCGACCGGCTGGCGAAAAAGGAAATCTCTGCTGCCGAGCTGGCGCGCGATGTCGTCGCGCGGACGGAATCGGTGGAGCCGAAACTGCACGCGTTTTTGGAATGGAAAGGCGAGGAATTGCTCGCGGCGGCGCGCGACATGGACGAACGGCGGGCGCGCGGCGAGGCGTTGGGGCCGCTGGCGGGGATTCCGGTCGGCATCAAGGATGTGTTGAACGTCAAGGGGCACACTTGCCGATGCGGGTCGAAGATTTTGGAGGGCTATGGCGCGCCTTATGACGCGACGGTGATCGCGAAGCTGCGCGCGGCGGGCGCCATTCCGTTCGGGCGGTTGAACATGGACGAGTTTGCGATGGGCAGCTCGACGGAGAACTCGGCGTTCGGCGTGACGCACAATCCATGGGACTTGGAGCGAATTCCGGGCGGTTCCAGCGGCGGCAGTGCGGCAGCAGTCGCCGCGGGCGAGGTGCCGGCAACACTTGGCAGCGACACAGGCGGCAGCATCCGCCAGCCAGCGTCGCTCTGCGGTGTTGTCGGGCTGAAGCCGACCTACGGCCGCGTTTCGCGGTTCGGCTTGGTGGCGTTTGCCTCGTCGCTCGACCAGATCGGGCCGTTCACAAAGGACGTGACCGATGCGGCGCTGATGCTTGGCACCATCAGCGGTCGTGATCCGAACGACTCGACCAGCGTGCCGGAGCCGGTGCCGGATTACACGAAAGCACTGACCGGTGACGTCGAGGGCATGAAGCTCGGCTTGCCGAAGGAGTACTTCATTCCCGGCATGGACAAGGAAGTGGAAGCGGCGGTGCGCGCGGCGGTGGACAAGCTCGCATCACTCGGCGCGGAGATTGTGGAAATCTCGCTGCCGCACAGCGATTACGGCCTGGCGGTTTATTACATTATTGCGACAGCCGAGGCGTCGGCGAACCTCGCGCGGTTTGACGGCGTGCGCTACGGTTCCCGCGCGAAGGACGCAAAGGATCCGATTGACATGTATGGCCGCACGCGCGGCGCAGGTTTCGGGCCGGAAGTAACACGGCGTATCATCCTCGGCACCTACGTGCTCAGCAGCGGCTACTATGACGCTTACTACCTGCGCGCACAGAAAGTGCGGACCCTGATCCGGCGCGATTTCATGGAGGCGTTCAAGAAATGCGACGCCATTGTGACTCCGACGACGCCGTCAGCGGCGTTCAAGATCGGCGAGAAATCTGAAGACCCGCTGACGATGTATCTGAGCGATATTTTTACGGTGAACGTGAACCTTGCCGGCATTTGCGGCGTGAGCCTGCCGTGCGGGTTCACGAAGCAGCCGAAACTGCCGGTGGGCCTGCAAGTGCTGGGCAAACCGTTCGGCGAGGAGACGATTCTGAAAGTGGCGCATGCGTATGAGCAGGCCACGGGGTGGCACAAAGAAAGGCCGCATTTTCCTCCGGGACAGTTGCCTCTTCCTACTGACGAGTAAGAGCAATGGACTACGAAATCTGTATCGGCCTTGAAACGCACGTGCAGGTGAAGACCCGCACGAAGGTGTTTTGCGCCTGCCCGACGGAGTTTGGCGCGGAGCCGAACTCCAACGTTTGCCCGGTCTGCCTCGGCTATCCCGGCAGTCTGCCGGTGATCAACGAAGAGGCCATTCGCAAGACCGTGCTGGCGGGGATGCTTGTCGGCGCGAAGATCGCGCACTACTCGAAGTTCGACCGGAAGAACTATTTCTACCCGGACATGCCGAAGAACTACCAGATTTCCCAATACGACCTGCCGCTGGTCATCGGCGGGACGGTCGAATACGACTTCGGCGTCGTGGACAAGAAGCGGCTGGGCGAAACGAAAACCTGCCGGCTCACGCGCATCCATCTGGAAGAGGACGTGGGCAAGAATTCCCACTTCGAGCGCACCAGCGGCGTGGATTTCAACCGTGCCGGCACGCCGTTGATGGAGATTGTCAGCGAACCGGACCTGTCATCGTCGGACGAGGCGTTCGCCTACCTGACGGCGTTGAAGGAAATTCTGATTTACGGCGGCATCAGCGACTGCGACATGGAGAAGGGCCAGGTCCGCTGCGACGTGAACATTTCCGTCCGGCCCAAGGGCCAGAAGGAGCTTGGCCAGAAGGTCGAGATCAAGAACATGAACACCTTCTCCGGCGTGCGGCACGCGGTGGACTACGAGGCGCGGCGGCAGATGGAAACGCTGCGACGCGGCGGCCGGCTGTTACAGGAAACGCGGCGTTGGGACGATACGGCGGGTGTTACCGAGAGCATGCGCACGAAGGAGCACGCGCACGATTACCGTTACTTCCCGGAGCCGGATCTGCTGCCGGTATCCCTGAGCGAGGAATGGCTCGCTGAGGTGCGCAAGCTGGTGCCGGAAATGCCGAGCGCGAAACGCAAACGGATGGTCGAGCGATACGGTATTCCGCCCTACGACGCCGGCGTGTTGTCGGCGGACGCGGCGCTGGCGGATTACTTCGAGGCGGCGGCACAGGTGTCGAAGAACCCGAAGTCCGTCGCGAACTGGGTAACGAACGATTTGTTGCGCGATCTCGCGGAAGCGAAGCTGACCATTGAGCAGTCGCCGGTGAAACCGCCACACATCGCGGAGTTGGTGGAACTGGTGGACAGCGGCAAGATTTCGTCAAAAATGGCGAAAGACGTTTTTGTGGAGCTTTTCAAGACCGGCAAGACGCCGGCGGCCATCGTGGCCGAGAAAGGCTGGGTTCAGGTCAGCGACACCGGTGCGATCGAGAAGTTCTGCGACGAGGTGATCGCCGCGAACGCGAAGATTGTGGCGGATTTCAAGGCCGGCAAGGAAGTGGCGCTGAACGCGCTGACCGGCCAGGTGATGAAGTTTTCGAAGGGCAAGGCGAACCCGCAGGCGGTGCGGGACACATTGCGCAGAAAGTTGACTGGCTAAAATGCCTGTCTTCCAGTAAGAGTAATTTCACAAGATCAGATAACGGTTAACGAACGTTTGCTGTGGCAGCCAACGACCAATATGTAGTGGACATCCTGCGCGACCTGGGATTGGTGACCCAGGAGGACATCGAGCAGGCGACGCCCTTGATCGGCAGCGATCCCAAGACCAAGGGAATCGTGGACGCCTTGATCAAGAAGGGGCTTATCACTGAGCTTCAGGTCACGCAAGCGCTGGCCAACCAGTTCGGCATGGACGTCATCACGCTCTCGGAGCACAAGGTGGCCGACGACGTCATCCAATCCGTGCCGGCGCATGTCGCGCGGCGCTACCAGATCGTGCCGGTGTTCAAGCACGAGAACACCATTACGGTGGCGCTCTCCAACCCGATGGATGTGGATACGCTCGACAGCCTGCGTTACATCCTCAAGTGCAACGTCGAGGGCATGGTGTCCACCAAGTCCGAGATCGAAAAAGCTCTCACGCAGTATTACGGCAGCGCTGACGACGCCATCGAGTCCATCATGGGCAAGATCGGCCATGAGGTGACGGATGATGAAATCATGTTGCGCACCGGGGCGGAGGACAGCGGGCCGGTGAGCGAGGGCGACGCGCCGATCATCAAGTTGGTGACGGCGATGATCGTGCAAGCGGTGAAGATGCGGGCAAGCGACATTCACGTCGAGCCGCTGGAGAAGAAGCTGCGCGTGCGCTATCGGATTGACGGTTATCTGCATGAGATTGAAAACCCGCCGAAGCGGTTGCAGGCGTCCATCATCTCGCGCTTGAAGATCATGGCGAACATGTCCATCGCGGAGAAGCGCATCCCGCAGGACGGCCGCATCCGGATCAGCGTGGCGGAAAAGCAATTCGACCTGCGCGTGAGCGACATCCCGACGGCGCACGGCGAGAGTATCGTCATGCGTATTCTTGACAAGAAAAGCATGCTCGTCGGCCTGCCGCAACTTGGCTTTTTCAGCGATGACCAGGCGACATTCGAGCGGCTTATCACGCTGCCTGACGGCATCCTGTTGGTGACCGGCCCGACCGGCTCCGGCAAAACCACCACGCTGAACTCCTGTCTCAATTTCATCAATCGTCCCGACAAAAAGCTGATTACAGTGGAGGACCCGGTGGAGTATTCACTGCCGGGCGTGAACCAGGTGGAGGTGCGTGAAGAGGTCGGCATGACCTTCGCAGCGGCATTGCGCTCGATCCTGCGCCAGGCGCCCAACGTGATCATGATCGGTGAAATTCGCGACCTTGAAACGGCGGAGATCGCCATCAACGCGTCGCTGACCGGCCACTTGGTGTTCTCGACGCTGCACACCAACGATGCGCCCAGCGCCGTCACGCGCTTGCTCGACATCGGCGTGAAGCCGTTCCTGTGTGCTTCTTCCATCCGCGCGATCATGGCCCAGCGGCTGGTGCGGAAAATCTGCGATCACTGCAAGGAACCCTACGTGCCGACCGACGCCGAGCGGCGGTTCATGGGGTTGACGGCTGACCAGGCTGCAACCACGACGTTCTACAAGGGCCGCGGCTGCAATGAATGCAATCGGACCGGGTTCCGCGGCCGGATCGGCATCTTCGAGATCGTCGTGATCAGCGAAGAGATCCAGAAAATGATTTATGAGCGGGTGTCGGCGCATGTCCTGCGCAAAGCCGCGCGCGAACTGGGCATGCGCACGTTGCGCGAGGACGGCGTCCGCAAAGCCGTCGCCGGGTTGACGACGCCGGAGGAAGTGATGAAGACCACGGCGGCCGACATTGATTAACCGCGCAGCCGAAGGATCGTCGCTGACGATAACGATTTAGAGGAAATGATATGAAAGTCCGAATGGACCAGTTGTTGGAGTTGGTTGTGACGGAGAACTGCTCCGACCTTCACATCCGGGTTGGGCTGTCGCCGGTGGTGCGCTTACACGGCTCGCTGGTGACGTTGACGCAAGTGCCGCCGGTGACCCAGGAAGATGCGGAGCGGCTGGTAAAATCCATCACCAGTGAGGAGCACCTGCGCCGGACGCGCGAGGTTGGCGGCAGCGACTTCGGATTCTCTTACAAGGACAAGGCGCGGTTCCGCGTCAGCATTTTCAAGGAGCGCGGCAATTTCGCGCTGGTGATGCGGCAGATTCCGACGAAGATGATGACGCTGGCGCAAATCGGCCTGCCGCCCAGCATCAAGGATCTGCTCTACCTGCCGCGCGGTTTGATCCTCGTGGTGGGGCCGACCGGTTCTGGCAAGACCACGACGCTGGCTTCGATGCTGAACGTCGTCAATGAGGAGCGCGACGTCCATATCATCACCGTCGAGGACCCCATCGAGTATTACCACCCGAACAAGAAGAGCATCATCACCCAGCGCGAGATCGGCGTGGACGTGACGTCGTTCTCCGAGGCGCTGCGCCGCGCGTTGCGGCAGGACCCCGACGTGGTGCTCGTCGGTGAAATGCGCGACCTTGAAACGATGGAGGCCGCCATTACTGCGGCGGAGACGGGCCACTTGGTCTTCGCCACGCTGCACACCACCGGCTCCGCGCGCACGGTGGACCGCATCGTGGACGCGTTTCCGACGGCGCAGCAGGAGCAGGTTCGCACACAGCTCGCCAGCTCGATCAAGGCGGTCATTTCGCAGTTGCTGTTGCCGAGGAAGGATGGCAAGGGACGCGTGGCGGTGTTCGAGGTGATGATCACCACGCAATCCATCCAAGCGCTCATCCGGGATAACAAGACGTTCCGCATTCAGAGCGACATCCAGACCGGCGCGAAGCACGGCATGTTCACGCTCGACAGCCATTTGGTGGAGCTTTACCAGAAAGGCATCATTGATTACGGCGAGATGCTGACGACCGCGCAGGATCCTGAAACCATGATGCAACAACTGGGCATGAAGTGACATGTTTGAAGCTGATTCCAACGTATTGCTGGGTATCCTGAAAGAGCATCAATTGCTGCCGGCCGAACAGTTGGCTGACGTCGAGGCCGAGAGCGCGCGCGCCGGCAAAGGCGCCGCCCAGGTCCTCATGGACATGGACATCCTGACGCGCGAGCAGATTCTCAGCGTTGTGGCGCAACACCTTGGCACCGAGTTGATCAGCATCAAGGACCAGGAACTGTCCAAGGAGACGCTGAAATTGCTCCCGCCGGCGCAGGCCCGCGCTTACAGCGCCATCCCGATCAAGCTCGAAGGCAACACGCTCCACATTGTCGTTGGCGATCCGCTCAACGCCGGTATCGTCGAGGAATTGCGCTTTGTTCTGGACCGCGACATTCATCTCGTGGTCGCCGATCCCGACGAGATCGCGGCGATGGTCAAACAGCTCTACGGCGAGGAGGGGTCCGAGTCGGTGGACGACCTCATCTCGCAGATCGAAGGCCTGACCAACCTCACGGAGGTGGCTGCGCCGGAGATCATGACCGTGGAGAACATCGCGGCGATGGCCGGCGAAGCGCCGGTGATCCGCTTTGTGAACCTTGTCATTTTCCAAGCCATCCGCGACCGGGCGAGCGACATCCACTTCGAGCCGTTCGAGGAGATGTTCAAGATTCGCTACCGCGTGGACGGCGCACTCTACGAGATGGCGCCGCCGCCGAAGCATCTGGCGCTGCCCGTGACCAGCCGCATCAAGGTCATGGCCAACCTCAATATCGCCGAGCGGCGTATCCCGCAGGACGGCCGCATCCAGATGGCCATCGCCGGCCGTCCGGTGGACTTGCGCGTCTCGACGCTGCCGACGCAATTCGGCGAGAGCGTGGTGCTTCGTGTGCTCGACCGCTCGGTCGTCAACCTCGATTTGGCCACCCTCGGCATGCCCAAGGAGATTTTTGACGAAGTCTGCGGAATCATTGAACGGCCCAATGGCATTTTCATCGTCACCGGACCGACCGGCTCTGGCAAGACCACCACGCTTTATTCCTGCCTCGGCCGCATCAACACGATTGATTCCAAACTGCTCACGGCCGAGGATCCTGTCGAATACGAAATCGAAGGCATCATGCAGGTGCCCATCAATCCCGCCGTCGGGTTGACGTTTGGCCGGGCGTTGCGCGCGTTCCTCCGCCAGGACCCCGACATCATTCTCGTGGGCGAGATGCGTGACTTGGAGACGGCACAGATCGCCATCCAGTCGTCGCTCACGGGCCATTTGGTCTTCTCGACGCTGCACACCAACGACGCCGCCGGTGCCATCACCCGTTTGCTCGATATGGGTGTCGAGCCGTTCCTGGTCAGTTCCACGCTCGAAGCGGTGCTTGGCCAGCGGTTGGTGCGCAAGATTTGCAAGCACTGCCGCGTCGCCTACGAGCCGACCGAACAGGACCTGAACCTGCTCGGTCTCAAGCCGTCCGAAGTCGTGGGCAAGTCCTTTTATTTTGGCAAAGGCTGCTCGGAATGCAACGACAGCGGCTACAAGGGCCGCACCGTCCTTTGCGAACTGATGCGCGCAAGCGATCCCATCCGCTCCCTCATCAACCAGCGTGTGGCTGGCACGGTTCTCAAGGACAAGGCGATGGAGCTTGGCATGCGCACCATGCGTCAGGACGGTATCCGGCGCATCCTTGACGGGGAAACCTCGCTTGAGGAAGTGGTGAAATACACGTAACCGGGAACGGTCTGGCCGTGGAGTCGGGTGCGCACGCCGGTTTTGATCCATGCCCAATGCTCAATGACTGTATTTTTCCAACTTCGATGGTGAGTCCCGCAATGCGAAGTGACCTAATTGGATAGAGCCGTAACAGACAAACTGGAGATCTGCCATGCCCAAGTACGAATACACCGCAGTGGATGCCCGCGGACACGAAACCAACGGCGAAATTGATGTAGAGAGTCCTACCGCTGCGATCAATAAGCTCAAGGAAATGGGGTATTTCCCCACCAAGATCACCGAAGCTGGCGCCGGGAAAGGCCGCAAGTCCAAGGTGGCGAGCGCGGTGGGCGCCAAAGGCGGCAAGAAGGCTGGCTGGCAGTCGATGGAGATCAACATCCCCGGTGTCACCGACCGGGTGAACAAGAAGCTCCTGACGATTTTTACGCGCCAACTGGCGACACTGATTGATGCCGGTTTGCCGTTGCTGCGCGCATTGCGCACGCTGGAGCGCCAGGAGCGAAATCCGGCGCTCAAGAAGACCATTACCGCCCTGGCCGAGGCGGTCGAAGGCGGCTCGACGCTTTCCGAGGCGATGCAGCACCACCCCCGGGTGTTTGACCGACTCTACATCAACATGATCCGCGCAGGCGAGGCGGGTGGTGTGCTCGAAGTGGTGCTGACGCGGTTGGCGGAGTTCGCGGAGAAGGCGCAAAAAATCCGCGGCAAGGTTCTCTCGGCGTCGGTCTACCCGATCGTCGTGCTCACCATCGCCGTGGGGATTCTGTTCTTCCTGATGACCTACATTGTGCCGAAGTTCCAGGATATCTTCAAAGATTTGCTCGAAGGCAAACCGTTGCCGGCGCTGACCCAGGCTGTGATGGACGCCAGCAAGATGATCCGCGAAAACTTGCTGTTGGTGGGTGGCGGCGTGGTCGTGTTTGTGGTGGTGTTCAACTTTCTCATCAAGAAGGTGCCGCCGCTCACCCGGCTGTGGGACAACTTCAAGCTCAACATGCCCGCTTTCGGCCCGATGATCCGCAAGGTCGGCATCTCGCGGTTCACGCGGACGCTGGGCACGCTGATCTCCAGCGGTGTGCCGATCCTGCAAGGACTCATGATCGTGAAGGAAACCTCCGGCAACCGCGTCATCGCCGACGCCGTGCAGCGGGTGCACGACTCCGTAAAGGAAGGCGAATCGGTGGTGCGGCCGTTGGAGGCCAGCAAGGTGTTCCCGCCGATGGTGGTCTCGATGATTGACGTTGGCGAGGAAACCGGCGCATTGCCCGAGATGTTGATGAAGATTGCCGACAACTACGACGAGGAAGTGGACAACGCCGTTGCTGGCATCACCTCATTGTTGGAGCCGATTCTCATCGTGTTCCTGGCGGTGGTGGTGGGTGTCATCGTCGTGGCGTTGTTCCTGCCGTTGGTGACCATCCTTCAAACGTTGGGCGAGTCGAAATGAAGAACAACCCGAAATCCATTGTTGCGAAGCCGGCGCCAGGAGCCGCAAACGCTCCGGATTCCATGCTTCATGTCCCGCGCGCCGGCTTTGGTTTCACACTGGTGGAACTGATGGCGGTGATCGTTGTCATCGGGATTGTCTCCGGTGTCGTGCTGGCAGGCGCCGGTTTTGCCAACAGGCTCGCGATGAAAAACCGCACCATCGCCACCATTGAACAGGTGAGGACGGGGGCAGAAATGTTCTTCGCGGAAACGAGCGTGTATCCACCGGACTTGACCTGTTATCAAGATGCCAGCACGCAGTCCTCGCTCAGAACCAAGCAGTTTGTCTGGCCCTGCGAATCTCTTTGGTTCTGGCTGGAATATAATTTGCCCCACCGGCAAACGGGGTACCAACGGCAGCCATATGTTGTTTTCAAGCGCGAGCAACTGATGACAGGCAACACGAAAATTGAAGCGGCGTATGACGAGTCTCCCGGCAACTACAAGTGGATCGTGGATGCCTGGGGTAATCCGTTGAACTACAAGAGTTACAATGGAAACAGCTATAAGTTCACCGACGGCACCATGATGCCGCGTCACAACAACAAGACCACCGACACGGTCTGGGGCTACACGGCCTACGACTTGTGCTCCTATGGCGCAGACGGCACGACTTGGCAGGCGCGCGACAAGCCCTTTGATCGCCAACAAGACTTGAAACTCGATCAAATGGCGACCGTCTCGCATTGGAACGGGCAGGATAGTGCCCAGATACCTGTTTATTTCTTCAAGCCGTTCGAGAATCAGGTTACAGCCGGGGGTGGAATAAAGCATTGTTATGGTGGCGAGGACAACGATGACCTCAATAACTGGCAACAGCGGTGAGTGATGACCAGGGTCAGAGGTTGATTGGTGGTTTTTGAAAGGCATGAGTTTATGAAGATGATGGAACAACGGAAGCGCGCGGGCGGCGGCTTTACCTTGGTGGAATTGCTGGTCGTCATCAGCATTATTGTGGTGTTGATGGGGTTGCTGTTCCCCACCATCGGCATCGTCAAGAACGCTGCCAACAAAGCCAGGGCGGCCACGTCCATCACAAGCCTTTCCGGAGCCGCCAAGTCTTACAACAACGAGTATGGCAAATGGCCGGAACCTGCCAACGATCAGGACTTCATCCTGGTCTTCAACGGTTTGATGAATCCCCAGACCGGCCAGAAGGTTACCAACGGCCAGGCGGCCAACGACAACCCCCGCGCCATCCAGTTCATGGAGTTCAAGGTCAAGGACGTGACGATTCCCGGCACAGGCAGCCAAAGTCCGCTGGCGTTTTACGACCCGTGGAGCATGCCTTACGGTTATTGTTTCGATAACGGCAAGAAAGGGAGTTACTACGGCGGGCCGTTCCAAAACGGCACCCCCTCCAACCTGCAGTCATGGACGGACTCCACCGCTTATGACAACCAGATACCAGTGCCGTTCAGGGACGATTCCTCTTCCTCCTCCATCATTCCCGGGGGATGCGCGTTTTTCTCTGACGGTCCCGACACGCGCTCCGGCACCGACCAGTCGGAGCCGGGCAGCAAGAACACGACCAAAGCCTACGAAGACGACGTGAGGAGTTGGAAGTGAAGATGAGAACGGAAAGCGGAAAGCGGGAAATGGGAAGGGGTCTGAGGAGAGCGGGAAGAGTGTGGCTTGGCCGTTCCGGCTGCCGTTCGCCGTTTGCCCCCTGCCGTTCCGCCGCTTTCACGCTTGTGGAGTTGTTGGCCGTGGTGGCTCTCATCGGGCTGATGACGATGGTGGGGATACAGGGGCTGGGTACAACCAGAGGGAGTTCCCTGATCAGCGCGGCGCGGCAGTTCTCCAACGACCTGAATCTGGCCCGCCAGTATGGCCTTGCCCGCAACTGTCGCGTGCGGGTGGTCATTGCCACCGAAAAGACCATCAAGGATTCGGGGACCGATCTGCCCGAGTTGGTTGGGATGCAATACAGGGCCTATGCCGTCATGATTCAACTGAGAATCTACGGCGGCTGGTGGGGAAGATTGGATAACCAACCGGATCTGCCCTATGGCAGGAGAAGGTGGGAATACCTTGAAGGCTGGAAAACCTTGCCCAAGGGAGTCATTTTCGATCCCGCCGATTCAGATTTGAAATCCGCGGACGGCAAGTTGTCCTTGCCCAGGACGACTATTTTCTTTGGAGACGCGGCCACCCGAAACCTGTGGGACGGAATCACGCTGGATCGGCTGCCGTTCCCCTACAGGAACTCCGACACGGACCCGCCCAAAGGATCGGAGATGGCCTTCGTCGAGTTCAAGCCCAATGGCATGCCTACGATGGCGGGTTCCGTGCGGCTGGTGAACGGCCTCGTGCAGGTCAGTCCCAGTGGCGACAACGCCACCATTCTCGTGCCAGGGCGTGAGTCGGCCAAGAGCGCGTCGTCCGTCAACGATCCGGCCTCGGTGAACAGCGTGGTACTGAGTTGGGACGGCTTCATTGGCAAGGTCAAATGGATACAACCCGGAAGATGAACATGAAGAGTTCAGAGTTCAGAGTTCAGAGTTCAGAGTGGGTTCAGGCAATTGACGGATCCTGTGCTTCCCGATCATCTGCGAAACTCTTCGCTTCCTCATCTGGCTTCAGCCTTGTGGAAGTCATGCTCTCCATTGGTATCGTGGCGTTTGCCGTGGTGGGTGTGCTCACGGCATTTCCCGTCGGCATCGAGGCCGCGCGCGACTCGCGCGATGAAACCACTGCTGCGCTGATCGCGGATGACGTCTTCACCCGGCTGCGCTCCCAGCCTTTTGGCGGTCCCGTGGTGTGGCCCGAGGTGCCTATGAGGAGGCAAGCCGCGGGCTTTAAGGCGAACTACACAAGTTGGACCCCGATTAACAACATGTTTTACTATGCCCGGGACGGCCGGCCGGGCAACGCGGACAGTTCGGCAGACGGCAGTGCCCCCACGGGCGCCTACAAAGGTGACGAAGGCTACTTCGGCGTGCGGATCTATGTGCATAATAGCCCTTACGGAAATGCGAGCGATTATTCCGCCTACTATCTAAAGGAGAGAAACGACATATCGATGGGTTACCTTACTGCGGAGTTGGCGCGCGTCATCGTGCAGGTTTCCTGGCCGGCCCGGACGCCGTATAACAACCGCAAGTTCGTCAGGAACTACTATTCTTCCATCGCCAATCTCCACTGACCCATGAAAACTCCAGTTCCATCGCAAGGCGCCGAACGCGAGATAGCCATGGAAAACAATCCAAAATCCAAAATCCAAAATCTAAAATCTCCCGAGGCGGGTTTCACGTTGCTGGAGATTCTGGTGGCCAGCGGCGTATTGGCGTTGATGGTGACCATCCTTTTTGCGTTGTTTGCCGAGGGGTCCAATGCATGGCGGATGGGCGAGAAAACCGCCGAAATCAACCAAACCGTCCGCACGGCGATGGATTTGATCATTCGCGATGTGTCCCTGGCCATCGTTGACACCAACCAACTGTCCGCCACAGTGCAGCCAATTCAGGGGTTGTCGGTTGTGATCAACAAGACCTCCTCGGGAGAAGGTTCGGCCAGTGACCCGACGCCTTACGGTGTTTATGAAGAGCTTTGCTTCGTCACGCCGGTGGCAATTGGCAACGAGATCACCAATAACATTACCCGAGCGTCCGCTTACAGGGCGCTCTCTGGCGTTCGTTACTACGTGACCAAGGCGGTTGATGACAGCGGCAAGGAGTCTGTCTTGGGTAACTTGACCCGTGTGGTTTACCGGCCGATCACTCGTGGCGATCCAACCAGTTTCTACAACGACCCCTGGGCTGCGGGCCATCTGACAAACTCCGCCGTGATCGCCGA
Source organism: Verrucomicrobiia bacterium (assembly GCA_041651735.1). Taxonomy (GTDB): domain Bacteria; phylum Verrucomicrobiota; class Verrucomicrobiia; order CAIQCK01; family CAIQCK01; genus CAIQCK01. The sequence continues at coordinate 4,916 of JBAZIR010000030.1, read as the reverse complement.
AAATGTGCTCTGTTTCCGTGTGCATCCCGCGCAGAAGGACACCGCGGCGGGGTTGAGACCGCGCAACATGCAGATGTTTAAAGACATGGATGCCGACCAGGATTTGAAGATCGACAACAGTAACTTCGCAAGCGACAGGAATCCGTGTTATCCCGGCGTTTATATCGGCCTGTGTGTCGTGGACAGCCGGCAGGCTGCTCGTATCAATCAGATCGGCCTGTCCGGAGCGGCCAAGTCGTCGCAGTTCTACGCCGCCACCAACTGGACCCTGGTCCACTTTGAGAATTTCAAGCCGTAATAGCTGGTGAAGACGAAAGGCAGAAGACGTCACGTGAAACTGGAAACTGAAAACTCTTGCCCCGTTACATGCGGGAAACTGGACGCGAAAAATCGACGTTCCGGAATCGCCCTGATCATTACGCTGACGATCATGGCGTTGTTGCTGATCCTCGCGGTGGCGTTCATGACGAACATGCGCAGCGAACGCCAGGTGTCCTTGTTCTATCGGCGGCAGGTGGAGGCCCGGCAAGCCACGTTGGCGGGCTTGCATACTGCCATCGCCAGGATGAGCCGGTTCTACACCGATGCCGAGGCCACGAAGGCATCGGTGGCGACCATGGCCGGCCGGTTCTATTACACCAATGGAAGCGGCAGCGCATCGGTGCCTGTTCCAAGCGGTACCGCGCGCCCGTCAGGCTATGTCCCTGCCACCAATAACATGCTCATGTTCTCCTGGATCATGGGGCGGGTGTATGGCGGCACTACGACCAACTGGGCGGACAAGGTGAATCTCAACGGCGGCAACTTCAAGTGGCCCCGCGAGGTGAATCAATCGGGAATCTATCTGCCCATTGCCAATCCGTGCGTTAATCCAACACTGGCTACCGGCGAAGGCTGGGGGCCGGACAAGCCGGCCATATGGGCCTCCTATTTGCGGACGTATGGCAGCGATGATGCCAGGTTTGCCTTCTGGATTGATGACGAGTCGTCCAAGATCAACATTTCCAACGCCTATACCAAGAACTTGAGCGACGCGGCTCTCAATAATGCAACGAACTTCACCTCGACGGACGTGGGATTCACGGCGGCTGATTCGCGTCTACTATATGCCAAGGTCGTGCAACCGGATGTCATCTCGAAAACCGGAAAACAGATCAGTTCGGTTGATTTGAAGATGCTGGACGTCGGCGCGGTGAGTCCTGGCTACAATAATTACGAACCCGATGGGGCGAACAAGTGGAGCGATGCAACCACGTTGAGCACCATAGAAAACGCTCGAAACACCAGCACATGGCGTCCGTTTCAATCGTCCGATGAAGTGCTGAGCTTGAACAACAGTTTGACCATGAACGACTATCAGGCTGTGAAATCCTGCTTGACGGCGTGGAGCGTCGAGAACGATGACCGCGCGCAGGTTTTCAAGGATACTGCGGGTTACCCGGTTGCGCGCACCAATGTCGGCATAACAATCAGGTCTCAATTGGACGCCACACGACTGTATAATTTCTTGATAAAGACCAACAATCTGGCAAGCACCTCGCTCCCCGGAAAGTTCTTCGGCGGCGTTTCCAGTTCCGCGACATACGGCGGCACCTCGGGCAAGTATCCTGATATCAGCCAGCCGTTTATCAATGGGGGTGTTTCGCAGATTGTCGCCAATATCGTTTCCTATCTCAGCGATCCCACGGTCGTTGCGCCGCCGGGTAGTTGCCCTCCCCTTTGCCCCGAAATCAGTCCGGAATGGACCGTTGCTTCCACAAATCTGCCAAGCGGTCCCTGCGGTTTGTGGAAAGCCGCTTACATGAATGAAATTGCGGTGTCCCTCTGTTGGCAACCGGTGCAACTCCCGGCGGATCCAAAGCCCAAATACCAATTGTGGGCAGCTCTCTATATTGAACTGATCAATCCTTACGAGGTTGCCATGCCGCGTTTGAGCATAACCCCCAAGGAGGAGTATCAAATATTCTTTGATGATCCTGCTACAGTGACTTGCACGGCTCCCATGGCGTTACCCCCGTCTCTTGCCGGAAGTGCGACGACCAATATCGTGATGGGCTTTAACGACGCTGTGGGCGCTCATTCATATAAAGAGCCCAAAGAAGGCCTGAATCATATCGCGTGGAAGCTGGGCACGACGCAAACGAACATCCCGCCTATTACGGCCGTTGCCATTACATTTCCACGGATCCGGCAAACGATGAATTGCGCGGGCAACAAAGGAATTATTGACTGGTCTGTAAAGACAAATATGACCGTTTCAACGTCAACACCTAAATTGGACGACCTGAAGGGCTCCCTTGATTCACCACCCGCCGCGGAGAAGTTCTGGGATGCGGGCAATCCAGCCAGATGGTCCATCGCCAAGAACGATCCGCGAGTGCGTGTGTGGTATCCTTGTGTCAGCAGTGCCAATGTTACGATCAAGGGCAAGAATGCCTCGGTGAATTTCACGGATGGTGACAACGAGACTCAGAACAGTAGTTACGCAAAGTATGCCAACCAACCCGAATACCGTTCCAACTTTGTCATTGCGGAAAGCGGTATGAATTCCATTGGTGAATTGGGCTTTATTCACACGGGCAAACCGTGGCGTTCGCTTTCGCTGCAATACTACGGCGCCCAAACCGACGAGACAGGCCAACCGGGATCGAGTGCCAGAGCGATTGCAGACTGGGTCTTGCTTGATCTCTTTTCCGTCAACACCCCGCCCATCTACGGCCGGGTCAACATCAACAACGGCGGTTGGCATTTGGGTAACAACGCAGAAGGCGCCTATCAGAGGGCGTATCCGAATTGTCCCACATTTGAGGATCCCCCGTATTATCCCCGCCACCCCAATCTCTTGGCCACATGGAACTACGGGTTGAACAATTTCCTGACGGTAAACAATTACCAGTGGTCCTACACCTCGCTGCGCAGTTCGTCCTATAATCGTCACCCCAACACCGTCAGTGCCGCGGTAGATTCGCTCAACTTCACATATGATTCGGCCAGCGTGCCGCTTGCGGCTGCTTTGAGCGTCATTCCTGATTACCGTTATCGCAACAGGCTGGCCAACTTCATTCTTTACAGATATCACCCGCTTACTTCGGCCCGCACCTCCTTTGCGCCGTTGGGTGATCCCTCGGACACGACTTTTATTCCCACTAGGGATATTTGGCACCCTTACTACACCGTCGGCCAGATTTGCGAAGTGCCATATATGAACAACCTCTTCACTGGCGACGGTAGGCAAGTTGCCTACACCGATGCCGACAAGGAAGATACGGTTCGCCGCATTATCAACGTCCTTACGACCCGCGGCGACGTCTTCACGGTTCATGTGGTGGGCTACGCGGATGGTGGCGAGGCCCGGCTCCAAGCCGTCGTCGAGCGCGTGCGCAACCCGGCTGCGACACAAATCATGGATCGAAACCAGTTCCGTATCAAGCAGGTGCGCTGGCTCACCGAGTAAACCGTTGCGTTTCTTCTGCCATGTTTCACGTGTCTGGCGAGCCATCTCCGAGTTCAACAACCTGCCAACCAATTATGTGTGGTCGTGCCGCCATTCTGGAAGCAGCCTGCGCGCCGTCGTTCGGCCAGGGGATGCTGAAGGATCGGCCGATGATTGAGGTCCTGTCATGAGAATCCTTGTTCAGTCCGCGGGTCTTTTTCTGGTCGCCCTGTTTCTTTTGGCCACGGGTTGCGGTCAACCTGAGGTCAAAGTGCCCGCCACGCCGGATAACGCCGTTGAGGCGCGCAACCAGATGAGGACCGTCCGCAGCCAGATCAAGTCCTCCGGCGCCCCGTATTTGCAGGAACTGATCCGCCGCGGCGACGGTCTGGAAAGGTCCGGCAGCGAGGCGATGGAAGCCAAGAATTACGTCAAGGCGTTGTCATCGTTTGCCGAGGCGCGCAAGTGCTACAAGCAGGCAGTTGACATGGAAGCGGACTTCGAGGCGAAGCGCGAGGCCGTAAACTCTGTGAGGAAGGAGGCTGAGGCTGCGCGCGCGGCGGCCAGCGCCGTATCCAAGGCTGACGCGCGGCCGGAATCATTCGTCGCTGCCACAAACGCCGAGAAAGAAGGGGAAGATGCGCTGATCAAGGAGGATTTCGAGAAGGCCAAGAAGCTCTTTACCCTCGCCGCCGCCGGTTTCAAAGCGGCGCAGGCGGACGGCGCAAAGCTGATGCGCGCCGAGTTGTCCGGCGCTGCGCAGGCCGCAAAGAAAGAGGTCGATACCGCGCGCAAGGCGGCCATGGCCGCATCCAAAGCCGACGCGCGGCCGGCATCGTTTACCGCCGCCGTCGAAGCCGAAAAAGGGGCGGAAGAGGCTCTGGACAAGGAGGATTTTGTAAAAGCCAAGGAGCTTTTTGTCCGTGCTGCCGAAGGCTACAGGACCGCTCAAGCTGAAGCCGAAAAATCCAACCGTGACGAGATGTCTCGTGCTGCATACGCCAAAAAGAAGGAAGCCGAGGCCGAGTATTTGACGGCTGCCGCCGCATCCAGACCCGACACGCGGCCGGTATCGTTCGTTAACGCCGGGAACAGCATGAAAGAGGGCGGAGAGGCGTTGGCCAAGGAGGATTTCGCGAAGGCCAAGGAACACTTCACCCGCGCGTTGGAAAGTTACAAGGCGGCGCAGTCCGATACCAAGAAACTTGCCCAGGCTGAGATCTCCCGCGCCGCGTGGACCAAGCAGTTGGCTGAGGTGGACGCGGCGTTGCTGGGGCGGCAGGCCGCCGCCGAGTTTGCGAAGCTGAAATCGCAGGCTGAGTCGGCCATAGCGTCGATGGCAGCGAATCCGGGGCCGGCCGACCAACAACTCACCGCTGCGACGGCAGCTCTTAAAGAGCTCTTCGACCAAGCCCGGACGAAGGAGAATCTCCCCAAATCCGGCCCCGTTGTCGCCCAACTGGAAAATGCCCTTCGCTCGAGC
>JBAZIR010000029.1:0-25636 GCA_041651735.1 Verrucomicrobiia bacterium | reverse complement strand
GTCGGCGCGCGCAGATCGGCGACGAAATCGCAGATGGTGAAATCAATCTCATGTCCCACCGCCGAGAGGGTCGGAATCTTCGAGCGCGCCACCGCCCGCGCCACAACCTCCTCGTTGAACGCCCAGAGGTCCTCGATGGAACCGCCGCCGCGCGCGATGATCAACACGTCCAGAGGCAGGCGGCCCGATTCGTTCAACGCGTTGAGTTCGTCCACCGCCGCCGCAATCTCTTCCGCCGCGCCCTCGCCCTGCACACGCGCCGGCGCGATGACGATATGGATGTTCGGGAACCGGCGCTCGATGATGTTCAGGATGTCGCGGATCGCCGCGCCCGTGGGTGACGTGACAATGCCAATATGTTCCGGATACGCCGGGATCGGCTTCTTGCGCGCCGCGTCGAACAACCCTTCGGCGGCCAGCTTCCGTTTGAGCTGCTCGAACGCGAGCTGCAACGCACCGTAGCCCTTCGGCTCCATCCGCCGGGCAATGAGCTGATACTGCCCGCGCGCTTCATACACGCTCAACTCGCCAAATGCCACGATCTGCAAGCCGTCGCCGAGCTTGAACTTCAGCGAGGCTGCGTTGCCGCGAAACATGACGACCGAAAGCTGCGCGCTGGCGTCCTTCAGCGTGAAATACAAGTGACCGCTCGCCTGCGCGCGGAAGTTGGAGATCTCGCCCTCGACCCAAACCTCGCCGATCTCCGTCTCCAGCAACCCGCGCACCTCGCGCGTCAGTTCCGTGACGGTATAGACCTTTGGCTGCGCCGGCGCTTCCTCGCTGGCCAACGCCTCAAACTCATTTTGTTCGCCATCGCTCACGCCGCTGACGCTAGCATAACCGCCCCAAGCTGTCACGGTGACGGGTGCGGCGGCTCCAGCGGCGATGACAAACGCTTTGCTCTTTGGCAAAACGTCGTTAGGATGCTGACTGGCGTCGCACTATGAACAAGACGTTGATCTCAAAAGGCATTCCGCTCGTCACGGCGTTTCTCGCCGGCGCAGCGGTCGTATTCTGGTTTTTCGGAAGCAACGGCGAAGGAGTGAAGGAACGGCTGCCGGGCGAGGATCGCGCGGTGGGAGAAGCGGCGGCGGACGGCCCCACGAAATGGGCGGGCAAGCTGATCAAAGGCAGCGGCACGCCCGCGAATCTCAACGGTATCTGGCCGCGCTTCCGCGGGCCGAATTGGGACAACATCAGCACCGAGCAGACGCCGCTGGCGAAGAGCTGGCCCGCGAGCGGCCCGAAGGCGCTTTGGAAGATGGATATCGGCGAAGGCTTCGCCGGCGCGGCGATCTGGAAAGGGCGTGTCTTCCTGACCGACTACGACCACGAGGGGAAGGCAGACGCGTTGCGATGCCTGTCGCTGGCCGACGGCCAAGAAATCTGGCGTTACACTTATCCATGCAAGGTCAAGCGCAACCACGGCATGTCGCGCACGATCCCGACGGTGACTGACAAATACGTCATCTCGCTCGGGCCGAAGTGCCAGGTGCTTTGCGTGGACACCGCCACCGGCGAGTTTCGCTGGGAATTGAACCTGGTGCGTGAGTTCGACACGGAAGTGCCGCCGTGGTATGCGGGCCAGTGTCCGTTTGTGGACGGCGACCGGCTCATCCTCGGCACCGGAGGCAAGGCGCTGGTCGTCGCGGTGGACTGCAACACGGGCAAGGTCCTCTGGAAATCGCGCAACCCTCGACGGTGGCAGATGACGCACAGTTCCATCGCTCCGATGGAGTTCCAAGGCCGGCGCATGTATGTCTATTGTGGCAGCGGCGGTGTCGCGGGTGTGTCGGCGACGGACGGCTCAATCCTGTGGGAGACGCGCGACTGGAGAATCAGCATCGCCAACATCCCGACACCTGTGCCGGTGGGCGATGGGCGCGTGTTTCTCTCCGGTGGCTACGACGCGGGCAGCATGATGCTCCAAGTGAAGGAAGCCGGCGGCAAACTGTCCGTGGCGTCGCTGTTTCGGCTGAAGGCGACGGTATTTGGCGCGGTGCAACAAACGCCGATCTTTTACGAGAACCACCTTTTCGGCGTGCGGCCCGACGGCCAATTGGTTTGTCTCGGCCTCGACGGCAAGATCGTGTGGACCAGTGGCGCGAAGAACAAGTTCGGCAGCGCGCCGTTCCTGATCGCCCAGGGAATGATCTACGTGATGAACGACGACGGCAAGCTCACGCTCGCCGAAGCAACCACCGCCGGCTACAAGCCGCTCGCGCAGGCCCAGGTGCTCGAAGGCCCCGACGCGTGGGGACCGCTGGCGCTCGCCGACGGCCGGCTCATCGCCCGCGACATGCACAAGATGGTCTGCCTCGATGTAGCCGCACACTGAACCGGTTGAGGTTCAAGTCGAGGTCGGGAAGCTGCCGGACCAGGCGTGCGACAGGCAAGGAGTCAATGTGCAGCGCAGCGGATTCCTAAATGTTCCACCCCGTGCGCATCGCCCGTGACAACAGCCGGTTCGCGCTCGCGTCATCCGGGAAGATCTCCCGCGCCGGATCCCACTTCAACGGCCGGCCAAGCCGGCAGGAGATATAACCGAGATGGCAGACACTCGCGGCGCGCTGACCCAGCTCCGGATACGTCGTCGGCTGCCGGCGGGACAGGACGCAGTCGATGAAATCGGCGTGGTGGAGAGAGCCGGTGCGGACGCGATACTCATCGGGACGAATGGTTGAGGACAGGATTTTTTCCGAGCTGGCGGTGATGTCCCAGCCACCCATGTGAAGCCAACCCTCGCTCCCCTCGAACTGCACGCCGAATCCTTGACCGCTGGCGAGCACCAGTTTCATGCCGTTCGCATAACGGTAGTTGATCTCGAAGTCCGTCGGCGCGTCATAGATGCCGTTGGTCGGGAAGGTGGCCTTGCCGTCAATGTGCTCCGGCCCGGTGAGGTCCACGCCCATGCCCCAAGTGGCGAGGTCCACGGCGTGCACGCCGTTGTCGCTGATGTAGCCTTCGCCGTAGTCGAGAATCCACCGGAAGTTGAAGTGGCAGCGCGCCGTCGTGTAAGGCATCCACGGCGCCGGGCCGAGCCAGAGGTCGTAATTGAAATCCGCCGGCACCGGCTCCGGCGCTTCCTGGCCGGTGAAGGTGCCGCGAACACCGAACCCTCTTCCCGGAACGCAGCGCACGGTGTGCAGCTTCCCGATGCGGCCGTTGCGCACCAGTTCGCAGCCGTGGCGGAACATTTGCACGGAGCGCCGCTGCGTGCCGGTCTGAAGCACGCGCCCGTAACGCTTGACCGTCTCGCAGATGGCACGTCCCTCGGCGATGGAGTAAGCGAGCGGCTTCTCACAATAAATGTCCTGGCCGTGGCGCGCGGCAGCAATGGCGATGACCGAGTGCGTATGGTCCGGCGTGGCAATCATCACCGTGTCTATGTCTTTGCGCCCGATCAACTCGCGGAAATCCTGCGTGACTTCGCAACCCTTGTAACCGCTGAAGCCGGACTGTTTCGCGTAGCGGTCCTGGATCGTGTTGGCCATCGCCTTCGCGCGCGCGAGGTCCACGTCACACGAGGCGACGATCTGCACGCGCGGGTCGGCCAGGAACATGCGCGTGTCGTGGCCGCCCTGGTTGCCAACGCCGATGCAGGCCATCGTGATGCGTTGGTTGGGTGAAACAGCGCCCGCGCGTTTCGCCTGAAGGACGAACGGCGCCACCGCAGCGCCGTGACAGGCACGTTTGAGGAATTCACGTCGCGAACAGTTCATGTTCATAGCGATCTCCGATAGTGACGTTGCAATGGTCACTCGACATGTCGTGTGCGGTCAAGTGGTTTGTGAAGCACTCTGCTCACTCAGCGGGAGGACATTCACTGCTGCAACTCGTCTCGCGCCGCGTGACCGGTCCGTTTCAGACCTTTGGGAAGCAGGTGCGCGATCACTCTTTCAATAAAACCAACCCGCCGGCAGACTGCGCAGCTTCAGCGACAGGCCACCCTTGTAGTTGAAGTAGGTGATGAGAGCGCGATCGCCAACCCACGTGACAGCCGGATAGGCCCATGCATCATCGGCAGGCGTGTCTTCCACATTGCGGAAGTTCGTCCATGTTTCGCCTTCGTCCTTGGAAATCGCTGCCGTGAGAGGATTGCGCCTTTTCGAGCCCGGATTGTGGTTCCAGATTGCCAACAGGTCACCGGTGGTCGGGATTCGTGTGACGGCGACCGGGGCGTCGGAGCCGGTGAGCGGTGTCGGCACAGGCTCAGTCCACGTCTCGCCGCCGTCTTTAGAGAGGCTCTTGTATTGGCCACCGAGCCCCGTGCGCATCAGGATCATCACGCGTCCGTCCGAAAGTTCGATGCAGGCGGGTTCGTAGCACTTGCCTTTCGCTGGCCGCACACGCTGGCCATCGCGCCACGTCTTGCCGTCGTCATCAGAGAGAACGCAATAGCTGTCCCCACCCTGCCACGCTTCCAGCAGAATACGGCCGGTTCGCAACCGGATGCAACGGCCGTTGGTGAGACCGGTGTATTTGCCAGCCGGGCTGAGCTGCTTGCCAGCACTCCATGTTTTGCCGTCGTCCGCAGAAGTGCGCATCATCACACGGCAATCGCTGGACTCGGTGTTCTTCTGGCAATGGAAGAGCGCCAGATCGCCGTTACGGAGGCGCAGGAGATTGACCTCCATGACATTGCAGCCGCCGTCATTCTCGATCACCGTGAACTTCTCGCCCCATGTCCGGCCGCCATCCAGCGACAACCTGCCCGCGATGCGCGCCGGCCCATGATCCGCCCCCTGGCTCGCATAGAACTCCGTCCATGCCAGCAAGAGTGAGCCATCCTTGCGCTGGATGATTGCCGCTTCGCTGTTGCGCGGGTTCTTCGGCCCGACCGGCGCCACCACCAGTTCAAAGGTCTGCGCTGCATCCACGCGGCCTGTCAGCACTGCCGCCGCTGCAACGCAGAACATCAGTGTCGCTACTGTTTCGTGTAATCTCATTGTGTCTCTTTCCTGAACCTCACTTGATGACCGTTGCCTTCGCGCTCCACTCAGCCGACTTGCCGCAGAACCTTCTTCGCCGCTGCTTCCAGTTTTTCTGCCGAGCCGGGCGCCACGCGGCTCCACGCACCGAGACCCACCTCGTAGCCGCCTTCCTGATAGGCGCGTTGAATCGGCAGGTAGCCGATCCATCCATTCGTGTAGCCGAGCACAAACGACGCGCCGCTCTGCTTCAACGCAATTCCCGTCTCAACAAACGGCTCACCCGGCAGCGAAATCCACTTCACCGGGCCAAGCGCCATTGCCTGGACTTCCGCTTCAATCGGGCCTTCGGCGAGCTTTCGCGCCAGACGAAGTGTGCGCTGGTTCTGCGGCGTCGAATGGCTTCGGGCCAGCGTTTCAGCATCAGTGACCGACGGGCAATCGCGCGGCGGCAGGATGATCTTCTCCGAGGCAAGTTGCAGACGCGGTGCGGCGAGCGGCGGCTGCGCGCCCAGCAATTTGATTTCAGCAATCGCCGCGTCGCCAAGTTTCCGGCCGATGGCCTCGGCGTCGGCATGAGTGGTCGCGACCTTGACGGAGTTGATATTGCCCGCCGTGCCTTGCGTGAACAGGCACTTGGCTCCTGCAAACTGCTCTTCAACCCGCCGGCAGGCCGCACCCGGGTAATCCGCCGACACCGGCGGCAGGAGCATCGTCACCACCGCGTGCGCGGTGTAGTTGAGCACGACGGCGTGCGGCATACCCGTGTCACGTTCAAACCAAAGCACCGACAACTCCTCGTCGAGCGGCGCGGGCGCGGCGATGTCCTGCGCAGGGGGAAGCTCGCCGCGGGAAGAGAGTTTGCCACTCTTGAGAAAAATGCGCCGATTTCGCGCGATGCCGGTCACGGTCGTCTTGCCAAACCTGGCCCGAGCCGCCACTCGCTGCCGCCAAGCTTCGATGACCACGGTAGCCAGGTCTTCCACGTGCCGCTCCAGCCAGTCCCGCACGCCGCTGACCTCGCGAAAGCCGGTGAGGCCGATGGTTTCGGGCGCCGAGTGCGCGTGGGTGCTGGCAAACATGACGGCCTCCGGGCGCAAACCGGTGCCAACCGCGACGCGGCGACGCACCTCCGCCGTGAAATTGCGGCCCGGACCGAGCACGGCGTTGTCGTAACCGATGGCGTCCACAGCGAGCAACGCAAGGGCCTGTCGCCCATCATCGAGGACCAGCGCGCGGGCGAAGAGAGGATCATGAACGCCGCCGAACAGCGCACAAGTGCCAGCGCCAGACGACGTGAGATATGGCACCCAAACCGGCGGCGTGACCTCACGCTTCGCCACGCCGACGCGAAGCAGACTGTCGCCTGCCGCTGCTTGCTTTGCGCTGCAACCTGTCAGCACGCCAGCCGACAGCAACCCTGCGCCCGCGGTGCAGGTGTGGAAGAAGTCGCGGCGGGTTTGATTCATGATGCAACAATCAGTTGACGACCAAGCTCTGTATTCATCGCGACAGTGTGGTGCTATGGGCGCGCGACGTTTCCGTGTGCGGCCGAATATCGTAAAAAGCAAAAAAGCCCGCAGCCCGCATGCCCTCTTCGCGGGCGGTCTGGAGATGGCGACCGATCACAGCGGCCGCGGCGGCGTGTGATGGGTTGGCCTGGTGGATGTGGCCGACGCCAAGCAAGGGACAGACGCGGTCGGTGCGCCCCATCAGTTCGCGCTCGACAGTCGCGCTTGACCATTGGGGCGGTTGATCCGATTCGAAATCGCCGTTCTGAATCCAGTTCCCGGCGAAAGCGGGCGGGCATAAACCTCCACCAATCAACAATGCTGCCACCACATCATGTCTGCGCATACACAATCCCTCGACTTACCGCTTTGTCACTCGGCTGTCTTGGATGTTGAAAACCATCCGTGTGACAAGCGGGAATAGTCGGCGAAGCGTGGTCTTTCATTGCAGACCCGTCAGTTTTCCTGCCAGACCGATACAGCGTTCGGCAAGCGCCTGAACCTGATGCTTCAACTCGTCGCTATTCTTGACGGCAACAATGTTGTTTTCCATATCCTCGGCAGTCCAGCCGCGGGTGTGCGCCGCAAAAGGAAACGGCGGGAGGTGAAAGCCGATGAGACCGAAGAAGGTCATCATCTGCCCCGCTACCGCTTGCACATTGTCCTGACCGCCGGTGATGATGAACGCGGCGGTCTTGTTCCGGATCAGGATTTTGTCTGAGAGGCTGATCTGGTTCTGGATGCAGTTCATGCGCTCGACCATCTTGTAGTAGAGCACACTCGCGTTTCCCCAACGGATCGGCGTGGCGATCAGAACGACGTCCGCCCAGAAGACCAACGCCTCGTAAACCCGATCCAGCTCATCCGTAGCATCCATCTGGGTAATACTGCACGGCCACGTACAGGCCGCCGCGCTCTTGGAGTAATAGCCCTCGCATGCCCTGAACTTGAGGTCGTTCAGCCGGATGAGGCGGGTTTCGGCGCCAAGTTCGGCGGCATGCGCAAGCGCCACGTTCAGCATCGCGTCGGACGTGGAGTAACGCGGTTCGGCCTTGTCCATCACGGTGGTCGAGATGCCCGCGACTCGGATTGGGCCGGGCATGCGCACAATCTCGCGGGCCAACAGATGCTTCGGATGTGGCGCGTGTTTCGCCGGCGTGGCAGACGCAAGGTCTATGAACAAGTCCCCGGACTCCACCTTGAGTTCGTAGCGGGGCACGGCGGCGGGGATTCCCGGACGTGCTTCCCCGGTCAGGCGATGGAACATCCAGCCGTGCCATGGACAGACCACATAATCATCCCGCACACAACCCCCGCCCAGCGGTCCGCCCACATGCAGACAACATCCGGAGACGGCTCCGAATTGGCCGTCACAGAACGAGAGCGCAATCTTCCGGCCGCCAATCTCCAGCGACTGGAGTTCCGCCTTGCTCAGTTCGGCCACGCTGCCGACCCTGCGCCAATCGGCCCCGCCCGCCGTGCCACTATCGGCAACCGATTCGAACTCGGACGGGAGAGCGCCGCAAACCGGGCATTCCTCGGGTGGAGCATCGCCTTCATGCTCGTAACCGCAAACCTTGCATCGCCATTTCTTCACGAACGCCTCCTTCGCATCGGGCGTCCACGCCAACGCTATCGGGACAGACACCCAGAATGCCGCGGGTCACTTAACCTCGATGAACTTCTCCTTCGGCACGCCGCAAACGTGGCATTTGTCGGGCGCCTGACCGATGACGGTATTGCCGCAGACCGGGCAGACGTAAATCACCGCGTTCTCCAAGTCCTTGCCCTGCGTCAGCGTCTCCAACGCCTTCTGATAAAGGCCGTGATGAATCTCCTCCACCACCAGCGCGTATTGGAACGACATCTGGGCGGCCTTGTTGCCCTCCGCCTTCGCTTCCGTGAGGAACTGCGGATACATCGTGCGGAACTCGTGCCCCTCGCCCTCAATCGCAGCCTTAAGATTGTCCGCCGTGCCTTTGACGCCGTTCATCACGCGCAGGTGCGCGTGGGCGTGGATCGTCTCGGCCTCGGCCGCCGCGCGGAACAGTTTTGCGATCTGCTTGCGGCCTTCCGCATCCGCCTTCTTCGCGAACGCGAGGTATTTGCGGTTCGCCTGGCTCTCGCCCGCGAACGCCTCTCTTAGGTTGTCTGCTGTTGCCATGTTGGTTTCCTTTCTCTATTCAATGATTGGGGATGGGAACTCGGATGGTAGCTGCGGCCGGACACGAAACAACACCAAAGCCACGCCAGCCGCACTGGGCGTTTCCAGCGTTTGCCGAAACCTGTCGCGTTTAGTGTTTGCCGGGAGCCAGGGGGACACCGCGCCGTTCGTAGGTCGCGTAGGCTTCCATGGCGATCATCTTTGGGTCATCGAACGCGAGAGGCTTGCCTTCGAGAGGGTGCGTGAGACACCAGTTGAACATCTCGCGCAGGGCGATGACGCGGCCCAGTTGCTTCTGGAACTTGGGATAGGTCTCCGGGTGTGTGTTGGCGGCATTGGGGTGGCACTGGGCGCAAGCGACGCCTTTGGTGCCAAGCGTGGGGCTGGTCCAGAGATCGCGGCCCTTCTTGACGACGGACATGTACTCGTTCTGCCATCGCGCCAGATCCTTTTTGGTGAACTCGTCGGCACGGACCCAGAGGCTTGTCACGGTCCCCGCGAGGACCAGCGCTACAGCGGCAGTCATGATGTGTTTCGCAGTCATCGGTTGCTCCTGTTGGATGGTGGCTCTGTGTTTAGAAATGGTTCTGCGGCGGAATCCGCTTGGCCGGGTTCTGATAGGCGCGGTCTTCGGGCCTGCGCGTGGCCGGGTTGTAGGCGACGACGCGGTTGGTGTTGTTGTAGAGGTTGTACTCCATGACGACGCGGCCACTCTCCATGTCAATGAACTGCCATCCTGTGGCGTCGCGTTCGAAGAACGGGTCGGCGCGGTTCATCGGCACGGTGAGTTTGGGCATGGCGTGTTTGGCTTGGGCGTAGGTCTCCGGATACGGCCAGGGCCAGGCGGTGGCCATCACCGACTGAAACGTAATGTTGCCGATCTGGTTGTATTGGATCTGGTGGACATGGCCGTAGATGACGGTGACTTTCTCGAACGGCTGGAGCATGGCCTGCACCAGTTCGGCGTCATCGGTCCAGAAGTTCCAGCCTTTGTAGAGTTTCTGGATGGGCGAGTGGGAGAACAGCACGACGGGGGTGGTCTTGCTGACTTTTTCGAGGTCCTTGCGGAGCCAGTCGCGCTGTTTCTCGCCGACCATGAAGGGCGAACCGTTCGGGTTGTCGAGGCCGGCCATCTCCAACATGCGCTGCTTGGCGGTGGGCCAGCGCTTGTGGGTCCATTCGTCGGTGGTCAGGATGCTGTTGAGCACCACGAAGTGAACACCCTTGTGGTCAAAGCTGTAGTGGTGCGGCCCGAACAGTTTCGACCAGTATTCACCCAGGTCGAGGTAATAGTCGTGCTCTCCCATGACGCAGTGGGTCTTGTACTTGAGACGCGAGAGCATCTCCGCGCCGTGATCCAGCTCTTCCTTCATCCCCAGTTGGGCGAGATCGCCGCCGAACATGACGAAGTCCGGTTTCGGCGTGAGCAGATTGGCCTCGGCCACGGCGCGAATCAGCCCGCGATCCCAGTTATAAACGAACTCCTTGCCCTTCACGTATTGGAGGTGGGAATCGGAGATGTAGGCGAACGTGAACCGTTGGCTCGGATCGGCGAACGCCATCTCGACGACGCTCAGGGGGAATGCGCTGACGGCGGCAGCCGCGCCAGCGCGTTTGATGAAACTGCGACGGGTTATGCGATGGTCATTCATGTTCGGTCCTCACTTCAAAGCTTTTTGCAGATGCGCGAATTCCGGGCTCGTGAGCGATTCCATGAACGCCACGAGATCGTCAATCTGTTGTTCGGTCAGTTTGAGCGGACGGATACCGCCGCTCAGGAAGTCGTTTACGGGATCGCCTTCCTTGGTGACGCCGCCGTTGTTGTAGTGAACCACCACGTCGCGCAGCGTCTTGAGGCTGCCGTCGTGCATGTAGGGCGCGGTCACGGCAATGTTGCGAAGCGTGGGCGTCTTGAACGATCCAATGTCGTCAAAGCGGCGCGTCACCACCAGCCGGCCGAGTTCCGAGGTCCGCTTGTCGGTAAGAACCTTCACATCCACCTCGGAGGCGGTGGCTTTCGCCTTGATGAACTCGCTGACCAACGCAGGCGCATCCTGCTGGATGGCATTGATGCCGACGCCGATGTTGTGGAACCGGTTGTCCATGAACAACGCCTGCGTCTGCTCGATGACATGGCAGGACACGCAACGCCCCTCGTCGACGAAAACCTGGAGACCGCGTTTCTGGGCCGGCGTGAGCGCGTTCTTGTCACCCTTGAAATAATAGCGGTCGAAAGGCGAGTTGCCGGCGACAACCGTGCGCTCGAAGGCCGCGATGGCTTTCGTTACCTCCGTCATCGTGATCTCCTTCCCGCTCTTGTCGAATACCTGCTTGAACGCGCGGGCGTAATCCGGGTCTTCGCGGACAATCGCCAGAATCGGCTCGTGGTCCTTCAGTCCCATCTCCACCGGGTTGACGGGCGGATGCAGGGCCTGATCCTCGAGGCTCGGCGAGCGGCCGTCCCAGAATTGCCTCTCGAAATACACGGCGTTGATCACCGTCGGCGCGTTGCGGGTGCCTGTGAGCTTGCGAATGCCTTCCGACGTCTTGAGCGGACTGTCCGTGAAAGCTTTCGCGGGTTCATGGCATGTCGAGCAACTCACTTCGCCCGTGGAACTGAAACGCTTGTCCTCGAACAGTTTCTTGCCCAGCGCGATCTTTTCGGGCGTCTGCGGGTTTCCCGCCATCGCGGGCGCAGGCGGCAGGCCCAGCGGAGGCCGTTTCGCCGTCTTCTGTGCGGCGCACAAGTCCGCCATGGCAAACAACAAGCTTGCAGCGGCAAGCCATCCTATCGGTTTTGCGTTCATCGTCTTTTCTCCTTCCGTCGGCAACGGCGGCAAACGCCGCGCAGTTGCATGCGGCAATCCTTCACCTCGAACCCGAAGACTGACATATCGGGCAACGTGGGCGGTGTGATCTCAGGGTCGGCGATGTCCACGACGTCGCCGCATTCCAGACAGACCAAATGATGGTGCGGCTCAAGACGGGCGTCGTAGCGAACCACGTCCCCCGGATGACACGCTTTCGTAATGACCCCCAAGAGCACCAGGCTCTCCAGCGAGCGATAAACCGTCGCCCGTGAAATCCGCGCGCGTCGCACTTTCAGTGAAGCGTGAACCTGATCGGCAGTGGGATGGCAGTGCATGCCCAGCACCACCTCCAGGACGATGCGACGCTGGTTCGTCACGGGAATGCCTGCCTCGCAACACCGGCGCTGAAACTCTTCAAGCCGGCGCATTTTCGTTTCAGCGTTTATCGGTTCGAGAATGCGCTTCATAACAACTGTCTCGGTTGCAGTTGAGATTATGTCTCAACTAGGTGCTGTTTGTCAAGCTGGAGAAATAAGATAACACCGAACGACATCCTCGTGCAGAAGGCAGAATGGAAACCAAGAATGGCTTTCAAGCTGCATGCGCAGCCCAAGAGTCAGGAAACAGCCAACAGCAGAGCACGTATTCTCATTCGTCTTCTATTTCTTTGGGTGCTTTACGCTCAGCACCAAGTCCTGGCAGCTCTGGCTGTCCACGCGGGCGCGGACGTAGTCCCAGCAGGCTTCGCCGACGTTGGTGCTGTCGGAGGCGCCGAAGCAGATCTCGTTGCGGTTGGCGGCAGCCTTGACGTAAGCGCCGGGCGCGTTGAGGCGCAGCCCGCCGTCCACATAGACCTTGATGTCCTTGCCCTGGGTCTCAATGCGATAGACGTGGAAATCCTTCGTGGTGTCCATCGCATGGCGGATCGTCTTGCGACTCCAGAGTTCAATGCGGTCGGGCTGCAATTCCAGCCGTTCCTGCGCGGCTCCGCTGGTGATGATGATGCGGCTCAGGCCGGAGACGACTTTGACGCGCGCCTCGACGACGGATTTTCCGGCCGGATCAGCGCCCCACGGACAGCGATAGTAGTGATAGTCGCCGGAAACAGTGCCGCGATCGGCAATGATAAGCGAGCCATCCGAGAGGCGTTCCTCGGTGCGCACAGAGCCGGAGTCGCGTGTCCACGGCTTGGCGGGTTTCTTGTCGGCCTCGTAGGCGATTGTCCATTGCGCGTCGGAGGCGGCCGGTTGTGGATTGAGAGCGATCTCGATTGGGTTGGCGCCTTTTTTGATCCACACAGGGTTGACGTTGAGATCGAGCCAGTCCTTGGCCAGCTTGCCGCCGCAGAGTTCGTGGCCATTGAGTTTCACGCACACGTCATTGACGTTCCGCAGCGCCGGCATCTGCACGTGCAACGTTGCCTGGACTTTGGCGCCGGCGTCAAACTCCTCACCGACGGTGAGGTCGAACGAGAGGGGTTTGCTGGCCGTGATGGTCTTCGGGTGGGCGGGCGTGAAGACCGGCAGGTTGGAATGTTTCGAACCCCCTGCGAGCCACGAGTCAGGTTTGCCGTCGCGCACGGTCACAAAATAAAGCCTGTCCATCGTCCGCAGCGATTTCGCGTCGCCGATCTCCTTGAAGACCGGCGAACGTCCGCCGAATACGTCAAAGAGATTGAAGAGATGGATGCCGTCCGCGCCGGCGGCCCACGCTTCCATCGCCTGGCCGCGATAGCTCTCCACCGAACCCCGGCGGAAACGGCCTTCGCCCTTCACGCGCGAGTCGCTGATGCACGGATAGACCGATACACCGTATTTGTGACCGAGTGCGACGCTGGTCTCCCACGGGTTCAGGCGGAAGTAACAAGTTGTGGCGAGCATGTCGAACAGGCCGTCCTGAAGCCATCGTTCCACATCGAGGCCCATCTCACGATTGAAGTCCACCGAGTCGGTCGCGCGCACCATGATGAGAATGGGCCGGCCGCGCTTGAGGCCAACCTCCTCGGTCATGACGCGCACGCGGCGCATCAACTCCGTCATCATGTCGCGCTCAGCCTGGCTGGCTTTGCCACCGTGGGCGGTGCTCTTGAAGAAGCAGAGGTGACGGAAGAAATCCAACTCGACGCCGTCCACGTCGTAGTTCTGACAGACCTCCTCGATGAACCGGAACGCGAGGTCACGGATCTCCGGCCGCGCGTAGTCCACCGAACTCCACCGACCGTAGCGCGAGCGCTTCACCGGATCGCCCACGAGCCAGTCGGGATGATCCACCTTGAGTGGCGGGTAGAGCAGGTAAGGCTTGTCCGGCCGATATGCTGCGTCGTGGGTGTCGTTCATTCGCATGGACCAGAAACACTCCATCTTGTTCTTGTGGGCGAATCCAAGGACGGCCTGCAAACAATCGGCGCCCAGATCAACCAGTTCCTGCGTGATGTTCCGCATGCCATTTTCGATGCCGTAGTCGCCGGGTTGCCGCGTCAGCAGCGTGCCGACCTTGGTGCGGTGCGTGAAAAAGCTGAACCCGGAACTGATCGTGCAATAGGAGATGGTGTCCACCTGTGTGCCAGCCAGCGGCGTCGTGCGTTTGGCAAGAAACTTCTCGAGGGTGAGTTTCTCGTCTTTCGGCAGATACAGGGCATCACAACCGTCGTTGTTGAAAATGATGCGCCGCTGCTTGTGGGCGAGCTGTTTGCGCGTCTCGCGCAGCTGCTTGAGCGCGGCGCCGTTGTCTGCCGGCTCGGCAAAAACCAGCCCGCTGGACAACACCGCCAGCAGCAATTCAACCCATACGATTCCGTTTAATTTCGAGTGACTCATCGTGATGATCCTTTCACAGTTGACCGCGTCGTCTCCGCAGGGGCCGGATCCCAAGTCGCCGCCTCCGGGATCGTTGCAAACGCTGCCGAGAAGCTGATGGGATAGTTGCAGTTGCAGTGGCGCGCATAGTGCGGAGCGCTGAGGATGCCGTCGGCTGCAATAAGGTTGTTCGTGCAGCCGGCACGAATACCGCGGAAGTAACTGTGCACGCCCGTTGTCAGGTCGAGATACGAGGCATAGGCATCGCGCAACAGGATCAGCCGCTGGCAGCCCAGGGCGCGACCGCAGCCGCGCAACTCCTTCCACAACCGCCCCCCAAGCGGCTCGCCTGTCGCCAGATCATATACTTTGCCGCCATGCGCGATGAGCCGGTCCGCCAAAACGATCGGCGGATGATAGCTGGTGAACGCATTGGGCGGGTCCTTGCACGGGAGTTCCTTCGACCAAAGCAGCTGGCCGTCCGTGCCGCGATAAGCCTCCGCCGTGGCACGATTGCGGGTGAAGAACAACACGTTGCCCTGTTCGGAGAACGACAATTGAGGTTTCAACGGCGGCGCAAAGTCCTTCCGTTTTGACGGAGGCGGCGATGGCACGGTGGTTGGCGCCCGCCAGAGCAATTCACCGCCGGCGAGCTTCAATGCCACGATCTCTGCGTCGTCTGTCTTCGCTTCTCCGCGCCGCCGCGCCGACCACCAATGGTCAATGCAAAAAACCCGGTCGGCTGCAACGGCGAAATTGAAGCCGTCGCGCTGTGCCGTCTGTTTCCAGCGCACCGCGCCGCTATGACGATCCACACACACCAACAGTTTGCCGGTCGTGCCAACGACGAAGCCGCCGCGAACGCGGAGTTCCCGCCAGCCGCCGCTCACGGGGCAGGCGAAGCTCGCGCGCTGCTCGCCGGTGGCCGCGTTGAGGCATAGACAATTGCCCGCGCCGATGGCGTAAACACTGTCCTCGGTGGCGGCAAAATCGCCGAGCGCCTTCACATTCTTCTTCCACAGATGCCGGCCCGTATAGATATCGGAGGCAAAAAGGTCGTCACCGATCTGGACGAACATCCGCCCGCCTGCTACGCGAGGCGGAGGCCCGCCCCCCGCGTAGGGAGACGGTTCCGCTTCGCCGGGCAAACGTGGCGGGTCGCCTTCAATCCATGGCACGGTCCGGTCCAATTCGCCACCGAACCACAGCACGCCCAGCGGTCCTGTCACCCGCCCGTCCATTGAGGCGAACGTATGCGCCGCGTCGCCGCTCGCGTGCGTCCAGTCCGCCGCGCCAGGCAGCGCACCCCGGCGTGTGACTAACGACCACTCGCCGCGCGTCATCCGCTCCGCGCCAGCCAGCGAGGCCGTCTGGATCTTCTGGGCGAGCGCATCGCGAACGCCGGGCGTCAACGCAAAGCACGCGCAGCCGCCATACGGCCGCAACAGTGCGAGAAGCCGTGCTGTGAATGGCGTGTCGCCACTGACATCGGCCTCGGTCAATTCTTCCGCAACGACCAAGCTCGCCAGATAAGGCGCCAGCTGCAACGTCGAGAGGTCGCCCGTCAAGACATGAACGCGCGTCCCATACAAGCCGAGCCGGAAGAATTCGCGCCGGGCAGCCGCAACCTTCGCCGCATCCGGTTCGAGGACGATCATGCGAAGCTTGGACTGCTGCGTCAGTTCCTCGACGAGTCGGCCGCTGCCCACGCCCAGCGCAATGCCGTAGCCGTCGCGAACGCCTGTTTGCCGCAGGATGTCCGCAGCGCGCGCCGCCCATGAATCTTTCGGGGACGCCGGATGGTTGGCTGCGACCGGGCTGTTTTTCGGCGGGGCTTTTCCGGCTCCGAAGCAGTAGAGATTTCCTTCGATGGTGATGACGAACAATTTGCCATCCGCAACGAGCATCCGGCTCGGCGTGCCCGTGATGGACGCCTGCCATGGCACTTTTGCCGGCTGGCCCTCGACAGGAATTTCCACCGCCGCGACTGTGCCCGGCCCGCCGACGTAGAGCCGACGGCCGGCCTTGATGTGGACCTTTAGCGACGAAGGCAGGCTCCACAGTTGGTTGAAGCGCGCGCCGGCCCACGCCACGAGCTTGTTAGGCTCACCCCAGCCGCCCTGCAACTTCACCTGCCATTGCGGCTGGCTGGCGAGATCGCACGCGACGATTTCGGTGTAGCTGGCCGTGCGCGGCAGTTTACGATCTTCGTTGCTGTTGCGGAGATTCCGGAGAGGGTCGTTCACCGGCATGGAATAATACATCGCGCCGTCGGTGAAGACCGGCTCGCGGAACACGCCCAGCTCTTTCGAATTGGCCGGATCAATTTGCACCCGTGTCCGTGTCTCCAACACGTGCTGTTCACCCGGACGCGGCGGCGCGTTTTTTCGCGAGGTCCACCAGGAAAGGTAGGTGACGTCGTCGCCGTTGCGGACGCGAAGCCACCGCTCGCCGTCGCGTGTCACGACATCCAGTTTGAACTGCTTGATCCACTGGTCCATCGTCGCGGCGGAGACTTTCATCTGCTGCGCAAACTCCTGCACGCGCATGTACTCGTCCGGCTTGGGAGGCGATCCCGCTTGCGGAGCGCTTGCGCGCACCTGATAGAGGTCACCGCTTTGGAACAGCCAGTTGCCGGCGCCGCATGCATACCAACATCCCTTGGCCAGCGCCACACGCCCGCCCCAGCCGCTGGTGTAAGGGTCCATCCGGCCTGTTGCGCGGTCGAAAAACGCCGGCAGCGCCCGACCGCAAGGCACGATCAATTTGGAGCCAAGCACAGCCAGATAACCCTGTGGCGACACGCCGCCATCGAATCGCGAACCGTGATCCAACTCACCGTCCTTGATGAACGCACAATCCCTGTTGACCCAGCGCGCCTGCCCGGTGGCGGCGTCCACCGCGCAAACCGCGACGCCTTCAAAAGGCCAGATGCCGGCTGCGAAATAAATGGTTTCATCTGCCAGCACCGGTCCGCCCCGCGCAGGCCATCGCGAGATCAACCGCTCGTCGCCGAGAAGCTTGTGTGCGCGTCGTTCCGGCTCCATGGGCGAGAATTTCCAGAGCAGCCGCCCGTCGCCGGCGCTCACGCAATACAGGAAGCCGTCGTCGGAAACGAACGCCACCCTGTCCCGCCACGCCACCGGCGCGAAGCGCACCGGCCCTTCCGCGAAGAACCGCCACAATTCCTGTCCCGTGGCGGTATCGAACGCCGTGACGCTGTCGGTCACCATCGAAGGCACGAACAGCCGTTTCCCCATTGCCACCGGCTCATAGGATTTGTCGAAGCACTGCCGGAAATCGTTGGGGAACGTCGGCATCGGCCGCGGCAACTGATGCTTCCACTGAAGGCGCAGCGCGCCGGCCACCTCCAGCGACGATGCGCCCGTGCGACCTGCATCGTGACGCCACATCGGCCAATCGTTGTCCGACGCGAGCGCACTGCTTGGAACGGCTGGCGCGATGCCACTGATGATGACGAGAAGCAAAACAGAAATCTTCTTCATAGGGTGTGTGAGATTGCTGGTTTTGGGAGTTTCTTGATCAATAGACTGCGGCGCAGCCGCCTCTCATGGACTTGTTCGCCGTTCCAACGATAGTAAATCGCGGCGGGGGTTTTCCCAAGCCTTGATGACAGCGGCTTCGACAAGCGTGCGCACGGCGCGATAGTCAGCGTCGGTCTGGCTTGCATACACTGCCTGGCTGCACTTGCCGCGTCCGCCGGCTTCTTTGGCCAGCGGTGCTGTCAGAAACAGGCTCTGTGCCGGCGCGTGGAGGTTGATCCAATCCGGGCGCGTCACCGTTTTCGCGTCGTGGCAGGCAGCACAACGGCGCGCGTGTAGGTCCGTCAGGCTTTTCATCAGTGTGCTGTCATCGGCGAGACCGTAGGCAGGTCTGGCTGCGCGCTTGTTGACAAAGCGGTCGTGATAAGGCGCGTTGGCGTCTATCCACATCACCAGGCGCAGGCGGTCGTCCTCGCTCAGTTTCACCGTGCCGCGATGCGTGCCGTCGGCGAGGCAGGTGATGAGTTTGCTCTTGTGTGAACCGTAGGCCAACGGCGGTGTGATGCTCGCGTCCTGCGCGCGGACGGCCGACATGGAGACGAGGTTCTTCTCAAGGATCGTCTCGTAAGCGCGATTGTGACCGTAGTCGCTCACAACCGCGTCGAACGAAATCAGGCCGCCGGAAAAATCCACCCCGCCGGCCGGCTTCAGTCCGCTGTGGCAACCGACGCAGTGGCGGTCGAGCACGGGCTGGATGTCGCGCAGGAAACTCACAGGCCGGTCGCCCCATGGCGGCGGCTGCGGGTCGCGCACCGGGCGGGACATGGCGATGGAAACCGTGTGCCGCGCGGGCACGGGCGCAACGGTCTTGCTCTCATGACAACCTGTGCAGGCACGTTGCTCGCCGGGCTGAAAACTGATGAAGGAGCGCATGCGCCGCAATTCCATCCGGTTTTCGTCGAGCAATTGGAAGTAAACCGCCGTATCCACCGGCACTCGAAACTTCGCGCTGCCGTCCTTCTCAACCGGCACGTCGCCGAGGATGCGGATCGGGGTCCAACTCACGAGGTTCTTCCGTTCCGCCCCTGGACCACCGTAGCCGTGGTCCTCGCCGTAACGCTGCCCGCCGTGCTCGTTGTCGTAGGGCCAGCCGATCGGCTCGGCAATGCGCACGTAGCGGACACGCTCCGGCGCGATGCCGTCGCAACCATAGCTGGCGGTGCTCAACACGCACGTGGCGAATCGCTCGCGGGGAACCGTCACGTCGGGCAACACTGGCGGCCTCGGCCTCGCGCGCAGCGGCACCGGCGTGAAGCAGGAGATCGCCGCGTCACGGTAGATGAGTTCCTTCGTGCCGAAGACATCCACGAGATAGATCGCGTAACCGGCCGGGTCCACTTCGCTGGCAACGCCCGTCTTGCCGATGCCGTAGGTGTAGGCAACAAGAAACGTTTTCTCCGAGAGCGGCCATGGGTGCATGTAATAGCCGCCGGCATCGCGCACGCCGCCTTCGGACACAGGCACGCCGTCCATGCCGCCTTCGGGCGGGACGACATTCGGAGTGACGATGCTGATGCCGCGCGGATCGTTGATGCCGAGGCCCGGCGTGATGACGACGACAGGGCCGGCGGCAAGCGTGTGATGGCCCGCCGCAACGCAGACGAGCCGCTGGTTTCGCGTGCCGGGAATGGAGCGGAAATCCTCGAGCGCCCAGGGGTTGACGAAATGCTGTTTGAAGATCGCGTCGGCCTGCGTGCCGTCGGGCCGGACGGTCCAGAGCGATTGGATGAACGCCCAGCTCCGCTCGTGGTATTCCCAGCGCGTGTAACCGATGGTGCCATCGTCGAGAGTATGTGGCAGGTAATCGCCGTCCTTGCTCACGCTGAGCCGGCGAATCCCGGTCCCGTCGGGACGCATGACGTAAAGGTTGCAGCTTGTTTCATCCTTGTTGAATTCGTTGCACTGGAGAGAGGTGCCGCAGCGCTCCGAAACGAATGCGATGTCGCCGTTGGGCGCATAGGTCGGATCGAGATCGCTCCATTCGCCGCGCGTGAGTTGGCGCAGGCTGCGGCCGTCTACGCCAATCTCAAAGATGTGAATCGGCTCCTCGGTGCGGCGAAGACGATAGCTCTGCGTGCGATCGAGCCAGCCGTCGGGCGGCTGGTCGCTTCTCGCCTTCGCGTAGCCAAAAACGATGCGCTTGCCGTCCCAACTCAGGTCTGCGCCGTGGACGTGGCCGGGGCCGAGCGCGCCATTGAGGATGGATTTCACCTGAGGCTCATCCTCCGATCCCGCAAGCGTGAGCACACAGAGGTCGCCGCCGGGCCGCGAGACCCACGGCATGTGGTTGAGACAAACGTCAGGATACGTCTCCTGACAGAAACGTTTCACGATCAACAACCGGTTGAAATCCAGCAGCGGATTGTGGAACGCCAGCCGCCGCATGGCCCAGCGGACTTTGAAATAGAGTGGCCGCATTGCTTCGGCTAACGCAGTGATGCCGGACAAACGCAATTGCCCGGCGGCTTCGTCAAACTCGCGCTCAAAGGTCGCGACGTCCACACCCGCGCGAGCAAACTCCGCCGCCAGTCGCCGTCCGCGCTCGATGAAGTGACTGATGGCTGCGATCATGTCAGGCGGGCCGGGTACAGCTTTCTTCGACCATCGGCTCAGGCTGCTCTGCGTCGCGGGCCGGCGGAACGCCAGGTTTTGATCCGGCTGCGCCGGGCCGTAAATTTCCACCTCGTCGAGATGGAAAAAGACCGGCTTGGAACTGGGAACCTGGAGCCGCACATAGCGCGCGCGGACTTCACCTCGCGGGAGCTTCACCTCCAGCGGCGGCGCGCCGGAAATGCCACCGAAGTGTTTGCACTTCTGGTCGTGGATTTGCCGCCACTGTCTGCCGCCGTCGGAGGCGAAGACGCGGAGAGAGTCGGCGTTGTGCAAACCGGGCGCGTAATCGAGCCGGTTAAAAACGACGATGCGGGCGATGGGCTGCGACTTGCCGAGGTCCACCTGCCACCATGGATTCGGCTCATGCGCTGTGTGAAAACCGTATTTGCCGTTCTTCACTCCATCCACTGCGCCGGCGGCGTCAGCCTGCGTCACCACCGTTGTGTCCCGCCACGCTTCCGCCTGCCGGAGCCAATCGGCCTCGATTTGATCACGCATCGAGACTCCGAGCGCCAGCGGCACTGCGGCGACGAAACATCCAAACCCGCCAATGGCAAACCGGAGTTTGGGCAGCATCCTCTTCACGCGTCCCTTCTACCACATTGGCATTCTGTAGCGCAGCCGAAAGTGAGCAGCGCGCAGGCATCTGCCATGGAGATTGCCATTGGCGAAGTGAGGCTGTAGGCTGCGGCTTCGTTGGGCAAACTGCGAACTTGCGCGATGAAACTCCAAAGAGGTGAATGCCATGATTCGATCCCCGCAGAGTCATAGAACCTCATTCATGTTGCATCCAACAGACGGGTCATCAGACCGTCCAAACATCCGCGACCACAGGCGCGACGGTTTCACCTTGGTGGAACTGCTGGTGGTCATGAGCATCATCATCGTACTGATGGGATTGTTGTTCCCTACCATTCCCATGATCTATCGAGCGGTCTTGAGAATGAAGACGCAAGCCGTTGTCGAACAGCTCCGCACGGCAGCCAAGTCCTGCCACAGCGAGTATGGCAAATGGCCGGAACCTGCCAACGACCAGGACCTTGTTCTGACGTTCAACGGTCTGGTGAATCCCGTGACGGGGCAAAAGGCCACGACCGGTCAGGCGGCCAGTGACAATCCGCGCGCACTTCGGTTCATGGAGATCCAGTCGAAAGACGTGACGATTCGCACCCTTGGCGAACAGACTCCGCTGGCGCTCTACGATCCGTGGTGGATGCCCTACGCCTATTGCTTCGATAATGGGAAGAAAGGAAGCTACTACCTGGGACCTCTGCAAAACGGAAGACCCTCCAACCTGCAATCATGGCCCGACACGACAGCCAACGACAGCCAGGTCCCGGTGCCGTTCAAAGACGATTCTTCGATCAAGACAGTCATCACTGAAGGCTATGCGTTCTTCTCCGACGGTCCCGATACGCGCACGGGCACCGGCCAATCGGAGCCGGGCAGCAAGAACACGACCAAAGCATATGAAGATGACGTCAGAAGTTGGAAGTGATTGATGGATGGGCCGTGATGAAACTCCAACACGATCCCACCATGAGGAGTCACGCCATGCGGCGATTCAAGTGTCTGTTGGTTGTCGGTTGTTTGGCGGGGATGTTTTCTTTCTTTTTCGCAACCCACGCTGAGGCGGCGGAGAGTGGCGCGTTGTTGTGGGACACCGGAAGTCATTCAGCAAAGAGTCTGTCGCCCGATGCGGTCGCAAAGCGGGAAGGCTGGAAGGAATTGGCGGACGAGAACGTCGGCGTCGCCGGCGACGCCTGCATGGCCAACGAATTTCTGACACTGGTGTTTCGGAAAGGCGCCAGAGGAGGCGAATGGTATTACAAGCTCGGCGAGGCAATGGTGAAGGGACCGACGCTGGTGCTCTTGGGCACGGGCGGAGACAAGGCGAAGACGCTGGACGCCTTCAATGTGATAGACAGCACGGCGACCAATGCGCTGCTGGAGGTCAACGCCACGTCAGAGGCGGGAAAGAAGATGGTCGCGCGGTTCTTCCTAAAGAAGGGCAGACCGTATGTGGAAACGCAGCCGGGCGAGGGAACAGAGAAGATACGGGTGGAAGCGTCGAGCCAGTACGCCGTGATGCCGGATCCTTTTTCCGGCGATCTGGTCGTCAGCGCGCAGGAGACGGAGTCGAATGAACTTCGTTTCCCCGGCGAACACGCGCTGGCACAACTGGCCGATCATGGCAACGCGATCGTGATGTGCGCGTGGCGGTCGTCCGACCAAGCCGTGAAGGTGACGCTGGAGGGCAAGAACGGGCAGCGCGTGATTTCCGGGACAGAGGTCGCTTACCGGAAGGACCGGCACATGAATGTGTGGGTGGCCGTGCTGGCTGCGCCTGCGATCTGGCATGACGCGAAGATGGCCGACCTCAATGCCATCAAGGATGTGAAGCTGGACTGGAGGATTCCGTATCTGGCGTTGTGGCGCGCGGATTATCGCCGGGAGGACGGATGGATTGATTCGTGGAAGGTGATCATCAAGAAACCCAACGGCGAATGGGAGGGATTCGGCGTTTCTCCAAAAAAAGGCGGCACGGTCTGGCATCCGTCGCGCGGCACGTTTGCCTACCCGGCGCACTTGGAGGGAGAGAACGTTTATCTGCGCAATCCGGTTTACGAGCGTCGCCCGAAGATCAAGAACAAGGCGGACAGCCGCGTGGTCATCTATCCGTTCCGGAAGATCGGCAAAAGCCCGAAGAACGTCTACGGTGTCATGGACGTGTTGACGGAAGCGTTTGAAGAAGTGCCGGAGTTCACACTGGCGGAGGAGTTGCAGGTGAAACGTCCCGCGTGGGACAAGTATCCTGGCGTCTGCCACACGACTGGCGAAGTGGAGAAAATCTTCGATGACAACAAGGAAAAGCAAAAGAAGAAGGAGATCATCGAGCGTTTCAAGAAGATGAACCTCTTCTGCATTACGGTGAGGGCGCGCATCGAGGCGTACATGAACTGGTGCAAGAAGACGCACGAATTCTGCGTGAAGTCGAAAGCCGGGATGCCGCAGGCCGCCGCTTTGGTGGATGCATTGGATGGGCAGCTTCTGGAAATGGACAAGGTTTACGAGAATGCGAAGTTGCAGGAGCGGACGCCCGCCGCGGCCCACGCGCTCACCGACCAGATCGAGGCCATGATCGTCAGCGATGACCCAAAGCGTGTGGACCAG
Source organism: Verrucomicrobiia bacterium (assembly GCA_041651735.1). Lineage (GTDB taxonomy): Bacteria > Verrucomicrobiota > Verrucomicrobiia > CAIQCK01 > CAIQCK01 > CAIQCK01. Next base: position 2,075 of record JBAZIR010000029.1, on the reverse strand, counting down.
GTCAAGGAGTTGGGCAGAGCCACGCGGACCATCGCAAGCAATCAGGATGCGGCCACCGGTGACCTGCGCAGGGTCGCAAAGGAAACGAGGCAGGAGGCGGGCTATCGCATGATGCGGGCCAAGGACGAAACGGAATTCAGCTTTGCGAACGACATCCGGCAACGCACGCTGGAAATGCTGCAAACCAGTATGGGTGTGGAGGGTGGTTTCACCGACTAACCATGACAAGCGAACGATTGATTCCAACATCGAATGGCCAATTCAACATCGGCCACATCTGCACGCGACTGCAATCCGACCGTGGTCTTGCCAGCAAGGTCGCCATGCGCTGGATCGGCGCTCACGATGAGCGCGCGGAATATACGTATGGCGACCTGGAGCGTGAAAGCTCGCGCTTCGCCAACGTAATGCAAAGCCTCGGATTTGCGCCGGGCGATGTGTTCTTCGTTTTCCTGCCCAAGATGCCGGAGGTTTACTCCTGCTTCCTGGGTGCGTTGAAAGCCCGGCTCATCACGGGCACGCTGTTCTCCAACTTCGGGGAGGAGGCGCTGCTGGACCGGCTCGGCGATGCCGAGGCGAAAGGCATCCTGACCCGCAAGAGCTACCTGAAGAAGTTGCTCCGTATCCGCGAGAAGCTGCCGAACCTGAAGGTCATAATCCTGGTGGATGCCACCGAACATCAAGCGGCTGATATTCTCAGTCTGCCTCTCCTCATGCAGCAGGCTTCCGCCGGGTTTGAAACACCGTTGACTCCCGCCGAGACGCCGTCAGTGCTGCATTACACGTCGGGTTCCACCGGCAAACCCAAGGGCGCGCTGCATCGCCATCGCAGCGTGCTGCTGCAGAACCGGACTGCGGTGGAAGTGCTCGACCTTCGGCCCGACGATATCTTCTGGTGCACCGCCGATCACGGCTGGGTGACCGGGACCTCCTACGGGATTATCGGGCCGTGGAGCCTCGGCGTGACGCAGGTGCATTTCGGCGGCGCGTATGACGCGGCGAAGTGGTTTGGAATCCTGGAAGAGTACGGCATCACAGTCTGGTATACGGCGCCGACGGCGTTGCGGATGTTGATGCGCGAGGAGCCCGCGCTGTTCGCGCGGTTCAATCTCAGCAAGCTCCGTCACATTTGCAGCGTGGGCGAGCCGCTCAATCCCGAAGTGATCAGTTGGGGACGCAAGGTGCTCGGCAAGGACATCTACGACACGTGGTTCCAAACCGAAACCGGCGCGATCATGATCACCAACCGGCCGGGCCTGCCCATCAAGCCGGGTTCGATGGGCCAGCCGCTGCCGGGCATCGAGGCCGCCATCGTCCGGGACAATGGCGAGGTCCTGCCGGACAACGAACAGGGCAACCTGTGCCTGCGGCCGGGATGGGACTCGATGCTGATCTCCTATTTCCACCACGAAGACATCTACCGGCAGAAGTTCAAGCACGGCTGGTATATGACCGGCGACACCGCCCGCCGCGACAGCGAGGGATATTACTGGTTCATGGGCCGGAGCGACGATGTCATCAACACCGCCGGCCATCTGGTCAGTCCCTTCGAAGTCGAGAGCGCGCTGCTGGAGGTGGAAGGCATCGCCGAGTCAGGCGTGATCGGCGTGCCGGATGAATTGCTGTGGGAGAAGGTGGTGGCATTTATCGCGTTGAAAAAAGGCTGTGAGTGGAACAGCGACCTCGAACTGAAATTGCGCCTGCACGTCTCCAACCGTGTTTCCACCATGGCCACGCCACAAGAATTCAAAGTGCTGGAGCACATTCCCAAAAACAAGAGCGGCAAAATCATGCGCCGCGTGCTGAAAGCGCGCTATCTGGGGCAGGATGAGGGCGACATCAGCACGCTGGACATTTGACGGAGACAACACGGATTTATGACAACGATCGAAAAACTGAACGGGATCTTTCAGATGGTGTTCGACAATGATGAGATCAACATCCAGCCAGAGATGACCGCCAATGACGTGGACGGTTGGGATTCGCTGTCGCATGTGAACCTGATCCTGGCCGTGGAGAAGGGTTTTGGGATCCGTTTCGCGCAAAAGGAACTGCTGACGTTCAAGAACGTCGGC
>JBAZIR010000028.1:0-25710 GCA_041651735.1 Verrucomicrobiia bacterium | reverse complement strand
TGTTGGCGATACAGCACCGCGTCGGCAGCCCGGATCACCGCGCCATGCGGCCCCTTCAGATCGCCCGGCTCGACGTTCACACCTTTCACAGGCGCGTCGGAGCGTATGAGAATCTGGAAGCTCTCCCACTCGTTGCGCGCGGCGGCGAGGGTTGCGTCGCTTGTTTTGCCCGCCGGCTCGTCGCGCAACACATGAACCGTGTCGCGGCAGGTCCAGACTTGCCACTCGGCGTTGGAGTTCGTCACGGCCAGGCAGGTGATGAGGGGAAGGATGCACCGGAACAATGTCGTATTCATGGCAGCAAGGTTGGAGGTTGAATCCGGCTGCGGTGGCGCGCAAGCGAAAAAGGGTTTGCCGTATCGTGGCGGACAGACTATGAGACTGCATTGTGATAGCACGGCGGACAAATCAAGGCGCATTGGAGGGTCTGGGCCGTCCCTTGGCCCGGCTGGTTCTTATGGCGGCGGTCACCGCGTTTGCCGTTTCCGTGGCCGGAGCGGCGGAGCAAGCGACTGCGACTCCGCCCGGCAAGAAGCTGTATGAGGCCCGCTGCATCCGCTGCCACAAGGATCTCGATCCCACCATCTACGACGATATGACGTGGAAGCGGTGGCTCTGGAAGATGAAAGACAAGGCGCGGCTCGACAACGAGGAATACGGCGACTTGTCAGACTATCTGAAGGGTGTTCGTGAGGCGGCCAAGTCCAAAAAAGCGCGGTAGTACATCCGAGATGCGCGGTTGTTCGTTGTCATGGATTTTGTGAGTTCATCATGAAAACTGTACGCACTTTCGCCACATCGCCGCGGCCCAGCTGCGGGAATCTCCCGGGATTTTTTGCGGTCGCTATTGCGGTGCTGGTGTTGCTCCAGCTTGTGCCGGAGGCGTCGGCCGCCGATGCCGGGCGCAAGCCGAACGTTGTCTTTGTGTTTGCCGACCAGTGGCGGGCGCAGGCAACCGGTTTTGCCGGCGATCCAAACGTGCGCACGCCGACGCTCGACAAACTTGCCACCCGCAGCGTCCGCTTTGGCATGGCCGTGTCCACCTGTCCCGTCTGTTCACCGTATCGCGGGAGCTTGTTGACGGGACAGTATCCGCTGACTCATGGCGTGTTCCTGAACGATGTCTGCCTCAACAACAACGCCGTCTCGCTCGCGCAGGCGTTTCGCGGCGCGGGTTACCGGACCGGTTACATCGGCAAGTGGCACGTGGACGGCCACGGACGGTCGAGTTACATCCCGCGCGAGCGCCGGCATGGCTTCGAGTTCTGGAAAGTCCTGGAATGCACGCATAACTACAACCAGTCGTTTTACTACGCCGACGGGGACGCGAGACTCCAGTGGGAAGGCTACGATGCCGCCGCGCAAACCCGCGAAGCGCAACGCTACATCCGCGAGCAGGCGGGGCAGGGGCCGTTCCTGTTGGTGCTCTCGTGGGGACCGCCGCACGATCCTTACCTCACCGCGCCGCAGCGGTTCGCGGGCATGTATCAGCCGGACAAGCTCAAGCTCCAGCCCAACATCCCCGACGCCACCGAGGCGGTGCGAAAGAAAGTGGCCGGCTATTACGCCCACTGCTCGGCGCTCGACGATTGTCTCGGCCAGCTCTGGGCCACCCTGCGCGAAACCGGCATCGAGCGCGACACGATCTTCGTCTTTACCTCCGACCACGGCGACATGCTCGGCTCGCACGGGCGGTTCAACAAGCAGGTGCCCTACGACGAGGCCATCCGCGTGCCGTTTCTCATCCATTGGCCGCAGCTCAGCGAGCGCGAGCGCGTTGTTACCGCGCCGTTTGCGTCGCCGGACATCATGCCGACGTTGCTCGGCCTCTGTGGCGTGGAGATTCCGAAGACGGTCGAGGGACTTGATTTCTCAAAACACCTGCGCGGCGGGCCGGCGCCCGGCGGCGGCGCGGCGCTCATCGCCTGCTACGCGCCGTTCGGCCAATGGACGCGCAAGGGCGGCGGCCGCGAATACCGCGGTGTGCGCACGGAGCGTTACACCTACGTCCGCTCGCTCGATGGCCCGTGGCTGTTGTTCGACAACCAGACCGATCCCTATCAGATGAAGAACCTTTGCGACGACCCGCAGTCGGCGGCGTTGCAGAAGGAACTCGATGCGCTGTTGCAGCGGAAGCTGCGCGAGACTCACGATGATTTCCAGCCCGCCGCGAAATACATCGAGAAGTGGCACTACGTCACCGATGCCAACGGCACCGTGCGCTACGCGCCGTGAGGGGGTAAATCGAACGTTCAAGATAAGCCACGCGCGCAGCGCGTTGGCTCTGGCGATGGGTTCAGCTTCTTCTTTGCTTCGTAGACTTCGATGCTGGAGGCAATCGAGACAAACTCAAAGACTCGACGGCGCTGCCTTGCGGAGAGCTGAATCCTGAAACCATCGGAATATCCCTGTTGATTCGTCATGGCCCACATCCACTCGACGTGAAAGCGCCCGGTAACGATCGGGACAAGCTTCTTTCTTTTTTTCTTTGAGCCGCCCGAAAGCAGAATCTCGTCGGTATTGCGGTCACAGCGCAGGCGAAGTTCTCTCTTGGGGGCGCTGATGATGATTTCCGCAAATCGTCCGCGCAGGGTAGAATCCTCAATGGCGTAAATCCCGGTGACACGAGTGATGGACGGGATCTTCATTGCTCTTGGCGAACATTCTTATTCACACAAACCCGACGGCCTTCTTGAAAGCGAGCCGACTCAAGCTTCTGGCGCGGAGACTGTCACAGGGCTGGTGACGGGTCAAGCGTGGCAGCGGTTCTCACTTTGCCGGCACGAGCCAGACGCGGCTGACCGTGGCGGCGGTCAACTGTTGGGCCCGGAGAATTGTCAGGCCCTTCCGCTTCCCTTGTACTTATTTCATCATTATCCACACGGCCATGAAGAGGCTCCATACCCCGTACAGAATCAGGGCTGCGGCAGAAAAGAGCTTCTGCGCTCGGGCATTGTGGAACTTCGCATTAAAGGCTGAACAGACGAAAATGACGAACCCCGTCAGCGCGACAAGGCCAATCAGTTCTGCAAAGTTGACGGCACCTAGGACGATGCTATTTCGCAAGCCACCGAAACTATACTCGTAGGACTTTGGCTCCAGATACCGATTCGAGACAAGCCAGGTTGCGGCCAGGGGTATTGAGACAACGAGATACCACCAGCACGGTCTTATGAACTGCAGCGGCATCATTTCTTATGGCGGATGAAACGAGTTACCGACCCCGCACCTTTGGCGTCGGATTGCCGTTACGTCATCATAGTCCAAATTGCTTCCGGATTACTCCAACCCCGATCTGATTGGTGCTCTGCAATTGCCACGTTTGCCGATGGCTCGGAATATCCCCGGGATCGCTGCACCAAGCTGTAAAGCGTCCCTGTTCATCGAAAACATATGCCGGTGGCGCGGAAGGGACCGCCAAAACAAAACGTGAAGGCAAATGTCCGCTGAATTCGTAGTAATTTCGGCCATCGCGTTGAACCACGCAGATACGCCGTGGCTCGCCAAAGCGGTCGAAATAGTCACGGGCCGTCGAAATGCCGCGAGGCGAGATGCTGTGCGCGTAGTAAATCTCCGAACCAATCACGTACGCCATCGGCAGGAGAATCAAAGCCATCCACGCAACTATCTCGCGCTGCCTTGCTGTCATAACACGCGGAGATGGTAATCATTCAAGCCCGGCGACTGCAATGGCTGAATGGACAGCGATTCTCACTTCGCTGGCACGAGCCAGACGCGGCTGACGGTGTTGGTGAGCGGCTTGTTGGACAGCACGAGTACCTGGGCCGTGGCGGCGTAGGGAACGGCAGTGAGTTCGTGTTCGGCGATGTCGGCGGACCAGACGACGTTGGTGGAAAGAGTCTTTGGTGAACTGGTCGAGGAACGCCAGCGCACTCCGTAACGGACGCCGGGTTGCGGGTCCGCGATGCCGACGCGATAGACGACGTTGGAACGGACGCGGATGCTGTCGCTTTCCCAACCCTTGAGTCGCTGCGTGGCCGGAATGGGATTCCAGAAATCGGGCGCGTTGGCGGTGAGCCAGTGCAGTTTGAAATCGCCGTTGCGCACGAGATTGCCGGGCGGATCGGTGGGCGGCAGTTTCACGGAAGCGCAATCGTCGGCCTTAACGATGGCGGTGCCAGCGCCATAGCGCTCGATGGCCACGCAATAGTCCCCGGCGGGCAGTTTCTGGAACGACCACGCGCCATTGGTATCGGTGAGCGTGGAGTAATCCGTGCCCAACAACATGATCTTGGCTGGTTGCTTCGGCAGCGGCAGCTTGGCCGGCCACGTCACGCGGCCCGCGAGCGACGGCGACGATGGCGTCATCGGGGCGAGTGTGAAGAGCGTGTGGAGCAGATCGGCAACGGCGCGGGCGGATTCATTGGCGCATTCGAGGATGACCGGTTGGTCCTCACGCTGTTGCAGGGCTTCAACCTTGGCGTAGATGTTCTCGGCGCGCTCCTTGGAGTAGGCGACGAGGCGCTTCGCGCGTTCCTGCAAACCACGCAACGCCGAGGCGTCATCCTTGCCGAGCAACTGCGGCTCGTAGCCCGCGATGGTGATGTCCTTTCCGTTCAACCAGTTCTCGAGACGCTTGTGCATCTCGCCTTTGATGGGCTTGGCGTGGCAGGGCGCGCCGCTGTCCTCGATGTAGTGGATGAGGCTGCCGATCCAGCGGGCGGCGTTGGGCGGCGTCTCGGTGCGGAGCGCCTGCAAGGCGCGGTGGAAATACGGCGCGTAAGTGGCTGCCACCTCGGGCATCATGTGCTGGCTGTGCTTGGGTACTTTGGGCCAGAGGAGGAAGTCATTGGGGAAAAAGTCCTCGCGGATCGAGTTACGCCAGTCGGGCATGAAGGAGTAGCCCTGAAGATTGCGCCATTCGTTGCCGAAATATGCCGCCGCTTTCTCGCGTTCCGGCAGCACTTCCTGCGCGGCGCGGGTCACTTCCCCATGCGGTCCCCAGGCGAGCGTGGCCGGTGGCGGCGCGCACAACGCCAACACGAGCGAGAGGAAGCCAAGGATGGATGAGGATCGGGTTGATTTCATGGGGATGGATTGGAAGTTGAGGATGGAAAAATGTGAACTGATAGTGAGCGCCGAATCAATAAGTTTCAGGACGTGAGTGAGCCACACTCGATCGTTTTGTGCGGCGTCGGGTCAGGAACAAGCCGCCCGCGCCGATGGCCATGAGCACGGAGGCTGCCGGTTCAGGGACGATGATGCTCGTGATCCAGTCCTGGCGCGCGGAAATGCTGGTGGCGTAGAAGCTGGCGGGAATGTCGGCGGCTTGCGGTGTGATGTAGTCCCATGTCTTGGTGACGTCGTTGGTGTAGTAGAGGCCGCCCACATCGAAGAGGGCGGCGTTGAAACCGGAGCCGCTGTTGGTGGTGTTGAATGGACCCTCCACGGCGTAGTTGATGCCGGCGAGCGACCAGACGGAGTCTTGCAGGATGAAGACTCCTCCGCCGGAGTCGGAGATCGCCAGCGTGGCTTCGTTGACACCGGCGCTGGCGTCAAAGTTGGCGTAGAGCAGCGTGGAGCCATTGTAGTTCGTGGTTCCTGTGACCACGTTTTCTCCCCAGCGTTTCACGGCATTGGCACCCCACTGCCAGCCTTTCTGGTCGCCATCCATCCACACCTCCGTTCCACGCCCGTAGCCGACGCCGAACACGACCAGCGACGATCCGATTTCATCGCTGGCGGTGTAGAGCGGCGCCCACGAGGAGAAGGCGGTGTTCACCTTCCATATGGCGAGGTCGCTGCTGGGATCGTTATAAACGGCTGTGGTGGTGTAACTGGTGCCGTCCAGCACAAACGCGCTGCCGATCGTGCCGCCGACGTGTTTGGCGGTGATGAAATAGTTCGGCGCGATGGCCGTGCCCATGCAACTGGCCCAGTAGCCCTCGAACTGCCAGCCGCTGTTGGTCAGAACGCCGGTGGGAGCCGTGGTGTTATAGCTTGAGTCACCTGAGGAATAGAAGACAACGGCGCGTCCGGGCGTGGCTGCGGACAACAAGGCCAACAGCAAGACACCGGCGATGTTCTTGAAGAACGCTGTTCGGCAAAACATGGATGCGCAGTTCTTCACTTCGCTGGTTGTTGTGCCTGCTGGCTGGCGTTACGTCAAGCGATCGCTTGCCTCCGCCTCGGCCAGCGCGGGCGGCACCCGTGGCGGCAACGCCGCGTAAATGCAACCCACCAGCACGATCACACAGCCGATCAGCCCGCGCACGCCGACGTGTTCATTGAACACGAACAGTCCAATGAAGACGCTGAACACCGGCGTCAGCGTGCCGAGCAGCGCTCCCTCGGTGCCGCCGACGTGTTTGTAGGCGTAGGTCATCTGCATCTGGCCTGCCACGGCAAAAACGCTTAGCGCGATCAGCAGCGCCCAGCCCGTTGGCGAGATTGCGTATCCTTCGCGTGCCGCCGGCACGCCCACGATGAGCCAGCCGAAGAACGCTTGCGAAAACAGAATTGCCATCGTCGAGTCGGTCTCGCGCAGTTTCTTCACTGAGAGGACGGCGATGCCGGAGAGCAGCCCGCCGCTGAGCGCCAGCAGGTCGAACCAACTCACGCCGGTGAAATCGCCCGGCGGCACAATGATGAGATAGAGTCCGACGAACACCACAATCACCGTCACCCACAATCCCTTGCCGATGCGGTTCCCGAGCAGCATCGGCGAAAGAAGGCCGGCCCACATCGGGCAGGTGTAAACCAGGATGGTCGCCTTCGCCACGCCGATGATGTTGATGGCGAAAAAGAAGAGCACCACCGCCATCGCGCCGAAGAGACCGCGCGACACCAGCCAGGAACGGTTTACGAATCGCAACGGACGGCGCATCAGCGCGCTCAGCACCAGCACCGCCGCCATGCTGAAAAGGCATCGGATTTCGACCGCCTTCCACGCGTCCAGCCCGGCCACATCGTGCGCCAGCCGCGCGAAGAGCGCCATCAGGCTGAACATCACCGTCGAGGCGATGGTCCAGAGCACGCCGCTCAAGTGGTCGCGATTCATGTTCGAGGCGTGACTCTAGGAGGATTCCGACGGCGCAAGCCAGCGGAATTTCCGGTTGGCGGCGGTTGATTGTGATGAGCGCCGCTCATTGACTCCGCGCTATGCGGAAACCGTGATCCAGCAGCGCCGCAGCGTCCTTCCATATCTGATCACCGTGGCCGTTGAGCAGCACCGCGATCAGTTCCACGCCGCCACGGCGCGCGACGACCACCAGCGTTTTTCCCGACGCATTTACGTAGCCGGTTTTGCCGCCGACGCAGCCCGCGTAGGTCTTCAGCATCCGGTTATGGTTCTCCAGCGTCTGCGCCGGCGCGTAACGCCACGAGTAACTCTTTGTGCCCGTGATCTGTCGGAACGCCGGGTTGGCCATCGCCGCGCGCATGATGAGCGCGAGGTCGCGCGCAGTGGTGACGTGGCGCGGGTCGTGCAAGCCGTGCGGGTTCACGAATCGCGTCTGCGTTGCGCCAGCCTTGCGCGCGCGCGCGTTCATCAGCGCGGCGAAATCGGACACAGAACCGCCAACAGCGCGCGCGACGGTCAGCGCGGCGTCGTTGGCCGAGCGCAACATCAGGGCATAGAGCAGCGCGCGCAGTGGCACGCGCTGGCCGGCGCGCAGGCTGACCTTCGACGGTTCCGCCCGCGTGTCGGAGGCGGCGACGGTGACAACGCGATCGAGGTTGCCGGACTCGATGGCGACAAGCGTGGTGAGGATCTTCGTCGTACTGGCCGGATACATCGGTTTGTCGGCCGACTTGGTGTAGAGCCACTGGCCTGTGTCGGAACGCAGCACGACGGCTGCCGTTTCGGCGATGGCGGGCGCGGCGTGCGCCGTGGCGGCGGCGAGTAATGCCAGAAGAGGAAAGATAACGCGTGGATCGAGCCAGTAAAGCTGTCGGTCCCTGTTCATTTCGCTTGCGAGTGCAGTCGGTAAATTTCCGCGTTCACTTTCCGCGCCTCCGCGGTCAGTTCCGGATACGGTGTGTCGGTGACGGTGACGAGGCCGATGTTGTAGTTCTCGCCGTCGAATCGTCCGGTGAGCGGCTGGTCCACATATTGGAACCAATGGCAGCCGACGAACGCTGGCATCGCCAGCACGCTGCGGACATACGCAGCGTAGGCCTTGGCACGCTCGGCCTGGCTCTTGGTGGGCCGCAGTCCCGTGTGAAACATCCCGCGGTCGGTCGCGCCGAAGTGAAATTCGCCGATGACCACAGGCTTGCCCAGGTCGTTGGCGGATTTCCATTTCTCAGGGTCCACGGTGTCGGCGTAAATGTTGAAGCTGACGACGTCGCAGTATTTGGCCGACACCGCCACGACTTCCCTGGGCCGGATGGCGAAGCGGCAGCCCAGGTAAAGATGGTTTGGCGCGTGCTTCTTCATCGCCGCGCTCACGACCGAGAAATAGCGCTCCGCCAGCGCCGTCATGAACGTCGAGCAATCGGCCCGCGACGCTTCGTTGAGCTGCGCGGGCTTGATGACCACCGGATCGTCCCACGACCGGACTGTCACTCCCCACGCTTTTGCGAACGCCTCGATGCTGCCGTATTTCGCGCGCAGCAGTTTCACGAATGCCTGCCGCGCGGCCAGCGCCGGTGGCGCCGCAATGGCCTCGCGCGCGGTGAGGTATTCGCCGCCGGTGCCGAGCTGCGCCCACGAATCCCACGCCAGCTCGTTATCCACGAACCAGCCGACGCACCACGGGTCGTCACGCCACTCGGCGGTCGCCTTCACGATGGCCGCCTCGTAACGCTCCGGGAAACGCTCGTTGAAGAAATCCGGCAGCCGGCGCGAGGGGCCGGGCGCGTGCTTGTATTCCTCCGCGCTGATGAAGGGCAGTCCGCCACAATGGACCGTCGCCGTGTAAGGCACCTTGTGCGCGCGGAACACATCCTGCGCGCTCCAGTTGGCGATGGTGTTGAATCCCCACGCAGGCAGCCGCGCGCATGTCACAGCGACCCACTCGGCGAGCCAGTTCTCGCTGTATTTGCGCTGGAGGTTCAATTGGTAGAAGTCGGCATGGCCCTTCTTCGCAAACACATCCGGCAACGCAGCGAACATCGTCTCGCGGCCTTTGATAGGCCCGCTCGACTCCGGCCGCACGCACGTCGAGCCGATGCTCCAGAACAAATGGCCGCTGGGTGTGACCAGCCACCATCGCCCGTCGCGTTGTTCGGTGCGGAAGAAGCCGGTGGCTTGGAGTTGCGGCCCCTTTTTCCAGCCGCCGAACTCATCGCGGTTGGCGACGCTTGGATGCTCGCGCAACCACCGCTGTTCCTTCGCGCGGCGCTCCGCCAGTTCGGCCTCGGCGTGGAGTTTTCCTGGCCACTCGGCGTTTGTGTATTGGCCGAAGCGGTCCACAATGCCGCGCAATTCCGGTTTCGGCAGCCAGCGAATGGAGAAGATTTCTATCGTGCGAGGTTGCGCCGGCTTCGCCAGAAAGAGCAGGAACGCCACGATGTGCGAATCGTCGAGCGGTTTGCCGCCGACTTGCATCCGCCGTGAGTTATTGCCTGCCTCCAGCGGCGGACCGGCGCGCATGCCGACTGCCGTCGATTCCATCGGGAAGACCAGCGTGACCCGTTCCCGCGGACCGACCGTGGCGTGGCCTTGCCGGCAATGGACGACGCCATTGGCTTTCGCGTCGTCGTCCACGCGCGCGTGGATTTCGACTGGCTCGTCACCGGGATTACGCAGGTCCAACGCGAGCCCGCCCACGCTGCTCCAGTCCTTTGCGTCATAAGCCTTGCCGGCCTCGAAGCGAACGCCGGGCCATATGGTTTTCTTGAACTCCACGCACATCGCGCCGGGCGGAGTCCATCGCAGCGTCGTGTTGTTTGGCGAGAGCCTTGTCAGCGCATTGGAGTCGGAGAAAAGCAGTAGCGGGGGCAGTTCCGCTGCGGAGGTGTTCAGCGCAAACGATGCGATCAGCAACGGAAAAAATCTAGCTGCATTGTCAAAACATGCGTGCATGGTGCGCAAGCGTAAGCGAAACCCGCCGCTTGTCCATCATCCATTTTCAAGCGCCCGCCATCGCGCGGCCCGCGATCCAGCCGGTGGTCCATGCGGCCTGGAAGTTGAAGCCGCCCGTGATGCCGTCCACGTCGAGCAGCTCGCCGGCGAAATGGAGACCGGGACAAACACGGCTTTCCATCGTTTTGAAATCCACCTCGCCCAACGGCACGCCGCCGCAGGTGACGAACTCGTCCTTGTTCATGCTCTTGCCGGTCACCGGCAGTTCCGTGCGGATGAGTTGCTGGACAAGCCGGTGCAGCGCCGCGCGCGTCAACGCCGCCCAGCGCGTGTCGCGTCCCACGGCTGCGGCGAGCACCAGCGCTTCCCAGAGCCGCGACGGCAGCGGCGGAATCGGTGTGTTTACTACCAGCCGCGCGGGCTGCTGGTTGCGTCGCGATTGCAGCGCCCCCGAGACGGCTTCCGCACCGAGTTGTGGCAGCCAGTTCACGTACAGCGGGAAGCGGTAATCAAGGCTGTGCAGTTCGCGCGCGCCCCACGCTGACAGCCGTAGGATCGCCGGTCCGCTCAGGCCCCAGTGCGTCGCCAGTAACGCGCCTTGCTCGCGCAAGCCCGTGCCGGGCACCGACACTTCCGCTGATTCCACGGAAATGCCGGCCAGTTCGCGCAGCCACGGCGTCTCAATATGAAATGTGAACAACGACGGCACCGGCGATTCCAGCGTGTGGCCCAGCGACACTGCGAGGTTTCCCACCGCCGTCGTGCGACAACCGCCGGTGGCCAGCAGCAAGCGGTCGCAGGACAGCGTGTCGCCATCGGAGAGCGCAAGTTCAAAGCCGCCCGTTGCCAGCCGCGTCACGCGCTCCACGCCGCATCGCAAAAGCAGTTTTACGCCCGCCACCTTCGCGGCGCGCAACAGGCAATCCACGATCGTTCGCGAGTCATCGCTGACGGGGAACATCCGGCCATCGCTTTCCGTCTTCAGCTTCACACCGCGCGACTCGAACCATGCAACGGTGTCGCGCGGTTGGAAGCGTTTGAACGGTCCGATCAACGCCCGCTCGCCACGCGGATAACGTTCCGCCAGTTCGCGCGGTTCAAAGCAGGCGTGGGTGACGTTGCATCGGCCGCCGCCGGAGATGCGGACCTTGGCAAGGAACTCCGGCCCTTTTTCCAGCACTGTGACCTCGGCCTTCGGCGCTGCCTCGGCGCACGCAATGGCCGCAAAGACGCCCGCCGGCCCGCCGCCGACCACGATGACTCGCCGTGAATTCATTGCGGCAAGGGTAGCAGAATCCTCGGTTGAACAGTTGCGTTCATAACGCATTTCCGTTGACCGCTCAAAACTCTTGAAATCACAAACTCAAAGGCGGTCTTCGAGTCTTCGTAGTTTGTGCTGTGGCCACCCTCTGGCTGGTGAATCAACAGGACATTGGGATTCTTTGCCTTCACGGTGTCGAGCAGACGCTTCACGCTATCGGGCGGAACCACGCGATCTTTGCCGCCGGTCGTCGCGGCCACAGGCATCGTGAAGCGCTCCGGCCAGAATTCCGCGCTCCGGCGGTGATACTCGTCAGGCGTTTGCGCTTTCGTTCCGCCGAAAGACGCGGCAAGGGCATCGGGGAAACCTGCGAACTCGACGAGATTGGCCGTGCCATTGAGCGAAACGACGCCGTCCACCAGATCAGGATGCAGGGCGGTAAAGGTCAGCGCGCTGGTGCCGCCCATCGAACCGCCGCAGAGGATGAGCTTGGCGACGCGATATTTCGCCTTCAGTCTGGCGATGATCTGCACCATATCGGCCTCGGCCTTCGGCCCCATCCACGACGTTTTGGCGCGGTAATCGGGCGAGACGAACAACATGCCGTGCGCGGCGGCCGCATCCCGCGCGCTGCGGCATTCACTGCGAGGGTTCTTCGCGAATTGCCAGCGGTCTGAACCATGGCCGTGCAAGGCGATCAGGGCGGCGCATGGTTTGTCCGCACTGAAGCCATCTGGAACGATGATGACATATCTCTGTTCCGTGCCGTCGCAATCTGCCCGGAAAGACACGTCATCCATGCGATTCTCGGCGAGGAGGCAGTTTGCCGAGAGCGCAGCGGCTAGCGAAACAAGAAGCCGTGTTCTTCGCAATCCAACGTGCATGGTTGTTTTCCTCTATGGGTTAGCGCGGCAACGACTGCTCAACAGCGCCGGCGGTTGCGCCCACCAGATAGACCGGCGATTCGCTCAGCGCTGCGTTGTTTGGCGGCAGCGTGTTACCCATGATGTCGCAGGCGCGCACGCCCCTGGCCAACGTCAGCGGTCGGCGGTGATGTTCTCCGCACCATGCGATGGCGACGGCATGGCCCTTCGATTGGAAGACATAGGCGCGCAGATCGTCGCGAATGATTCTATTGACGCACCTGTCCGGCACGCCGAGCAGGCGTGTGAGCGCGGCGATGCCAGGCAGCATCTTGCGCGGCGCACCGCCGTATTCAAAGAGCACGCCTCCGGCATCGGAGCCGTTGATCGAGCCACAGGTGCCGGCGTGGAAGAAAATCTTCCGCATCCCGTGGGCGAAGGTTACGGCGGTGAACTTCACGATGTGTTCGGTTGCGGCGCGCTCGTTGGGCCAGCGGCAACGGTTCATCGACGAATCGCCGGCCAGCCACGGCACTGACGGCGGATCGTCGTCGGCATAACAACCCCACTCGGTCAGCCAGATGGGCTTCGGACCGCCGTGAGCGCGCATCAGTTCTTCGATCTTGCTGAAAGTCTCCTCGTAGGTTTCGGCGGGCACGGTCGGGTCATACATGTGGACGTCGAATACGTCGGCGAACTCCAGGCCGCCTTTCTCGATGAATTCGCGTGTGAGTGTGGACGCCGGGTTCGCGCCACAGCCGGCGACAACGCGACACTTCGGGTCGGCGGCCTTCATCGCCCGGTACGCAATGCTGGCGTGCCGGATGTAATCGTCCACCGTGTAGCCGAACCGCTGCGGCAGTGAGTAGCTGGTATAGACCGACTCGTTGAGCAGTTGGTAGGTGGTCACGGGACGCGGCTTCGCGGCGCGGTAGTGCTTCACCACGGCAGCGGCGAACCGGCCAAAGTCCTCCGGGTCCTTCGGCGCGAAGGACGCGGGCAGCCGCGCCTTGAGATAGCTGTTCTTGCCGGCCTCCTTCGCGACCTTTTCCGGGTCCGCCATTGCGTTCCAGAGCGCCGATGGGAACGGAATCATCACGTCCACCTCGCTGTTGAGTTCGAGCACGCGATTGATCTGTGCGTCGGCGACGCTCCAGTCCAACCGGCCTTTTTCCGGCTCGCAGGTTTGCCACTTGGCCGACCAGTCGCGCCACCAGACGATGCCCGCCTGTCGCGCGAGCTTTACGAGGAACTGCCAGGGATAAGCGTGGTTGAAGGCCAGCGGCGAGTCCTTCGCGTCCTTCGGAGTCGGCTCGATGATCGCCACGCGAAGCGACTGCGGCGCCGTGTCGGTGGTCCACGTTGCGCGGAAGAAACCTTGACGGCCTTTGCAGAGGCCACGCATTGGCACGCCGGTGCTGGAGTGCGCCGGCACCGTGACGGTTGGCTGGCTCTCGAACGCCGTTTTATCGAAGAAGTCCTCCACCACAAGTTTCCCGCGAACCGTTTGCTCGCGATCGCTGTCGTTGCAGGCGCGGACGGTCACCGTCGCGCCATCGGCGGGTTGGGTGAATGTATTGCCGGGCGCGGCGGTTTCGATGAACGACTCCACGGGCGCGCGCGGCGCGTAATCGGTGGCGTGGTCGCCGCGTTCAAGCTGGATTCCGTCGAGCCAGAGCGTCGCGGCATCGCGTTTGGATTCGTCGAGGTCGAGGCCAGCGGCGATGAAGATGAACGGCTGGCGCGGCGCGAAGGTGAACTCGAACCGTTTCCACGCCTTGCCGACCGTCACTGCCTGCCGCAGCGTGCGGCTGGGCGCCTCGACGGCGACGAGTTGCGCGATTACGCCGTCATTGTCCGCCCGCATGAACGCAGACAGCGTCAGTTTTTCCTTGGGCGTCACGCGGAACCAGCCGCGGTTGGCGGCGAGCACGCGCCGGACGGGTTGTTGGATCGGCTCGTAGTAGTCGAACCAGCACATCGGCAGTGTTTTGGGCGCGAGGGCGATCTTGAGACTGCGACCGCCATGGCGGGCGACCGCGCCGTCCGCATCGCCTTCGAGCCGGTAGAGGTTTCCCATCCAGCCGCTGAGGCCATAGGTGTAGCTGCCCCAGTTTGCGCCGCCACACTCGAAGCTGCTATTCGGCACGAAATTCTTCACGCCATCGGTTGCGATCTGCGGAAGCCGTTCCTGGCCGGTTGCTGACTCGGTGAGGGAAACGTCGTCAAGCCAGAGTGCGCCAGCGCTCCTGAACCAGAACTGCAGCCGGCTCGTGGCGGCGGGCACGTCGTCCTTGGCTTGAAACAGAAACTCGAATCGCTGCCATTTCGGGGACACGGTTAAGGCTTCCTCCAACCCGGCGTTCTCCCATGGCTTCGTGTTGGTCAACCCGGCATCGACGAGACTGTATTTGATGCCCTCGCTCTTCGCCCAGAATTCCAGCCGGTACCACTGTCCGCGGCGTACAGCGATACGGCCCGTCTGGCAGATCATCGCATGGTGAGCCGGCCCATCGCCGCTGAAGGCGGTGCATTCGAGCCTTGCGCAGCGCCGGCCATCGCGGCCTTTGTCGAACGTCAGCCGTTGTTGGATGTTGCGGTCGCCGGAGGCAGCCCAACCATCAGGAGTGTCGCCGGACTTGCCAGGTTGCTCGAACGATCCGTTGTGAATGAGGTCGGTGCCTGCGGCGCAACAGAAGCTTGTTGCCGCAGCCATCATCAGCGCGATGAAATATCTCATAGTCGGTTGCCAAACCGTTGAGGTTATAACACCCATGCGGCAGCCGAGTCACGCACGCGCCGGCTTCCGCCGCGCCTGTCAGTCTGCTAGAGTCCCCTGCCGATGAAGGAGATTACTATTACCACCCACGCGCGTGCCGAACTGGTGGACATAACCGACTGGGTCCGCCGCGAGGTGCGCACCGCCGGCGTCCATGATGGCGTTGTGACGCTGTTCGTGCCGCACACCACCGCGGGTATTACGATTCAGGAAAACGCCGACCCCGACGTCGTGCACGATCTCCTGCTGGCGCTGGAGCGCGCCGTGCCATGGCAATCGCGCGATTACCGCCACGCCGAAGGCAACACCGCCGCGCACGTGAAGGCGTCGCTGGTGGGCAACTCCGCTCAGGTCTTCATCCACAACGGCGACCTGGCGCTCGGCACATGGCAGGCGGTTTACTTCTGCGAGTTCGACGGCCCGCGCTCGCGGCGGCTCTGGATACGCGTGGGGTGAGTTGTCCGCCCGGGGGGTGAGATGGGCAGAACACACCGTCCGAAGGTCACGACAAACCCTTATTGACGAGGCACTCATTCAGTGCCCGTCAGCGTCTCAACAGCGGCACGCGCTTGGCGCGGGACCGGCGCGGACTACTTCTTCTCTTTTTCCTGTTTCTCGGGCTTCGTTTCAGTGTCGGCAGCGGATCCCTTGCTGGAGAAGCGAATATCACTGGCGACGCGTTTATCACTGCCTTCCTTGGTCGTGAATTCCACCGTAACCGAGTCACCCTTCTGGGCGTCCTTCATTTCGCATGGCTTGCCATCACGAGTGAGTTTCGTGCCCTTGATGGAGAAACGAACGTTTTGAAGGATCGGCTTGCTCTTCGAACTGGTGTTGGTCTTGTCCGGGTTCGCCAATTGGACTTCGCCCTTCACAGTCACGCTGGCCGAACTCACATTCGATACGACTCCTTTGAACGGACTTTCGACTTTGATAGCAAACGGATCTTTCTTCCCGCCCGCAGCCGTCGCATCGGTCGCCATCAAGCCCAGCGCAAGGACCATTATTCCAGTTGTCAGTTTCAAGTATTTCATAAGCGTCATTCCAATTCGGGCCGTTTCATACGACGTCGCCCGCCTCATGTCTATTCAAAAAACGCTCTCCCACAATCACCGCCGCTGGTTCACGGGGTTGACAAGACCGCCCGAAGTGACGATAAATCGCACCAATGAAATCTCATCATTGCACCCCAGGGTTTCACTCTTTCCACCACACCGGCAAAGCCGTGACGCTTGCGTTGCTGTGCCTGCTGAGCATCGGCGCCGGCTCGCTCTGCGCCAGGGAAGTGCCCGAATCGGCGCGGTCATTGCCGGTGGCTGCGGATGTGGACGTGGTCGTCGTCGGCGGCAGCTCCGGCGCGGTCGCGGCGGCTGTCGAGGCGGCGAAAAACGGCGCGAAGGTTTTTCTGGCCGCGCCACGGCATTATCTTGGCGAAGACCTGTGCGGTTCCTACCGGCTCTGGCTGGAGCCGGGCGAGAAGCCGGCGACAGCGCTGGCGCAGGAGATGTTCAAGCCCGCGCCGCGGGCAATGCTGCCGCCGATGCGCAGTCTGTCATTCAAATACACCGCTGACAAACCGATGGGCCGCGCTCACAAGGACACGACGCCGCCGTCGTTGCTCGGCGATGGCAAATATGGCAACGCCTCCAGGGAAAGCGTGCAGTTCGACGACGATGTCACCTTCGTGCTCGACCTTGGCAAGCCGCAGAGCCTCCAAGCCGTCGCCATCCTGGCTTACCAGCGCTCCGGCGATTTCGAGGTGGACAAGGCCACCGTTTTCGCCAGCGACGACCGCAAGCAGTGGATGCAGGTCGCCGTCATCAAGAACGAGAGCCTCGATGCCGGGACCGCCGAGGACCGCGCAGTGCCGATGTTTACGCCCGCCGAGGTCAAGGCGCGCTACCTGAAATTTGACGTGCGGAAAACCTCGCGTGCCAAGCGCATGTTGCTCGGCGAGATCATTGTCGAGCCTGTCGGCACGCAACGGCAGGCGCCGTCGACCGGTCCGCAACTGGTCACGCCGATGCAGGTGAAGCGCACGCTGGACCAGGCGTTGTTGCAGGCGGGCGTGTCGTTCCTCTACGGCTGCTACGCCACCGAGTTGCTCAAGGACAGCAGCGGTTACCCGGCGGGTATCGTCATGGCCAACCGCTCTGGCCGGCAGGTGGTGGTCGCGAAGACAATCATTGACGCCACCGAACGCGGCACCATCGCGCGCATGACCGATGCGGTCTTCACGAAATTCCCCGGCGGTTCGATGACGTTCAGCCAGAACGTCGTTGGCGGCCAGCCGCGCGCCGGCAAGAACATCGAGTTGTGCAAGCGCCAGTCGCCGGTGACGGCCACCGACCGCAAAGGCGAGAGCCACGCCCTCTACGAATATCGGCTGCAGGTGCCGATGAAGGACACCAGCTTCAAGTCGTTCGCAGCCGCCGAGCAGATTGCCCGCGACCGGACGTGGACGAAGGAACAACTCGACGCCTCGGAGACGCCGTTCCTGGTGCCACCGGATTCATTCCACGGCAAGGATCCTCAGACGGGCGCTTGGCCCGGCGCGGACAAGGTTTCGATCGATGCTTTCCGGCCCGCGGCGGTCGAGCGGCTGTTTGTGTTGAACGGCTGTGCCGACCTCTCGCGCGAAGCGGCGGCGGAGCTGTTGCGTCCGCTGAACTTCATGGATGTCGGCGCGCGCATCGGCAAGGCGGCGGCCGCATGCGCCAAGAGCCAACCGAAGCTCGAAGGCGTCCGCCTCCCCGGCGGCGAAATTTCCGCCAAGGCCAAAGGTGACGCGCGTGAAGTGGGCGCAGAGTTTAACCCGCGCACCGCCAAGGCACGCACCGTGCCGGCGGAGCGTCGCGGCGTGCCTGTGCTCGGCGAATACGATGTCGTCGTGGTCGGCGGTGGCACTGGCGGCGCGCCGGCGGCCATCGCAGCGGGCCGGCAGGGAGCCAAGACACTGCTCATCGAATATCTGCATGCGTTTGGCGGCGTTGGCACGGTGGGCTTGATCTGTAGCTACTACCACGGCAACCGTGTCGGCTTCACTGCCGAGGTGGACGCCGGCCTGGCAACGATCGGGCCGAAGGATACGCGCTTCAAATCGAATTCCTGGAACGCCGATTGGAAGAGCGAGTGGTATCGTCGCGAACTGCGCAAGGCGGGCGTGGACATCTGGTGCGGCGCGCTCGGCGCGGGCGCGTTCGTTGAGAACAACCGCGTTCGGGGCGTCACAGTTGCGACGCCGCAGGGACGCGGCGTGGTGCTGGCGAAAATGGTGGTGGATTCGACCGGTAACGCCGACATCGCCGCCTCCGCGGGCGCGACCTGCACGTACACCGCCGAGGACGACGTGGCCGTGCAAGGCACCGGCCTGCCGCCGCGCCAGCTCGGCCCCGGCTATACGAACACCGATTACACCTTCGTGGACGAAACCGACATCATGGACATCTGGCGCTGTTTCGTCGCAGCGCGGGAGAAGTTCAAGACATCCTACGATCTTGGACAGTTGATTGACACGCGCGAGCGGCGGCAGATCGTCGGCGACTTCACCATCACACCGATGGATGAGTGGGCCTGCCGCACATTCCCCGACACGGTGGTCATTGCCAAGAGCAACTACGACACGCATGGCTACACGATCCATCCGATGTTCACGCTGCGACCGCCGCACAAAAAGGATATTTTCGTCCACATGCCATATCGCTGCCTGTTGCCGCGCGGGCTGGACGGCATTCTTGTCACCGGTCTCGGCGTCAGCGCGCACCGCGACGCGATCCCGCTGATCCGGATGCAGCCGGACGTGCAGAACCAAGGCTATGCCGCCGGCGTCGCCGCCGCGATGATCGCCAGGCGAGGCTGCGCCACGCGCGCGCTTGACATCAAAGCGCTCCAGCGGAACCTGATCAAGAAAGGCAACCTTCCCGAATCGGTGTTGACGGAAACCGACTCGTTCCCGTTGCCGAAGGAGAAAATCGCCGAAGTCGTCTTGCAGCTCACCAACGATTTTCATGGCATCGAACTGGTGCTTGCGCACCAGGACACTGCCCGGCCGCTGTTGCGCGAGGCGCTTGCGAAAGCCGGCTCGGACAAGCCGAAGCTGGTCTAT
Source organism: Verrucomicrobiia bacterium (assembly GCA_041651735.1). Lineage (GTDB taxonomy): Bacteria > Verrucomicrobiota > Verrucomicrobiia > CAIQCK01 > CAIQCK01 > CAIQCK01. The sequence goes on along the minus strand of JBAZIR010000028.1, from coordinate 6,711 downwards.
GCCCATGTCCTCGCCATGCTCGGCGACGCTGCCGGCGCGGATGCGCTCGCCAAGGCAGTCTCGGCGACGGCCGCGTGGGACGAAGGCTGGCAGTTCAAGGCGATGGGCCAGTTCGGTCCCAGCATCAGCCCGCTTGACAGCCTCATCATAGCCCTCGGCCGTAGCCGCGACCCGCACGCGCTGGAGCCGATCGTGGCGAAGGCCCGACTGCTCAGCGCCGCCAGTGAGTTCTCACACTTCCGCGCCGTTTCGCTCGCACTCGAATCGCTCGCCGATCCGGCCGCCGCCAAGCCGCTGGCCGAATTGTTGCAGAAGCCCGACATCGGCGGCTACGCAGTCACCAATATCACCACTGCGCTGGCCAAGAATCCGGCGAGCGGCACGGACAACACCGGTCGCGGTTCCGCGTTGAGGGAACTGTTCCTGGCGCGCGCGTTGTATCGCTGCGGCGACTGCGGCGGCTTGGGTGAGAAAACTCTGCGCGCGTATGCCGAAGACCTGCACGGCCATTACGCCCGCCACGCGCAAGCGATCCTGAAGCAGAAGCCCGGCATCAGGCCGACGCTGAAGTGAGTCGCCAAGGCGCGAGCCTGGCAGTTCGCTCCGCTTGCAAGGACGGCAGCGGGATTGTCTGATCGAGTTCCAGGACGGTGACGAACCCGTTCCGTTCCTGCCGCTACTTGATTTTTTCCACCAACAGGCGGGCGATGTCGATGAACGCTTTGCCGGCGGGCGATTGCGGCGCGGAAACCACCACGGGCTGGCCCGTGTCGCCGCCGACGCGGATTTCGGGATAGATTGGCACTTCGCCCAGGAACGGCACGTTCTGCCGCTCTGCCTCGCGACGGCCGCCGCCGTGTGCGAAGATTTCCGCGCGCGTGTTGCAGTGTGCGCAGACGAAGTAGCTCATGTTCTCGATGATGCCCATGATCGGCACATTGACCTTCTGGAACATGCCGATGCCCTTGCGCACCACGCCGAGCGAAGCGTCCTGCGGCGTGGTCACGATGACGCCGCCGTCCACTTCGGTCACCTGTGCCAGTGAAAGCTGCGCGTCGCCCGTGCCCGGCGGCAGGTCCACCATCAACACGTCCAGCGGCGCCCAATTCACGTTGTGGATGAACTGTTGCACGGCCTTCATGATCATCGGCCCGCGCCAGATCACCGGCGCGTCAGCCTCGACGAGGAATCCGATGCTCATCAGCTTCACACCATAGTTTGTCAGCGGGTTGATGTGCTCGTCGTCATTGGCCGTGGGGCGCTCGTGGACGTTCATCATCAGCGGCACGCTTGGCCCATAGATGTCGCAGTCCATCAACCCCACCTTCAGGCCTGTTTGCGCCAGCGCGCAGGCGAGGTTCACCGCCACGGTGCTTTTGCCGACGCCACCTTTGCCGCTGGCCACCGCGACGATCTTTTTCACGCCTGGCACGCGCCGCTTCTCGATGGCGCCGTGAGCGGCGGGAGCATGAGATGCTGCCTGCGCGCTCATTTCGACATTCACGCGGCCCACTCCCGGCAGCCGCTGCAACGCCTGCTCCGCCTCGGCGCGAATCTGCTCGCCGCACTTTGGATTGGCGGCGGGCAGTTGCATCGTTACCGCCACGTCGTTGCCGCTGATGGCGACATGTTTGACGATGCCAAAGGAAACGATGTCCCGCGTGAAGCCGGGATATTTCACCTGCTTCAACGCCTCGCGCACGATGTCTTCAGTAACCATAAAAAACCGGGATGACTGGATGAAACGCCATGTTCTCGAAAGACGTTGCGGCGTTTTCGCCGCGCGTTTTTCGCCGTGGGATGTAACGATACGGTTGCACCGAAGTCAAATGGTCATTTGGTTTGAGCCGGGTCAGCGGCGTCTTCAGTCGGGTGGCGAAGCGAGACCGTTGTGCCATCACTTCGCTTACAGCATGGCACCGGTGAACACAACCAGGCCGTAAATGTCCAAGTGCGGCACCGTCACCTGCAACTGATTGCCGTTGCGCGTCAGTTTCAGTGGCGTCGGGTTGGGATTCAACGGATTCCAATACTCAGCCTGCAACGGACGCGACAGCCGGCTCGCTTGGACGGTCACCGGGATGTTCTTCACCGGTTGGTCGATGCGGTAGTTAACCAGATGCACGAGCACCTGTGGCACCATGCGCCGCTCGGTCACCTCTGCTGCCACCGCCGCCGGCGCCGTCACCTGCACGCGCAACCGCTCACGAAGCCGGTCTCTCGCACGCTGCGGGTCGCCCTGAAGCGTTGCCGCCGGAATCACCTCGCCGCCGCGCGCCCTGAAGATGTCGAGTTGCCTGCGTTGCGCCGCGCTCAGGTCGCTTTCGTCAGGTGTGATGACCGCGTGGTGCGCGTCCAGGCTGTCCCAGTTCTGATCGAACAGAATTGCAAACGGCGTTTGTGATTCGATCAGCGCCTGCTCGGCATCGCTGATGGCGCGCCGTTTCTGCTTGGAGCCGTGCGCGAAAGTCTCATGCGGACGCAGCACCGCCACGTCCGTCGCCCTCGATGCGATGCGATAGAATTCCGTGTGTGTCCGGAAAAACTCCAGATACGGTTCCATGAATGAGCTAATGCGGCCGATGCGCGCGCGCGGCGGGAGCAGATGACCATTCTCAAACCACGCGATGTTGCCGAGGCTGTGCAGATTGAACGCCAGGCTCTCCGCCAGTTCCAGCGGCGACTCGCAATCCAGCAGCGTCGCGTTGCCGAACGCCTGGCCGGTCTTCAATGACCGGATGCGCGTCACGGCGCGATTGTCGTTCCAACCCGGCTTCGTCGTTTCGCCCCGGAATGCGTGGCTGAACGCGAGCAACTGAGAGTGGTCCACGCCGTAGACCTCCATGCTGTCATTGTTCACGCCGCCCGGATTGCACACGACGGCGCATTGCGCATCCAGACTTCTCACAAACCGCGACAGCCGGCGGAAATGCTCCACCGTGCTCTTGATGCGGAAATCCACCCACGCCCGGCCCAATGGTTCGCTTGCCGCCGCCGTCGGCGGCAACTTGACGCGGATGGCCTCTTTGAAACCGCGCTCCGTCAGGAAATCATGGAACAGCCCGGCCGTGAATCTATCCCAACTATCATTGCCGAGGCCGACGTGGTCGAAGTAAACAAAGTCCGGCTGCATCTCCGTCACCATGCGGCGGAGCACGCGCTCCAGATGATCACTGTAAGCCGGACGCAAAAACGCCGCGACCCGCCGGAACGGTTCCTTGGGGTCGTCCAGCATCGGTTGGCCGTCTGGCGTCGCCGCCTGCCACGCACCGGCTTCACGCACCTCCTTGGACAGCGATTCCCAGCCCAACGTGCCGCCGATGTAAGCGCCCACGCGCAGTCCGGCCTTTCGCGCCTCTCGGGCCAGATAACGCGCGTCCTTCATCCCCGCGTCTTCCGCTTTGGAACCGAACCCCTCATAGTAATGTGTCAACACCGTCGTGACGCCGAGTTTCTTCAACTTTTCCATCATCGCCACGCTGTGCTCGCGTCGGAAGCCCTCCTCCTCGGTGGCTGGCAGGATCAAGTCCATCTTCCCCAGCGCGCGAGCGCGATGCGCCGGCGACCGCCAGCTTTCCGCCAGCACGATCCCGTCGTCATCCATCCACGGTGGCCGCTCCAGCGCCACTGCCTGCGTCGCTAGCGCCATCGCGCCGGCAGCCGCCGCTGGCGCCAGCCATCGCCAAGTTTTCCATTCCACGCGTTGCATCAACCGGCGACACTATCAGACGAGCCGCTGGCTCGCCAGATGTTTGGACTGGCGAGGATGGAGAAGCGGCGTTCGCTTGATACAGCATCGGTAGCGCGGTATTTGTTAACAGTGAAGCAACGGTTGTGACTCTCGAAGAGCAAATCAAGAGCAAGGCGCTCGCGCTCGGTTTCGACCTCGCCGGCATTGCCCCGGTCGGGCCGGCTGTCAGCTTTGTGTCGTTTGAACGCTGGATTGCCCAGGGGCAGCACGGCGAGATGGGCTACCTCGCGCGCAACATGGAGCGTCGCGCTGATCCGCAGCGCCTGTTGCCCGGCGCGAAGTCTGTGGTTGTCGTCGCATGCAATTACCACGCCGCCGATCCGGCGTCGGGAGCGCGGCAGGGCCGGATCGCACGCTACGCGCTCGGCGACGATTATCACGAGATCATGGGCGGAAAGCTGGCGGCGTTGATCGCGGCGATTTGCGCGCTTGCGCCAGGCGCGCGAGCGAAGGCGTGCGTGGACACGGCGCCGGTGCTGGAGCGTGAGATGGCGCAGCGCGCGGGGCTCGGCTGGATCGGCAAGAACACGATGCTGCTCCACCGCCGGTTCGGCCATTGGCTCTTTCTCGGCGAGATCCTGCTGGACGTGGCGCTGCAGCCGGACGCGCTGGAGACGCGGAATCGTTGCGGTCGCTGCGTCCGTTGCATCGCTGCCTGTCCGACCCGCGCCCTCGTCGCGCCGCGCGAACTGGATGCGCGCCGTTGTATTTCCTATCTCACCATCGAATTGAAAGGTTCGATTCCGTTGGAACTGCGCCCGCTCATCGGCAACCGCATCTTCGGATGTGACGATTGCCTGGAGGTTTGCCCGTGGAACCGTTTCGCGCAGTGGGCGCGCGAGCCGGGCTTTTCGCCGCGCGCGGACCTCAGGACGCCGGAACTGCTTGATCTGCTGGAGTTGGATGAAGAGGAGTTTCAACGGCGTTTCGCCCGCAGCCCGATTGCGCGCGCCAAACGCCGCGGCTTGTTGCGGAACGTTTGCGTTGCGCTCGGCAACGCGCGCGATCCTTGCAGCGTGCCGGCGCTGACGCGGGCGTTGGAGGACACGGAGCCGCTGGTGCGTGAACACGCTGCCTGGGCGCTGGGGCAGATGGGGGCGACTAGCCGGCCGCCATCGCACGCGGTTTGATCTGGGCGCCGATGACCATCAGCAAGGCTGCCGCCAGGGCGGCTCCGCCCAGCACATCGGTTGTCCAATGATGGCCGAGGTAAAGGCGGCTGGCTCCCGCCAAAACGGCCAGCGTCCACCAGAAAACGGATGCGCGCGGCATGACCCACAACGCAATCGCACCGATGAGCAGGAAAGCGCGGAACGCGTGGCCGCTGGGATAAGCATAGGGCAGACTGATGTGAATCCAGCCCGGTCCGAACACGTAGCGATTGATCATCCCGTGAGTGCCGGGCTGTGTGATGTAGTTCTTGAGGACGACCTCCAATAACGTGCCGCCGACGAACGCGGCGAACAAGCACACTGCCGGCCGCCAACCAAACTGTCGCCAGAGGAAAACGACGAGCGCCAGGCATAGCACCATGCTCAATTCCGGCGTCGCGGTGTCGGTGATGACGCTCATGACCCAGTCCATGAAACGGTTGCCATGCGCGTTCAGCCAGACGGTGGTGTGGTAGTCGAAGCCAAGCAGCGCGTGCGACTGGACCCATGCAGTCAGCGCTGCGAAATACGCTGTCGCGAGCACGATCCATCGCAGGTTTTTCTGTTCTGCCGGTTGCATTGGGCCGGCCACACTATCAAATGGGTGCGCGGCTCGCCAGAAGTTTGCTGGTAATCACGCGGTCGGCTGCTAGATTCGATCCGCATGGCACACGAGACAACGGAACATTTTCTAAGCGCCGAGCCGGAGGTGAAGCTGGTGAACAGCTTCTCCCGGCCGTTCGACAACGCCATTGCCACTGCGCGCACCTGCTACAGCGCCAAGGGCATCATCACCGCTGAGCAGGTCGCGGCGCTCGACGTGGCTGACGACGCCAAGCGCGCAAAGCGGCTCGCGCAACGCGACGCGCTTGGCGTGTCGCTGTTCCAGGCAGGGCACCACACAGTCTTCCAACACGCGCACTTTCAATTCGCGCTGAGCAATGTCAGCCGGCAGTTCGTCTGGAACTTCCTGCACAGCCATCCGTTCTACAACAGCGAGCAGGTCAGCCAGCGTTACGTCGCAGTCAAGCCGAGCATTTGCGCGGTGCCGCCGCTGGCTGGCGAGGCGCTGGCGGTGTATCGCGAAACGATACGGCGCCAGTTCGATGCTTACGACAAGCTCTGCCGGTTGCTGTTTCCGGTGGCCAGTCGCGAGTATTTCGCGCGGTTCCGCGGACGCGAGGGCAGGGCGGCGCTCTACGAAAAGGAAATCCAGAAGCGGTGCATGGAGGTGGCACGCTACGTCCTGCCGGTCGGGACGTTCACGTTTCTTTATCACACTGTCAGCGGCATCACGTTGTTGCGCTACCATCGGCTGATCAATCAGCCGGACACGCCGTTGGAGCAGCGGATCGTCGTCGGCAGGATGGTGGAGGAACTGTTGCGCGTCGCGCCGGAATATAAAGCGGTTCTCAACGAACCCGTCTCGCCCGAGGAGACGATGGAGCACCAGTTCCTCGCCGTGCTCAAGGACGGCGGCTGCCGTGCGACGCCGGCGCGGTCGCGACAGTTTCGCGAGGAGTTCGACCGCGATCTGGGCGGGCGTGTCTCGAAGCTGGTGGATTTCAAGCGCGACAACGAGCGATTGCTGGCCGACGCGGTGCGCGAGGTCTTTGGATTGACGCGCGCCGAACTGGGCGACGACGAGGCGATTGACGGGACGATGAACCCGGCGCAGAACCGCTATCTCGGCGACGAGATGAACCTGGCCACGCACGTGAAGATGATGCGGGCGATGGCGCATCCGCATTACACGTTCCGCCGCAAGCTCAGTCACAGCGCCGACAGCCAGGACCAGCGTCACCGGAT
>JBAZIR010000027.1:0-26549 GCA_041651735.1 Verrucomicrobiia bacterium | reverse complement strand
TGGCGGAATGTTCATGCCGCAGCCGCACCCGACCGCCAACGCTCATAGCGGCGTCTCGGCGCAAGGCGACCTGGTCGTAGCCGGCGAGAAGTTGTTGGTGCCGACGGGACGCGCGGTGCCCGCGGCGTTCAGCCGGGCCACCGGCAAGCTGCTTTACTTTCATCTCCAGACGTTCGGCAAGGCCGGCGGGGCAGGCATCGCGGCCACCGACTCGCATTTCTTCAACTCCGGCTACGCCTTCGATGTGGAGACGGGCAGGCAGGGATTCCGTCCCAGCGCGGACCCATTGGCGATGGCGGTCACGCCGGAAACGATCGTCTATGCGACGGCGAAGGAAATCGCAGCGGTTGACCGAAGCAACCTGTGGCAGCAGAAGAAAGTCACGGCTCCCAAGGGGAAGAAAACCACGCAGACCGTTTTCACCGAACCGATCTGGCGGACGCCGAGTCCTCACAGGCCGGTGTCCGCGCTCATCGTAGCGGGCGACAAGGTGATCGTTGGCAGCACGAACAAGGTCAGCGTGCTCGATATGAAGTCGCGCAAGGTGCTGCTGACGAGGTCCGTCGATGGTGAGCCACTTGGCCTGTCGGTCGCAGGCGGGCGGCTTTATGTCAGCACCGACCGGGGAACGATCTATTGCTTCGATGGCAGCAAGGCAGCGGCGAAGATCGTCCAGGAGAAGCCGCTGGTTTCCACCGGGGCCGACGCGGCGGAAGCCGCTGCCGATGAGATCATTCGCAAGACGGGCGTGACCGAGGGCTATTGCTTCGACCTGGCGTGCGGTGATGGCGGGTTGGCGGCAGCCTTGGCAAGGAATACGCGATTGCATATCTGCGCGATTGACGCCGATCCGGAGAAGGTCGCGCTCGCCCGTCGGAAACTGGATGCGGCGGGCTTGTATGGCGTGCGCGTCAGCGTTCATCAGGGACAACTCGATCAGAATCGCTGGCCTAGCTACTTCGCCAACTTGATCGTGTCGGGCCGCTCGATGAGCGGCGGAGCCGATGCGGCGCCACCGAAGGAAATCAACCGGGTGCTGCGGCCGTATGGCGGCAAGTCGTGTTTCGGCCAGCCGGGCGCAATGACAATGACCGAGCGAGGCGACCTGGCCGGCGCGGGAACGTGGACGCATCAGTATTGCGACGCCGCGAACACCTGCTGCTCCACCGACACGCTCGTCAAAGGGCCGCTCGGCATTTGCTGGTTCAACGACCTCAACTTCCGGATGCCAAGCCGTCACGGCCGCGGCCCGGCGCCGTTATTCTACAAAGGGCGGCTCTTCATTGAGGGCCTCAACGCGCTGCGGTGTGTGGACCCGTACAACGGCCGCGTGCTGTGGGAGTATCCGTTGCCGGATATCCTCAAGGTTTATGATGGCGACCACCTCATGGGCGTTGCGGGGACCGGCAGCAATCTCTGCGTCGGCGAGTACGGCCTGTTCGTGCGAACCGATGACAAGTGCCTGCGGCTTGATCCCGTCACCGGCAGGCTGCTCAACACGTTCACCGCGCCAACCCCCAAGGGCGGGCGGCCCGGCGAATGGGGCATGGTCGCCTGTGTTGGCGACACTCTCATCGGTACCGTGGCGGACACCGCGCATCTCGTGACGTTCCGCTACCGCCCGGGCGATATGCGGGAGCAGTGGACAGAGTCCAGGCTGCTGTTCGCCATGGACGCGGCCACGGGGAGGCTGAAGTGGAGCTGGCAACCTCAAAACTCGCTCCGGCACAACGCCATCGCCATCGGCGGCGGCCGCGTGTATGTGATTGACCGCGACGAGGCCCTCGGGGACCGCAAGAAGGAAAAGAAGCGCGGCGTCCCCGACAAGGGCGCGGCGCATCCCGCCGGCACGCTGGTCGCGCTCGATCTGTCCAGCGGGAAGGTCGTCTGGCAATCGGACGAGGATGTTTACGGCACGCTGCTCGCGCTCAGTGAAGAACATCAGACGCTGCTGATGTGCTACCAAAATACGGCCTTCAAACTCGCGTCGGAGCTGGGCGGACGCCTGGCCGCCTTCGATACCTCGACGGGACGGCGGCGTTGGGACATCAGGGCTACTTACAAAATGCGCCCCATCATTCACGGCCAGACCGTCCTTTTTCAATCCCATGGATGGGATCTGCTGACCGGCAGGCCGCAGGACATCACGTTCCCCCGCTCCTACGGCTGCGGCATCCCGGCCGCGTCACGGAATCTCATGGTCTTCCGCTCGGGGACACTGGGCTACGTGGACCTCCAAAAGCCTCGCGGCGTGCAAAACTTCGGTGGCATCCGCCCCGGCTGCTGGATCAATGTGGTGCCCGTCGGCGGCTTGGTGCTCATGCCCGACGCCACGGACCTGTGCACATGCAGCTACCTGATCAAGGCCTCTATCGCGCTACAGCCGATGAGTGTGGAGTGAACCGCGCCGCGCAAGTGGCAGCAACAGCGTCGGTTTCGTTGTTGCCAACATCCCGTTCTGTCTGGCGACACCCTGGCCCCTGTGGTGAACGTCCCCGGGTGAGAACAAAAAGCTTCTGTTGAATGAAGAAAACGTGCCCGCCTATCGTCATAGTGTGCGATAATTTAAAGAAGGACGACCTTATGAAAATGGCAAAACTGGCGGTAATGTGCGCGGCGTTGGGTTTCCTGACCCTCGGTGCCGTCGAAGCGGGTGCGCAAAGCTATTACTACTCCACACCCTACTCCGGCTACTACTATGACGGCTATCCCACTTATTACGGCTACAACTACCCGTCCTATGGCTACAGCCCCTATTACGGCTATGGCGGATGCTGGCCGAGCGTCAGCTTCTATTGGGGTGGAGGCTGGGGCGGCGGATGGTACGGCGGACGTGGCTGTTATGGTCGTTACTACGGTGGTGGCGGTCGCTATTACGGTGGCGGCGGCCACGGTGGCGGCGGCCACGGTGGCGGCGGCCACGGTGGTGGCGGCCACGGTGGTGGCGGCCACCGCGGTGGCGGCGGCGGTGGCCATCGGTGATAAGGATTGCTGCTCGCGCAGCACGCTGACGGTGTGATCTCGGTGCTGTTCTCGCAAAAAACAAGTCGCCCGGCAATCTCTCGACTGCCGGGCGATGCTTTTGTGAAGTGTGGGCTTCCTTACACCGTATAGGTGCTGCTAGCTACGCGGCCACCGGTGCCGGTCCAGTTGGTGTGGAAAAACTCGCCGCGCGGCTTGTCCACGCGCTCGTAGGTGTGCGCGCCGAAATAGTCGCGATGGGCCTGAAGCAGGTTCGCGGGCAGGCGCTCGCTGCGGAAGCCGTCGAAGAACGCCAGCGCGGTGCTGAATGCCGGAACCGGGATGCCTTTCTTGACCGCTGTCGCGATGACCTTGCGCCAACTGCGCGCACAGCCTTTGATCGCTTTCTTGAAGAACGGATCGAGCAACAGGTTCGTCAGGTTCGGATTCTTGTCGAACGCACGCTTGATCTCGCCGAGGAAGACGCTGCGGATGATGCAGCCGCCGCGCCACATCAACGCGATGCCGCCATTGTTGAGGTTCCACTTGTGCTCCTTGGCCGCCTCGCGCATCAACATGTAGCCTTGGGCGTAGCTGACCATCTTGGAGGCGTAGAGGGCCTTGCGGATGTCCTCAACCCACTGCGCGCGATCGCCGGGGAACTTCGCGTTGATCGGCTTGAAGGCTTTCGCGGCAAGCACGCGCTCGTTCTTCATCGCGGAGACGCAACGGGCAAAGACCGCCTCCGTGATGAGCGAGGCGGGCACACCGAGGTCGGCGGAGCTTTTCACGGTCCACTTGCCGGTGCCTTTCTGGCCGGCAGTGTCGAGAATCTTGTCCACCAGCGGCGCGCCGTCGTCGTCCTTTCTGGCGAGAATGTCGCGCGTGATCTCGATGAGGTAGGAGCCAAGCTCGCCTTCGTTCCACTGCTTGAAGACCTCGTGCATCTCGTCGGCCGTCATGCCGAGACCATCCTTCATGAGGTGGTAGGCTTCGCAGATCAGCTGCATGTCGCCGTATTCGATGCCGTTGTGGACCATCTTCACATAGTGACCCGCGCCGCCTTCGCCAACCCAGTCGCAGCAGGGTGAGCCGTCGGCAACCTTCGCGGAGATGGCCTGGAAGATCGGCTTCACATGCGGCCACGCGGCGGGCGAACCGCCGGGCATGATCGAGGGGCCGCGACGCGCGCCTTCCTCGCCGCCAGAGACACCGGTGCCGATGTAGAGGAGGCCCTTGCTCTCGACATACTGGGTGCGGCGGATGGTGTCCTCGAAGAGCGAGTTGCCACCATCAATGATGATGTCGCCCGGTTCCAGCACGCCGAGCAGCGACTCGATGAACTCATCCACCGCCTTGCCGGCCTTGACCATCAGCATGACGCGGCGTGGGCGCTTGAGCAGCCCGGCCATTTCCTGAAGCGAATGGGTGCCAAGAATCTTGGTGCCTTTGGCTTCGTTGGCGAGGAAGTCGTCCACTTTCGAGACGGTGCGGTTGAAGGCCACAACGGTGAAGCCGTGGTCGTTCATGTTCAAAATAAGGTTCTGGCCCATGACGGCCAGGCCGATCAAGGCGATGTCTGCTTGCTGTTCACTCATAGTTTCCTTTCAAAACGCAGCCGCCGACGTGAGGAGGCAGACCGGTTGCGGCCGCCACCACTCCCGCCTCCTCGCGTCGGCGGCTACTTGTTCAATTTGAATCCGATGCCCGCCAATTTGCGGGCCAAGGTCACACTACCGCCGCAAAGTGTAATGGTTGAGTTCTGGAACTCGCGGCGCTGCGGATATTCTTTCCGCAAACGGTCAAAGTATGCACCTCGCTCGCCGGCTGGCAAGTCTGCAATGGCTCGCAGCCGCCGGTCGTCCGCCTCGATGTCATAGACGGTCAGCGCCGCCTCGCGCAGCACGTCTTCGTCGGAGCGTCCAAAGGCGTCGAGCGTGAGCCGCGCATGCGGCGAGGGCGGCATCGCCAAAGCAGGGCAGGCGTCCTGCCTGTCCATCAATGATGATCGGATAGGCGGGACGCCTGTCCTACTCTGCAAAAACTCACAAGCCGACCGACAAACCATCGTCGTGCCGTTGACCTTGCCGTCGTAGGAATAGCCGGCAATGTGCGGCGTGCCAAGGGCAGCCTCAGTGACAAGATCCGGCAGGATATTGGGCTCGCCTTCCCACACGTCGAGAATCAACGAGCTTGTGTTGATCGTGGCTCCCGGATGCGATTGCGTCGTGATGGAATCGCGCCCGGAGGCCGCGACCCACCTGACAGCGGCGGCATTGTCCAGAACGGCCCCGCGGCAGGTGTTGAGCAACACCGCCCCCGGCTTCATTCGATTCAGAAACGCCGCGTCGGCCATGTGCCACGTCTTGTCTTCACCGGTCTTCGTCAGCGGGACGTGGAGCGAGATGAAGTCCGCGTCCACCAGCGCCTCCAACGGCAGGAATCGCTTCTCGCACGGAAAAAGCCGCGCCAGCGGCGGATCGTTTTGCAGCACCTTCATGCCGAGCGCCTCGCACTTGGCGACCACTTTGCTGCCGACATTGCCGACGCCAACAACACCGATGGTCCTGCCCTCGAGACGATAGCCGCCGCGTTTGGCCAGGACCAGCAGCGAGCAGACGACGTACTCGGCGACGGAGTTGGCGTTGCAGCCCGGCGCGCTGGCGAAGCCGATGCCGCGCTCCCGCAAATACGTCTCGTCCACATGGTCGGTGCCGATCGTGCAAGTGCCGACGAAGCGGACGCGGCTGCCTTCGAGCAGGTCGCGGCCGACCTTGGTGATCGAACGGATGATCAGCAGGTCGGCGTCGCGCACGGCGGCGGCATCCATCTTGCGTCCGTGCATCGTCACGACGTCGCCAAGCCGGCCAAATGCCTCGCGGCCAAACGGAATATTCTCATCAACGATGATCTTCACGGTTTCACCTCGCGGCCAGCGCTTGCTCAAAATCGGCGATCAGGTCGTCCGCGTCCTCGATGCCGACGGAGACGCGCAGCAACGCATCACTGATGCCGATGGTGGCGCGCTCGGCGGCGGTCAGTTTGACGTGCGAAGTCTTCGCCGGGATGGTCACCAGCGTCTCGACACCGCCGAGGCTGAGCGCGGCAGTGGCGAGCTTGAAGAGGCCCAGGACCGCGTCGGCCTGTGCCGCAGCGCGCAGCTCGAAGGACAACATTCCGCCGAAACCGCGCATCTGGCGCGCGGCAACGGCGTGGTCGGGATGGTCCGGCAGGCCGGGATAGTTCACGCGACTGACGGCGGGATGTTTCTGCAGCCAGCGCGCGAGCTTGCCGGCGTTTTCGTTCTGCCGTGCGACGCGGAGGGCGAGTGTCTTCATCCCACGTTCGAGCATGTAGCAGGCGTGGGCATCGAGCATGCCTCCGTGGTTGACGGCGCAGGGCCGGATGCGGGCGATGATCTCACTGGAGGCAACGACCGCGCCGGCGTTGAGGTCGCTATGGCCGTTGAGATACTTGGTGGCGCTGTGGACGACCACGTCAATGCTAAGCGCCAGCGGGTTCTGGTTGATCGGCGAAGCGAAGGTGTTGTCAATGATCGTCAGCAGCCCGCGCGCTTTGCCGAGCGCGGCGATGGCGGCAAGATCCACGCAGTGCAGGAGCGGATTGGACGGCGACTCGACGTAAATGACTTTCGTGTTCGGCCGGAGCTGCGCGGCAAAGTCGGCTTGATTGCGGGCAAAGGAAACCTCCATGCCGAACCTGGTCAGTTCCGCCGCGACAAAGTGGTAGGTGCCTCCGTAAAGGTCTTCCTGAAACACCGCATGATCGCCGGGCTTCAGCAACGCGAACAGCACCGTCGTAATCGCCGCCATGCCGCTGCCGAAGACCAGCGCGTCCCCGCCCTGTTCGAGCGCGGCGAGTTTCGTCGCCACCGCCCGCTGATTCGGGACGTTGAAATAGCGCTGGTAGGTGTTCTGATTCGTCGGGTTCGGATGGGTGTAAGAAGACGCGGTGAAAATGGGCGTCGTGATGGCGCCCGTGGCTCCATCGACGCAACTGCCGGCATGCACGCAAAGCGTCGCCGGTTTCAATGGTTGATCACTGTTTTTCACGACGGCGGTGACGGTAGCGGAAGCCGGCGCGTCTGCGCAAGCGTCTTGCCAGCGGCGGACTGGCCGAACCCGGGCGCCCCAGCCGTCGTTCAACGCCCCGCAGGCGCTGCCAGCGTGTGCCGGGCGTAGAACTCAATGACGCCGTGCGCGACGGCGTCGGCATATTCGCGAAAGATGGAGCGGAGGCGTTGGCCGTCGAACGCGCGCTCGCCGTCGTAGTCGCCGGCCAGAAGTCGCGCATAGGTCGTGGGGTTGTTCTGGTAATACGGCTCCAGATAAACCACCGGGCCGTGGTAGAGCCGGTTCGCGATGACGTTGCGCGCGCAAAGATACGAGTTGTTGCCGACGGCTGTGGAGTTCGGGCCAAACCTGACGGGTTCCGGCGGCAGCTTCATGTCGGCGCCCATCACGCGGCTGATGGCGTCGGCGGCGGCCAGCTCGGTCGGGTGAGAGTTTTCTAGCAGTTTCCAAAGCAGTTCGAATTTCCGCTGCGGCGTGTCCACACTGTCAGGCGTGTAGCAACCGTGAATCATCACCATCAGGCGGTTGTCTGGCGCGGGCCGGTCGCCGTCGCCAGTAGCGTTAAAATGGATGCAGAGCGTCAGGTCGGGTCGCAGCCGGTCGTTGACGAGCGCGGCGCGGGCGCGAAGCTCGGCGTTGCGATAAAACTCCAGTTCCATCCGCTTGCGAGTCGCGTCGAGCAGGAACGCCTCCCGCGCCAGTTCGCCCAACGCGCGCACGTCAGGTCGTATCGCGATGTTCTCTTGGACGTATTTCCCGGCCAACTCGCGGAACTGCTCCGGGCTTGCGTCAGTGACCGGTTTGAAGTCGTTTTTGGTGAACAGGACGGTCGCGCCCACGCGCTGGAGCCGCGCCGCGAGCAGACGCGCAACGATGAGATTCTGCACGGCCTCCTGCTCGGCCGGACCGTTGTTCATCTTGAAAAACCGCTCCTCCATCCGCGCGAACTCGCCGCCGATGTGGCCGGGGTCGAGCGCAATGCGCAGCCCGCGCAACGGCTGGTCCGGCGAATTCTTCAAAGCCGGCAGATCTTCCAGCGCCTTGAACGTCCGTTTCACCACGCGGCGCGTGTCGGTCGCGAACTGGAGATGGTAGAGCCGTTGCTGGTGTTGCTCGTCATCGAAGACAGCAACGCCGTCGCCGTCCTGAACCAGGAACTTCTGGAAGGCGCCGCCGGGCGAGAAGACGCGGTCGAGGCGCAACTGGAACTCCGCGCGCGTCATGGTGCGCTGGAACGGGTCGAGCAAGCTCCAGTTCGGCGCGTCACCGGCGAACGCGGCAGCGGAGAAAACAAAAATGAGAACGCAAAGGCCGGCGCAGGCGGAAGTGCCTGCGCGCCGTTGAGCACTCAAAAACATCCTGGGTCCCTTTTTCATATCCGTTTCCTTCGTCATCGCGGCGAGGCGATGACGGTGACGAGTTTGTCGGGCGCGGGCAGGTATTTGCGGGCGGCGCCGAGCACGTCGGCAGGGGTAACTTTCCAAAGGGCCTCGACGGCGCGCGCAATCCATTCCTGACCGAGGCCGTAGAGTTCGAGGTCGCAAAGCGTGCTGGCATTACCGGTGTTGGTTTCCATTGCCAGCAACATGCCGCCGACCAGCGTGGCGCGGGCCTGGTTGAGTTCGTCATCCGTGGGCGGCGCTGTGCGAATCCGTTCCAGTTCTGCGCGCACGCCGCGGATGGCGGTGTCCACGTCCTTCGGGTCGTTCTGCATGGCGAGCATCCACGGTCGTTCGCTGCGGCTGCCGCGGAACTCGCTCGAGACACTGTAGGTGAGTCCCTGTTTTTCGCGCAGCGAGGCGAGCAAGCGGCTGTTGAGCAATTCGCCGCCGCCAAAGATGTGGTTGGCGGTGATCGCGGCAAAATAATCCGGCGCGGTGATGGTCACGCCGCGCGCGCCCATAAGAACGATCGCCTCGGCCTTGTCGGAGACCGGCAGGCGCACCGGATGCGCGGTGACTTCGCGCCGGAGTGATGGAATCAGCGGCAGTTGGAGTGTCGGGCGCGGACCGGTCGCCTGCCACGAGCCGAAGAGCGACTGGAGTTGCCCGGCGACCTGCGCGGCGTCGAAGTCGCCGACGACGGCGAGGGCGGTGGTGTCGGGCCGATAGTGGCGGCGGTAGAACGCGAGCAGGTCGGAGCGCGTGATGGCCTTGAGGTCCGCCTCGCTGCCGCGCAGATAGTGGCGTTCGGGATGATCTTTGGGATAGAGCGCCTCGCGAAGTTCCTGCAAGGAGAGGATATAAGGATTGTCCGCGTCTTCCTTGAGCGAGGTGAATTCTTCGGCGCGGAGCCGCGATAACTCGGCCGGGGCAAACGCGGGCCGACAGAGCGCGTCGCGGATCAGTTCCAGAAACTTCGGCAGGTCCGCGCTGAGACAGCGGCCACCGGCGCTCGCGCCATCCATCGTGGCGTTGAGATCCAGTTCCGCGCCGAGCTTGTCGAGTTCCTCGTGGAACTTCCCCGCGGAGCGCGTGGCGGTGCCGCGGTTGAGCATCGCAGCAGTGAGCACGGCCAGACCGGGACGTTTCGGAGGATCGAACGCACCGCCGGCGTCCACGATCACGGAGACAGCCGCGGTGGGATTGGCATGATTCTCCTGCAACAGCAGCACCATGCCATTCGGAAGCACGGTGCGCGTGACGCGCGGCGCGAGCGCGGCGAGCGGCAACGGCAGCGAGACTTTCACGTGTTGCCGGGACAGCAGCTTTTTTCCCAGCACTCCATCCCCCCGGCATTCCGCCGCTGCGATTCCGCCGCCGATCCTCCGCTGAATCGGGCCGGCCTTCGGACGGGGCGGTATGGGAAGTTCCTTGGAAATCTTCGTCGGCACAAACCAGCCGATGGTGCGGTTGCTGGCAGTCAGATACTTCCGCGCGACGTCGCGCACTTCTTCGGCGGTGATGCGCTCGGTGCGTTCGTTCATCGTCAACAGGCAGTTCCAGTGGTCCACGATCTCATAGGAGCCGAGGAGCGAGCCTTGGTCGCTGACGCCGTCCATCGCAAAGACGGTCTGTGTGATCGTCTGGCGCTTGGCTTTAGCCAGTTCGACCGGGCTGATAGGTCTCTCCTGCACATCAGCGATGGCAGCATCGAGCGCGCGCTCGAATTTCCTGTGGTCAGTGGTGTCGGAGCATGTGGCAAAGAGGGTCTCCAGCCGGGGTCATGTTGCTGGCTGAACAACGAACTCACTTCGGTGGCCAGGCCGGAGTTCACTAGCGCGCGGTAGAGCCGCGAGCTTTTGCCGACCGTCAACAGCGAGTCGAGCACGCCGAGCGCCGGCATGTCCGGGTGCGACGCGCCGGGAATGTGATACAGCATCTCGAAATAGACCGCGCGCCCTTCGCCTTGCACCGTGACGCGCCGTTCGCCATCCTGCGGCGGCTCGACACCGGTGACCTTGGGCGGCGCCGGCCCGCGCGGAATCGCGCCGAAATGCTCGCGTACGCGGTCGAGCAGTTTCGCGGTGTCGAAATCACCAACGAGGATGAGGATGGCATTGTTGGGCTGGTAATAGGTCCGGTAGTAACCGAGCACATCGTTGCGCGTGATGGCCTGCACGTCGCATTTCCAGCCGATGACCGGCCAATGATACGAATGCACTGCGAACGCCGCCGCGTGCGCCGCGTCGTCGAGGCGATTGATCGGGTTGTTCGCGCCACCGTCGAGTTCCGACAACACCACCTGTTTCTCATGCGCCAGCTCCTGCGGGTCCATCGCGCAATGGCGCATGCGGTCGGCCTCGATGCGCAGGACGGTGTCGAGGCCGGACTTGCCCTCCGGCGCGGCGGCATCGGAAGGCAACGCAAAGTAATAGGCGGTATAGTCGGTGTCGGTGAAGGCATTGTTCCTGCCGCCGGCCAGCGCTGTGAGACGGTCGATATCGCCGCGTTTGAGCGTCGCGGTGCCCTTGAACATCATGTGCTCGATGAGGTGGCTGATGCCGGTGATGCCGGGCCGCTCGTTGCGCGAACCGACGCGGTAATAGGTCCAGACGCTGATCACCGGCGCGGCATGAATCTCCTTGGTGATGACCTTCAGCCCGTTCGGCAGAATCGTCTCGCGAACAGACGGACTTGCCGCCGCCCACAACGACGCCAGCGGCACAAGGAGCAGCGCAGCACACAGCGCGCGGCGGACAGCGACTCTCAGCAATGACATGGGTGGCAATTAAAGTGTTTTGAGCCGCAAGGTCAAGCTGGCGCGCAACGCCCGCCGCGCTTATCCCATCGGCCCGCGTGTGACGCCGAGCTGGTTCAGAAGTTTCAGCTCCCGCCAGAGTTGCGCGCCGGAAATCCCGCCGCTCAGCAACTGCCGGTATTTCTCGATCGTTTGCGCCACCTGCTCGGGCGGCTCGTCCAGAAATTCGATGCGGAACCGGCGCGCACCGAGCGCCATCAGCCGCGCGACGTGCTCGGCTCCGGTCTGCGCCAGCGCGTTGAACACCGTGTTGCGGCAGCCGGCGTCGGCCTTCAAGGGATGCTCGGCGCCGACGCGGTCGCGAAGCCGCACGTCGTGGTGGTCGCACGGCCGGCCGCAGTTGGTGCAGTCCGTGCCACTGGTGAGGAACGCGCAGAAGATGCAGTGTTCCATGTGAAACATCGGCATGTGCTGGTGGATGACAATCTCAAACCACGCCGGGGGCGCGGAGCGCAACAGCGTTTCAAGCTGCGCCGCATCCAGATCGTAACTGGCAGTCAATCGCTCCAAGCCGAAACGGCCGATGAAATAATCGGCTGCCATCGGATTGGCGACGTTGAGCGAAAAATCGCCAACACGGCGGCAGTCGGCGAAGAACTTCAGGTGATCGTAGTTGCGGACCAGATAGCCGTCGGCATCGCAGGCGCGGACTTGTTTGAGAATCCAATCGTCGCCCGGCTTGGTGATGCGCGGCGGAGCGACATAGAGTGCGAAGTGTGGTGTGCGGAACGCGGGATGCCGGGACGTCGCAACAGCGTCGCGGTAAAGTTTCGGGTTTTCAAAATCGCAGTAGATCGTCTGCACGCCACAGCGCAACGCAGTGCCGAGTTGTGCCAGGCTGCGGACAAGAACCACCAGTTCAGCCTCCTTCGACTCCGTGGCCGGCCTCGTTCCGCATTCCGCATTCCGCGCTCCACATTCATTCAGTGTCCATCGCTTGGGCTGCGCCCGCAGCGCCTCCAACTGCGCTGCCGCATCGCGGCGCAACCGGTTCAGTTCGCTCACGGGCAGCATCACCGCGCCTTCGAGCCCGTTTCGCAGCTCGCCCAGCGCGAACGGCGTGCCGCCGAGCCGGCCGAGCTGCTCCCGCAGGCGCTCCGTGTCCAGCGGCCGTTTCTGTGCCGCCACCAGCGGCATCGCAGAGGCAAGCCGGACGATATGACCGCCTTCGTCCTGAACCACCAGCGTCAGCGGCTGGCCGACGCCGCCGTGAAGCTCCATTGTTACCGGTCGCTGATATCGCGGCAGGTCGCCTGCGAAGCTCTGCCGCAGCCGGCGGTCGAGTTCGGGATCGTTGGTCTTCCAGAGCTTGTCGCCAACGTGGACGCGCCGGAAATCAATGTCGCCGCGGCCGAAACCGAGCAGTGTCTCCGCGCCGCGCGGCTCGACGTCATAGACGCGTCCGCCTTCCTCCTTCTCATCGGGCCGGCCCGCGTCGAAAACAATGCCGTCGCCGGGCTTGAGCGGCGCCAGCAATTTCAGCAGGACACACTCGCCCTGCACGCGGCTGACTTCGCCGAGAAGCACGCCGCGTTTTTTGCCAAAGCGCGCGTGGACCAGCGCCTGGTTGTCGGTGCCGCGAAACCAGCCGGTGTGCAGCCCGCGCGAGAAGGACATTTCCATGTCGTAGCGGTCGGAAGAAGGGGACGGACGTCCCGCCTGTCCATCGGTGGACGACGAGACAGGCGGGACAGGCGGGACGCCTGTCCTGCTTTGCAGCCGGTCCAGCGCCGCGCGGTAGATTCGCGTGATGTTGGCCACATACTCCGGCGACTTGAGCCGGCCTTCGATCTTGAAGGCGTGAACACCGGCGCGCAGCAACTCCGGCAGCAGTTCCAACCCTGCGAGGTCCTGTGGGCTGAGCAGGTAGCGGCGGTCGCCCAGCGGCACCGGTTGGCCGTCGCGAATCAGTTCATACGGCATGCGGCAAGCCTGCGCGCATTCGCCGCGGTTGGCCGAGCGCCCGCCGAGAGACTCGCTGGTGAGACACTGGCCGGAGTAGGCGACGCACAACGCGCCGTGGATGAACACCTCCAGTTCCATGTTGGAGTTTGAAGCCTGGAGTTGGGAGTGGATCGCCTCGATTTCCTTGATCGAACACTCGCGGGCGAGGATGACACGCTGGCAGCCCAGCTCGCGGGCGAACTCGACGCCGGCAACGCTGCTGACGCTCATCTGCGTCGAGGCATGGATTGGAAAATCCGGCGAAAGCTGCCGGACGAGCCGGCAGACGCCGACATCCTGCACAATGACGGCGTCCGCGCCGGCGGCGATGATGGCCCGCAGGTAACGCTCCGCCTCGGCGAGTTCGTTGGTGAAGGCAAGGATGTTGAACGTGACGTAGCCGCGGACGCCACGACGGTGAAGGAACTCCATCAGCTTTGGCAGGCCGTCCGTGGTGAAGTTGTTGGCGCGCATCCGCGCGTTAAACCGTTCGAGGCCGAAGTAGATGCCGTCCGCGCCGTTCTCGACCGCGGCGCGCGCGCAGTCCCAATCGCCCGCTGGCGCGAGCAATTCGGCCCGTGCAGCCGTCGCGATTGAGTTTGAGTGTCCGTCAACCATGTTTCTTTTCGTTTGAACAGGTGTTGACTCTAAGCCCGCCCGGCGTGGATTGCCAACGGCCATCTTCGGCGTCTGGCTGGCAACCTCCGCTTCGCTCGACAATGCAGCGGCTTTTCATATAAAAAAACTTCATCGGCACGGCCAACACACCACCGGCGACGAAGAAGGCGAGACCGTCACTGCACCCGGCGTGCCGAAAAGCTATCCGGAGCTGATGAAGCTGGTGACGGAGGATTGTGTGAAGGCGGCGGAGAATTGAGATTAACAACTAAGAATTTGAAATTTAGGATTGAAAATCTGAGATTTGAGATTTGAGATCTCGAATTAGGAGGTGACGATGACCTACCGGAGATTTGAAGAACTGCCGGTTTGGCAGGAGGCGATGCGGCTGGCGGAACGGGTGTATGATCTGACGGAACAGAACCAGAAGCGAATGTCGCACAGCCTGCGGGACCAGTTGGAGCGCGCAGCGTTGTCGGTCTCGAACAACATCGCGGAGGGATTCGAGCGCGGGACAACGAACGAATTGCTGGCATTCATCTATATCGCGCGCGGCTCGGCGGGCGAAGTCCGTTCCATGCTCCTTTTCCTGGGGCGGCGGGCCGGGTTTGGCGATTTGAAATCTCAAATCTCGGATTTGAAATCAGTGGCGGAAAGCTGTTCGCGCCAACTGCGGGCATGGGCCGACTCGCTCCAGAACTCGGACATCAAGGGCCAGCGCCATCTGAACGACCAAACGCGATCCAGCGCCGAGCAAAAGCGGCAGGCGGAGGCATTCCAGAAAGAACTGCTCAACCACCTGCCAGCCAATCATCCTTTGCGCCGCCAGCCGGAAGAATCGGAGTGACAGAAGTGGGTGGATCGGAAGGTCTCGCGGCCATGAGCGCGAAACAAGAGTGGATTGCCAACGGCCATCTTCGGCGTCTGGCTGGCTTACGCCGGCTTCCTTGCCATCATAGGGGCCGTTTGATACGGTGAATGGCATGAAATTTCTGGTCACAGGAGGCGCGGGATTCATTGGTTTCCACGTCTCTGAACGCCTGCTGCGCGATGGAAATCGCGTGGTGATTGTGGATGACTTTAACGATTTCTACGATCCGGCAATCAAGCAGCGTAACCTGGCGCGAATTCAGGCGGCAGGCCGCGTCAAGCTGCACACCGCCGACATCGTGGACAAGGCGGCGATGGACCGTGTTTTTGCGGCGGAGAAGTTCGATGCCATCATTCATCTCGCGGCGCGGGCGGGCGTGCGACCGAGCATCGAACAGCCGCTGCTCTATACACAAACCAACGTCACCGGCACGATGAACCTGCTGGAGTGCGCGCGGGCCGCTGGTATCCGGAAGTTCGTCTTCGCATCGTCGTCGTCGGTGTATGGCATCAACTCGAAGATTCCGTTCAGCGAGAGCGACCCGATCTTCAAGCCGATCTCGCCCTACGCCGCCACCAAGCTCGCCGGCGAGGCGTTGTGCCACACGTATCATCACCTCTATGGGATGGACATGACTTGCCTGCGGTTCTTTACGGTCTATGGCCCGTCGCAGCGGCCGGATCTGGCGATCCACAAGTTCGCGCGGCTCATTGCCGCCGGCAAACCGATTGAGATATTCGGCGACGGCTCGACGCGGCGCGATTACACTTTCATTGACGACATCGTGGAGGGCATCATGGCGTGCGTGCGCGGCGCGTTCGGCTATGAGATTTTCAACCTCGGCAACAGCCACACCGTCGAATTGCGGCAGTTGGTCGGGTTGATTGAGAGCGCGCTCGGCCGGAAAGCGATCGTCGAGCGCCGGCCGGAGCAACCGGGCGACGTGCCGGTCACGTTCGCCGACGTGTCGAAGGCGCGCCGGATGCTCGGCTACGACCCTAAAACAAAAATCGAGCAAGGTATCGGAAAATTTGTCGAATGGTTCCAACGGCCATCATGAAACACTCCGGCGTCATCCAACTGCTGCGCGACCTTGTCGCCATACCGAGCGTCAATCCACAGGGCGATCCCGGCACGGACCAGACCGGCGAGCAGGAGATCGCGAAGTTCATCGCCAGTTTCCTGCGGCGGATCGGCGCGGACGTGGAGATGCAATATGTCGAGCCGGGCCGGCCGAATGTGATCGGCAGGCTTGGCGCGCGAGGCCGGGCGCGGCGGGCGATTGCGCTGGGACCGCACACGGACACCGTCAGCGTGCGCGGCATGACCATCCAGCCGTTCGAACCGGTGGTCCGCGGCGGACGGCTTTACGGGCGTGGCTCATCGGACACGAAAGCGAACGTGGCGGCGTTTCTCTGGGCGATGAAGCGGCTGGCGGAATCGCGCGCGGCCAGCCGTGACAACGACATCTACTTCATCGGCCTGATGGGCGAGGAGAGCGGTAACGACGGCGTGAAATACCTCATGGGCAACAAAAGGCCGAAGCTGCTCGGCAGGCTCGACTTCGCCATCGTGGGCGAGCCGACGGAGATGGACATTGTCAACGCGCACAAAGGCTCGTTGTGGTTCCGCATCGCGACGCGCGGCCGGTCCTGTCACGGCGCGACGCCGGAGCGCGGGGAAAATGCGATTTATAAAATGGGCCGAATCGTGGACTGGCTGGAGCACGGCTGCGCGGCGCAGTTGACGCGGCGGCATCCGTTGCTCGGCCGGGCAACGATCAATGTCGGCACGATCCGGGGCGGCTCGAAGGTGAACATCGTGCCGGCCCGCTGCGAGATCGAGGTGGACCACCGCACGCTTCCGGGCGACGATCACGCGAAGTTCCTGAGGCAGTTGCGAGCCCGGTTTGGCAGGATCGAGATCGAAGTGATCAACGACAACTCCGGCTTGGATACGCCGGCGAGTCACCCAATGGTCGTCCAACTCAGGGCGGCCAGCGGCGGGCGGTGCGTGGGCGCGCCGTGGTTTTCGGACGGGGCGATCTTCGCGCGGCACGGCGTGCCGGCGGTGGCGTTCGGCGCGGGCAGCATCGCGCAGGCGCACACGCGCGACGAATTCATATCGGTGCCGCAGGTGGAGCGGTGCGCGGCGACAATGGAAAAATTTCTGGCGAATCTCTCGTGAAAACACTGGTCATCGTTCCGACATACAACGAATCGGAGAACCTGCCACGGCTGGTGGAAGCGGTGCTGGCGGCCGCGCCGGAATTGTATTTGCTGATCGTGGACGATAACTCACCCGACGGCACGGGCCGGCTGGCCGACGAGATCGTGGCGAAGCAATCGCGCGTCCATGTGCTGCATCGCGCCGGGAAACTCGGCCTTGGCACGGCGTACATCGCCGGTTTCCGCTGGGCGCTGGAGCGCGGCTACGACGCGGTGATGGAGATGGACTGCGATTTCAGCCACGACCCGCAGGCGCTGCCGTCGTTTCTGGAGGCGGCGAAGGAAGCGGATGTGGTGATCGGCTCCCGCTACAAGGGCGGCATACGCGTCGTGGACTGGCCGATGCAGCGGTTGCTGCTCAGCTACGGCGCCTCGCTGTATGTGCGGCTGATTACGGGCATGCCGGTGTGCGATCCGACTGGCGGGTTCAAGCTGTTCCGGAGACAGGTGCTGGCCGCGCTCGACCTGGGCACGATCCATTCAGAAGGCTACGGTTTTCAGATTGAAATGAACTATCGGTGCTGGATGGCAGGTTTCCGGGTCGTTGAGATTCCGATCACGTTCAAGGACCGGCGCGCGGGCGTGTCGAAAATCTCGCGCCGTATCGTTTGGGAGGCGCTCTGGATGGTATGGCGGCTGGCGTTCGCAAACGCTTTCCGCCGGCGTCCGCACCAGCGGCCAGCGGCATGAGTGCGTCGCAGCATCCCACCCTCAGTGTCGTCATCCCGCACAAGCCAGGGTTGGAAGAGGTGCGCGTGCTGGAGTCGCTCGCGGCGGTGGAGTATCCGCGCGACCGTTACGAGGTGATCGTGGCGGAGGGATTTCACCCGAGCAAACAGCGCAACCAGGCGGTGGCGCAATCGCGAGGCGAGATCGTGGTGTTCTTCGACGACGACGTGTCGCCTGACCCGAAGATTTTCGAGCGGTTCGTGGCGGACTTCGCCGAGTTCCCGAACGCGGCGGTGGTGGGCGGGCCGAGCGTGATCCCTCCAACGGACAACTTCTGGCAGCAATGCTTCGCCCGCGTGATGCGGTCGCGGGTGACGATGGGCCGCAGCATCGCCCGTTACGAGTCCAACGGCCGGCGGCGCGCGACCAACGAGAGCGAACTGATCCTCTGCAACGTGGCGATGCGGCGCGAAGCGTTCGTGAAGGCGGGCGGCTTCGACGAACGGCTGTGGCCGAACGAGGAGAACGAAATGTTCGAGCGGCTGCAGCGGCTCGGTCTTCAGCTCATTTATGATCCGGAGGCCGTCGTTTATCGCAGCCATCGGCCAACGCTGGGGAATTTCGTGCGGCAGTTGCTCGGCTACGGACGGGGGCGCATGGGGCAGACGATCATCCGCCCGAGCGTGACGTGCATGATCCGAATGGTGCCGGCAGCGTTTCTTTTTTATCTGGCGAGCCTGCTGGCGTGGCATCCTTGGTGGTATGAGCTGCCGCTGGCGGTGTACGCGTTGTTGATCGGGTCGGCCTCGGCGTATCACGCGGTCCACAACCGGACGCTGGCAGGCGGGTTGATGTCACTGTGGCTGCTGCCGCTGGCGCACATCACGTATGGTTGCGGCCTGCTGTCGGCGTTGTTCAAGCGGATGGGCCGGCACGAGGAGCCTCCCGGCGCCAGCGTGAAGTTGCGCGTGGTCAAATCCTTCAACTCATGAGCCACCTCCGCCAATTCTGGAGCGCCGGGGCATTGCTGCTGTCGGCGTCGGTGGGTGTGAACGCGGCCGCTTACGTTTTTCAAGCGGTGCTGGCGCGCTGGCTGACGGACGATGATTTTGGCGCGGTGAAGTGGGCGAACGATTGGCTCGGCTACGTGATGACGCCGGTGGTGGCGTTGCAGGTGGCGATGGCGCGCTATGCGGCGGTGTTCGATGCCCAAGCCGACCCCCAGGCGGTCGCGTCGCTGGCGTGGCGGGCGACGCGGCGGCTGGCGTGGTATGCGGCGGCGTTCCTGTTGTTCATGGCGGCGGCACAATCGTGGTTGATGACGGGATTCCGGCTGACCTCGCCGGGGCTGCTGTGGGCAGTGGCGGGCTTGGTGGTGGCGCAACTGACGGTGCCGGTGACGACGGCGGTGCTGCAAGGATTGCAGCGGTTCCGCTGGCTCGCCATCGTCGGGCTGGCGCAAAGTTGGGGACGCGTCGTGTTCGGGCTGGGACTGGTGGCGTTGGGATTCGGCGCGGTCGGCGCGCTGGGCGGACAACTGCTGGCGGCGTTCATGGCGGCGGGACTGGCGTTGTGGGCGCTGCGGGCGCTATGGCATCATCGTGGTGCGAACCACGGCGCTCTGGACACCCGGCCGATCTACCGGTATTTCTGGCCGGCGTTGGTGGTCAGTTTCGGCGTCAGCACGATGGGGTCGCTGGATATGAGTTTTGTGCGACACTATTTTGAACCCAGTGTTTCCGGCCAGTTCGGCAAGGCCAAGATGATCGCGCAGGCGTTCGGCTGTCTGGTCGCGCCGCTGGCGACGGTGTTGTTCCCGAAGGCGGCCAGTGACGCGGCGCGCGGCGAGAGCCATGCTGTGCGCGCGCTGTGGCAGTCGTTGGGCGCGACGCTGGTGGTGGGCGTGGCCGCGGCCACGGCCTGCTCGCTGTGGCCGTGGTTGCCGGTGCGCCTGCTCGCCGGCCCGAATAATCCGGTGGCGGAGGCGATCGTCGCGCCGTTTGTGTGGGCGATGCTGCCGCTGGCGCTGCTGCCGTTGCCGGTGCAGTTCTTCATGGCACGCGCGGATTTCAAACGGTTGCTGGGACCGCTGGCGATGCTGGTAGTGGCGTATCCGGCGGCGTTATGGTTGTGGCACGGCACCCTGCTGCAAATCCTAGCCGTGAGCGGAGTCGCCGGCGCGAGCGCGCTGGTGTCGTTGATCTGGAGCCTGTCGCATGTCGGCAAGTAACCCGCAACTCAGCATCATCCTGCCGGCCTTCAACGAAGGCGCGCACATCTTTGCGAACGTCGGCAAGGTGCGCGAAACGTTCCTGGGAAAACGATCGTTCGAGATCGTGGTAGTGGACGACGGCAGCCCGGACAACACCTTCGCTGAGGCCGGGCGCGCCGCGCAACAGTGGCCGGAGGTGCGCGCGTTCCGCCAGAAACACAACGCCGGCAAAGGCGAGGCGCTCAAACGCGGTTTCCGCGAATCGCGCGGCGAGCGGGTGGCGTTTCTCGACGCGGATCTCGACATACCGCCGTCGCAGGTGGAGGTGTTGATGGCGACGATGGACCGCGCGGGCGCGGACGTGGTCATCGGCTCCAAGCGCCATCCTGACTCGAACCTAAACTATCCGTGGCACCGGAAAGTCGTCAGTTATCTTTACTACCTGCTGATCAAACTGCTGTTCGGCCTGCCGCTGCTCGACACGCAGACCGGCGTGAAGCTCTTCAAGCGGACGGCGCTGGCGGATTGTTTCCCGCGCATCCTGGTGAAGGCGTTCGCGTTCGACATTGAGTTGCTGGCGGTGCTGCACGCGCGTGGCTACCGGATTGTGGACGCGCCGGTGGTGATCGAGTTCAAAGGACTGTTTGGCATGTTTGGGCTGCGGGCCATTTGGGACATTTTTGAAAACACGCTGGCGGTGTTCTACCGGCTGCGTGTGCTGCGCTACTACGACAGCTACCAGCCAAAGACGCCGCCCGATCCGCTGCCGCGCGTGAGCATCATCATCCCTGTCAAGTGCGACAACCCAATGCTCCAACAGTCGCTCCAGTACTGCCTTGATCTGAACTACCCTGATTTCGAGGTCGTCGTCCTGCCCGACGACCCCTTCACCCATGGCGACCCGCGCGTGCGCATCCTGCCCACCGGCCCGATGCGGCCCGCCGAGAAACGCAACCGCGGCTTCCGTGAAGCCACCGGCAGCATCATCGCGTTCCTCGACGACGACGCGTATCCGCTGCCGCACTGGCTGGAAGAGGCCGTCGGCAACTTCAGCCGGCCCGAAGTCGGCGCGGTGGGCGGGCCCGGCCTGACGCCGCCGGACGATCCGCTCCTGGCTCGCGTCAGCGGACGCATCTACGAAGCGCGGATGATCAGCGGCAACTACCGCTATCGTTATGTCGTGGACCGGATGCGCGAGGTGGATGATTTTCCGAGCTGCAACCTCATCGTACGCAAGAAGACGCTGGAGACGCTTGGCGGTTTCGGCACCAATTACTGGCCCGGTGAAGACACCGAGCTTTGCCTGCAGATCACCAAGAAGCTCGGCCAGAAAATCATCTACGATCCGCGCGTCGAGGTGTTTCACCATCGCCGGCCGTCGTTGCTGCGGCATTTCAGGCAACTGGCCAGCTACGGCCTCCATCGCGGATCGTTCGTCCGGGTCTTCCCGCAGACTTCACGGCGTTTGGTTTACTTTCTGCCGAGCATCCTCAGCTTGTGGCTGCTGCTGGGCTGGCTCTCGATACCGCTGCCGGTCATCGGCTGGCTTTATCCGACCAGCGTGACGGCGTATCTGCTCCTGGCGGCGGCGTCCGGCTTTTCGACCCGCCCCACCTTGTTTTTGCTCACGTTCGCCGGTATCGTCTGTTCGCATTTGGCCTACGGGTTGAGTTTCATCCGAGGATTGTTGGCGCCCGTGGTGGATGCGAAACATTCATGAAAATTTGGATTGGCTACCCACCGATGCCCGACCCGAAGGGCGTGCCGCTGATTTCGCAGAACCGCCAGTTCCAGTGGTTCAACGACCCCACCTTCGTCTATCCGGTCATTCCCGCCTATGCGGCCACGCTGCTCAAGCGCGCCGGCCATGATGTGATGTGGGAGGACGGCGTCGCGCAACGCGACACGGTCGAGGCTTACGAGCAACGTTTCGTAGACGCCGCGCCGGATGTCGTCGCGTTCGAGGTCAAGACGCCGGTCATCAAGCGCGTCTGGAAGATCATCGACCGCATGAAGTCGCTGCGACCGCAGACGAAGTTTGTGCTCATGGGCGACCACATCACCGCGATGCCGGAAGAGTCGCTCATCGAATGCAACGTGGACTTTTGCCTCGCCGGTGGTGACTTCGATTTCGCGTTGTTAAACCTCGCCAGCCACCTCGCCGGCGGCGACAAGCTCGAGCAGGGCGTCTATTTCTGGCGCGACGCCGCAGCGCGCGACGAGGCGCGGCGGCAACTGCGCGGCCGTTCGATGGAGACAGCCGTCTGGGAAAAAACCCAGGCTGCGCGCGACAAAGGCGCGCCCTCGGTGGATGGAGTCGTCTGCACCGGGGCGTTCGGACCGCTCAAGCACGACCTCACCGGCCTGCCGATGATTGACCGCGAGCTGTCGAAGTGGAAGCTCTACGCCTACGACAACGGCAACTTCAAATATCTGCCCGGCACCTATACGATGGTGGGCCGCGATTGCTGGTGGGGCCGGTGCACGTTCTGCTCGTGGACGACGACGTTCACCAACTTCCGTTCGCAGACGCCGAAACAACTCCTCGCCGAGGTCGAACACCTCGTTGGCCTCGGCGTGCGCGAGATCTTTGACGACAGCGGCACGTTCCCCGCCGGCAAGTGGCTGCGGGAGTTCTGCCTTGGCATGGTCGAGCGCGGCCTGCACAAGAAGGTCGTCATGGGCTGCAACATGATCCCCGGCGTGCTCGACCAGGAGCATTACAACCTCATGGGCAAGGCCAACTTCCGTTTCGTCCTCTACGGCCTGGAGTCCGCCACGCAGTCCACCCTCGACCGCATCCAGAAACTCGGGCGCGCCGACCGCCTGGAGGAATCCATGCGCCGCGCCAAGAAAGCCGGCCTCGAGCCGCACGTCACCTGCATGGTCGGCTACCCGTGGGAGAACGAGCAGGAGGCGTTGCGCACCATCAACCTGACCAAGTCGCTCTTCCAAAAAGGCTGCATCGACACGCTGCAAGCCACCGTCGTCATGCCGTATCCCGGCACGCCGCTGTTTGCCGAGTGCAAGCGCAACGGCTGGCTTCGCACGGAGGATTGGGACGAATACGACATGCGCGTCCCGATCATGAAATGCCCGATGAGCGACCAGCGCTTGTTGGAAATTACGCAGGGCATCTACACCAGTTTCCTGACGCCGAAATACGTCGTCCGCAAACTCGCCAGCATCCGTTCGTGGGACGACGTGAAGTTCTGGACGCGCGCCGGCATGAAGGTCATTGGCCACCTCAAGGACTTCAACTTCCTCGGCATCGGCACCAAGCAACGCGAGAAGGCGAAGCAACAGTCGGGCTGCGGCTGCAAATAAGGTGCGTGATGCACTGGCGGGTTCCGATATGTTGAACCGTTGACCGAACCGCTATGGGTGGCGGCTTTGCTTCTTCATAGACTCCTGGCCTACGGCGGTGCTCGGCTCGTAAGCCGGTCGCGCTATTGACCCACGCGCGTCAGCCGGTATGATGCGCGGTCATGAACAAGACGGTTACACTTTCTCGTCGTCAATTCCTCGCCGCCGCTGGCGCGCTGGCCGCGCCGATGATCATTCCCGCCAGTGCGCTCGGTCGCAGCGGACGGCCCGCGCCTTCGGAACGGATCCACCTCGCCTGCTTCGGCTTCGGCACCATCGCGCAGTCGGTGACGCCGAATTTCCTCAATGACGAGCGCGTGCAGGTGGTGGCGGTGGCCGACGTGAACCGCGAGTCGGACCACTACGGTTATCAGGGCGAGCGCAAAGGCGGTCGCGAGGTCGGGCGACGGATGGTGAACAAGTTCTACGCCGAAAAGACCGGCAAGCCCAACTACGACGGCTGTCGCGTGTATGAGGATTTCCGCGAGCTGTTGGCAAAAGAAGACGTGGACGCAGTGCAGATATCCACGCCGGATCACTGGCACGCGGTCATGGCAATCATCTGCGCCCGGCGCAGCAAGCACATCTACGGCCAGAAACCGCTGGCCGTGACGGTCGAGCAGGGCCGCGCGATGTCTGACGCCGTCGCGAAGGCTGGCGTGACGTGGCAAACCGGCAGCCAGCAGCGGTCGGCCATCTATTTCCGCATGGCGTGCGAGTTCGTGCGCAACGGCCGGCTTGGCAAGCTCCAGCGCATTCATGTGGTGCTGCCCGGCGGCCATCGTGATTTCAGCAAATTGGGCGCGAAACAACAGCCGGAGCCGGTGCCGGAAGGGTTGAACTACGACCTGTGGGAAGGCCCGGTGCCGCATCGCGATTACCGGCCGGCGTTGATGCCGCTGAACTGGCGATGGAACTTCGATTACTCCGGCGGGATGATCACCGACTGGGGCGCGCACCATATTGATATCGCACAATGGGCGCTGGACATGGATCAGTCCGGCCCGGTGAAGATCGAGAACCTCCGCGCTGACATGCCCGCGCCGCGCGAACTTTACAATACGGCGAAGACGTTCCACTTCGAATGTGTCTATGCCAACGGTGTCACGATGGTTGTGGAGGACGAATCCGCCGGCCCCAACGGTGTGACATTCGAGGGCGAGAACGGCCGAAAAATTTTCGTGACCCGCGGGAAGCTGGAGTTTACGCCAGAGAGCCTCCGCCAGCAGAAGATCGGTGAAAGCGAGGTTCACCTCTACGAGAGCAAGCACCACGAGCGGAACTTCGTGGACTGCATCTACTCGGGCAAACCGACCATCGTGCCGATCGAGACCGCGCACCGTTCCATCACCATCGCGCATATCGCCAACATCGCGTTGCGGTTGGGCCGGAAGAAGATCGAATGGGATCCGGCAAAGGAGCGCTTCGTCGGCGACGACGAGGCCAACAAGATGCTCAGCCGCCCGATGCGCCGCCCGTGGTCGCTCAATCCCACCACGTAATGGGCGGGATCATCTCGAGGAATGCTCCGCCGCCGCGGCGCGCTGGTTCAGCCATTGCATATGCCGGCGGCGTGTCCGCCCATATTCAGAGTTGCCATCCTTCGCGGTTCTTGCGGCACTTCAGTTCGTTGGCTTCCTTCGAATTGGTGAACTCGAACTTCGCAGCGTCCCAGCGCAACTTTTTGTTCACGCGCAACGCGATGGTGCCGAGCAGAATCGTCTCGGCAAACGGATAGGCGTTCTCGAAACTGGCGTCCGACGGCTGGCCGCCGCGGCAGGCGCGGATGAACTGGTCAAGTTCCTCGATGGGCCGCGGCAACGTCTGCGGCGGCTCCTTGAAGTCGCGCATCCGCGCCTTCGGGATGAGGCGCGGTTTGTCGCCGCTGAAGCCGCACAGGATCTTGCCGTTGTCACCGACGAAGAGCAGGCCCTCGGCGGGCATCTCTTCGCCGTCATCGTCGAGCTCCTTCGGCAGCGGCGGACGCAGGCCGCCATCATACCAGTGCAACGTCACCGGCGGCATCTCGCCGCGCGCGGGGAACTCCCAATGAATCACCGAGGCACGCGGATAGGAAACGAGGTTGACCTGTTTGCGCCAGCCGTAGTTCTCGATCTTCCAGAACTGGCTGCGGCCCGCCTCGACGGTGCGCGGCGAGCCGAGTTTCAGAATTTCGAAGATCTGGTGGAAGCTGTAGTGGCCCATGTCCCCGAGCGCGCCGGTGCCGAAATCATACCAACCGCGAAAAACGGCGTGCGTGTAAGCGGAATGATATGGCCGTTGCGCTGCGGGACCGAGCCAAAGGTCCCACTCGAAACCATCCGGCACGGGCGGCGCGTCCGCCGGCCGATCCATGCCCTGTGGCCAGAACGGCCGCGTGGACCAGTTGTGAACTTCGCGCACCGGGCCGATGACGCCGCTGGCGATCCACTCGGCGATGGCGGGGGCGTTTTGCTGGCCGGCGGCGCAGAAGAGCTGTGAGACGACGCCCGTTTCGCGAGCCGTGTCGCGCGCGATGCGAACTTCGTCGAGGACGTTGGAGATCGGCTTGTGCGTGATGACGTGCCTGCCTTTGCGCATTGCGCGGACGGCGATGACGCCATGCAGGTGCTCCGGCGTCATGATATAGACCGCGTCCAGATCCTTCTCCTTTTCCAGCAGTTCACGGAAATCACTGTAAGCGCGGCACTCGCCGGCCCGGCCGGAACGCTTCTGCTTCGCATAGTGGCGATTGACGACTTCCTGGCCGACTTCGCGTCCGCAAAGGCCGCCGCGCGCGCCCTTGGCCCAGTTCGGGTCGCCGAGAAACCTGGCAATCTTGTTGTTCAGTTCATGCCGGCCCCACTCCGGGTAATCGTCGCTCTTCCGATTCGGGTCGCACACGGCGACCACGTTGATCTCCGCTTTCTCCAGCGCCGGCATCAATTGCCGCAGTCCCTGCGTGCCACAGCCGATGTAGGCGAGGTTGATCTTCTCGCTGGGCGCAACGTGTTTCACGCCGCCGAGCACGTGGCGCGGAACAATGGAAACCGCCGCCGCGGCCGCCGCGACGCCGACGAACTGCCGCCGGCTGAGATGTGATGGATGGTTCATGGCCTGAGTCTCCCGGGTTGAGTGCTACTTCCCCAAGCGGCGCAGTGTCGCCAGCGCTTTTTCAGGCACGTCGAACCCCTTCCCGCCTTCGCCACCCATTTCAACGACGGACCATTGCGTCTTCGCGCTGGTCTCGACGAGATGGAAAATCTCCTTGTAGTAATCGCTCTCGAAGGTCTTCTCCTCATGCTCCCGCAGGTGAATGGTCAGCGAGCGTCCCGGGAACTTCTTGAGCATTGCGATGGGGTCGCCGCCGCCAGAGAGGCAGTTGCCGATGTCCAGCTGCATGATCA